>JACCZE010000004.1 GCA_013696105.1 Planctomycetota bacterium | reverse complement strand
CGACCGGCCTGGCCGAAGCGCTCGACGAACTGGCGCGCGTCGCCAAGCGCCGCTCGGTGTGCTTCGTGGTCTCGGACTTCCTCTTCCCGGCGGAGGCCCAGGTCGACCGCTTCGCCAGCTCGCTCGCGCGCGCGAGCCGACGGCACGACATCGTCGGCCTGCGCGTCGCCGATCCGGGCGAAGAAGCACTGCCGGACTCGGGTGCCCCGCTGGTGATCGAAGACCCCGAGAGCGGCGCCAGCCGTGTGCTCGCCGGGGGGACCCGCGCACGCAGACGCTATACCGAGATCTGGAATGCTGCTCGCGCCCGCGTCGACACCGCCTTCCGCGGCTCCGGCTGCGACCTCGTCGACCTGCGCACCGATGGCAGCGCGCTCGCCGCGCTGACGCGATTCTTCCGCGAACGCCGGCGGAGGATACATGGGTAGGAGACAGAAACGTTCTCCGTGCTCCGTTCTCCGTTCTCCGTCGAGACAGAGAAGCGTCCGCACGTGGCTCTCCCGACGGAGCACGGAGCACGGAGCACGGAGAACCTTCCTCCTGTTCGCTCTGATCGTGTCATTCGCGAGCGCTTCCGACCCCGTCGCCATCGACATGTCCGCCGCTCCGGCGCAGCTGGGGGTCGGCGATCGCTGCGAGGTGACGATCGCGTACCGCTGGCCGCGCGGGTGGAAGCTGACGGCCCAGCCGAATCCGTCATTGGCGTTCGCCGGCGAGTTCGTGGTCGGGGTGCCGCCGCCAAAGGACGCATCGACCGGCGAGGAGGAGCGCCGCATCTTCACCCTCTCGGTCTGCCCCACGCGCAGCGGTGCATGGGCGCTGCCGCGTCCCCAGATCACGGTGGCCTCGAGCGACGGCGAGGTCACCGCCGAAGCGAACGCGGTGATCGTTCAGGTGGGCGTCAACAGCGACATCCCGGTCCTGCCGCAGGCGCGACCCCTGATGAGCCGCCCGCCGGCGGAGCTGGTGGAATCGCACCGGCGGTGGTGGTGGATCGCCGGCGGTTGCGTGGTGGCTGCACTGGCGACCCTGGTCGTGCTCGCGCGCCGGCGAGCGCTCATTCCGCCGCCGACCCCGCGAGAGGTCTTCGCGCGGGACTTGAAGGAAGCCCAAAGCGCATCGGAAGGCAAGGAGGTCGGAGCGCTGCTCAGCCTCGCCCTGCGGCGATACGCCGGAGCGGTCTGGCGATTCGACGGCCTGGGATCGACCACGCGCGAAGTCTCGTACGCGGTCCGCGGGCGTGCGTCCGACGACGAATTCCGCGAACTCATGCGCCTGCTCGAGAGCCTGGATTCGCTACGCTGGGCCGCCGACTCGCTGGGGGTCGACGCGGTGCAGCCGCTCCTGGAAAACAGCGAACGCTGGACCGACGGCGTGCAGCGGCGCGTGGAGTCCGAGGAGACGCTGCGGCTCGAGCGCAAAGGCATGGCCAAGCGCGGGGGCGCGGGGGCGCCGCGTCGGGACGCGACGAACGCCGCTCTGACTCCGGCGAAAGGCCAGCCCACCCTGCCGCCCACCGGCGATAAGCCATGATTCCGCTCATCGACGGATTCCGCTTCGCCTATCCCTGGCTGCTCCTGCTGCTGCTGTCGCCAGTGGCGGTGCTGCTGCTGCCGATGAACCGCGGGGGCGCGTCCTTCGCTCCATTCCCGTTGATCGCCGCACTGCCCGAGAGCCGGCTGCCGTTGGTGTGGCGCCTGCTCGTTGCGTCCGGCCTGGCGGCCCTGGTGATCGCCGCGGCCAGACCGCAGTTCGGGCAGGTGGTGGTGGAACGCGAGCAGACGGGACGCGACCTGGTGCTGGTGATCGACACCAGCCACAGCATGGCGGTCGACGATATCGCGCTTGCGGATGGCACCCGCGGAGACCGGCTGGCGGCGGTGTTCGGCGCGGCGAAGGAATTCGTCGCCAAACGCCCGGACGACCGCATCGGCCTGGTCTTCTTCGCCACCAACGCGGTCACCAGCTGTCCATTGACCTACGACCATCACACGATCACAGAATTCATCGACCGCACCGAAGCGCAGCAGCGGGAGCGTTGGGAATACGTGCGCACGTCCGAGGCCGGCTTCCTGGGCGACGCCACCAACATCGGACTCGGGCTGGGCCATGCGATCAGATCGCTCAGAGATAAGAATTCCCTCGGCAAGGCCATCATCCTCATCACCGACGGAGCCGACAGCCGCGAGCTTCCGAACTGGGTCGACCCCCTCGCTGCGGCGCGTCTGGCCGCCACGCGCGATGCGACGATCTACGGCATCGGCGTCGGCAATCCCGCCGGCACCATGACCGCGCAGGACCGCGCCGGACGCACGATGTCCGCGCGCGTGCCGCGCGAACTGCTGCCGGACATGGCGCGCCTGACGGCCATCGTGTCGCTCGCGGGTGGCCTCTCGTTCCCGGCGAACGACCGTGCGGGCCTCGCGCAGGTGCTCGAGCGCATCGACCAGCTCCAGCCAACGCCGCACAAGATCCGCACGCGCGAGGACTTCTCCGATCGCTTCGCCCTCGCCCTGGCCGCCGGCTGCGCCCTGCTCGCCCTCGCCTTCACGCTCGAACCGCGGCTACGGGGTTCGGTATGAAGGGACGTCCGACGTCCGAGGCCCGACGTCCGACGTCGACGACCCCACGTATAGGCAAACGTCAGGAC
>JACCZE010000475.1 GCA_013696105.1 Planctomycetota bacterium | reverse complement strand
CGCGAGGGGGTGAAAGGGTTTACGGCGAGCACGCCCGGTACGATCAGCCAGAGCCAGAGCCAGAGCCAGAGCCAGAGCCAGAGCCAGAGCCAGAGCCAGAGCCAGAGCCAGAAACCCATTTTCGCGCTGACACGCTTCCTCCTACCGACCCCTCACCCCCTGACCACGCGGGAGTCGATGCCGGCCGCCCATCACCGAGCGAACGTCGCCTTCACTGTCGCGATGCCGAACCCGGGCACCGTCACCTCGATCGTCGCGCCCTTCGCGCGCGCGCTCGACGATGCGCTGTCGCGTTCGAGCACGTCGGTCTCGACCGCCGACTTCAGCCGGCCGAAGATCTCGGCCGCGACCGGGATGGTCACCTTGGTGGTCTTGCCGGTGGTCTCCTGCAGGCGGATGATCAGCGCGTCGCTGTCTTCGGCGCGCTTGATCTGCGTCACCAAGACACCGGGCTGCTCGCAGGTCACGCCAGACGCGATGGTGTGCGGCAGGCGGCCCTCGTGGATGTTGGTACCGATCGCCTGCAACGGCTGGTTGAAGCTCGCGCCCAGGCGCACGAGATCCGCCACCGGGAGGACGCCGGCGTGCGGCACCACCGCCATGCGGATGGTGTGCTGCGCGACCTCGGGGATGGGGTCGGGGTCGTAGCTCGAGCGGATCAGGGTCAGCCGCAGGGTCGCGCCGTCGAGCGAGTGGCCGTACTTGCTGTCGTTGAGCAGGGTCAGTCCCGCAGTCCTGCCGCCCTTGTCCTTGGCTCCGGCTCCGGCGCGCGCGGTGCCGACGACGTCGGCCCAGCGCAGCGACGGCACCTCCTGGCCGGCGGGTTCGCTGCGTTCGATCGATCCGTACGGGATCTCGTAGCGCGCCTTGGCGCCGGTGAGCGCCAGCGGGAAGCGCATCGACAGGCGCGGGATGCCGACGTCGGGACGACCGATCTCGGTCCAGGTGCCGTCCACCTTGATCTCGACCACCGGCGAGCCGGCGCGCAGGGTGTATTCCACGGTGAAGCGCGAGGCGTTGATCCTGGCCTTGGCGCGCAGCGTCGCGACGTACGGACCGGCGGCGGTCACGTCGAGCGCCTCGACCTCGAGGGTCGCGCGGTTCTGGATGTCGCCCAGCACCCACGCCGACATGCCGACGGCGCGTTCCATCACGAATTCGAGCACACCTAGAGGCTCGGTGCGGTCGACCAGGTCCTCGCCCGTGGCCTTCACCACCAGGCTGCAGATGCCGCCGGTGCGACGGTCGAAGGACACGCGCACGAGATCGTTCTCGAGCACGCGCGCTTCGGGCGACATGTTGGCGTAGCCGTCGTGCTTGAGCCATTTCAGATCGGTCTTCACGCCGGCGGGATGCGCGCCCTCGGTGACGGTGCAGGTGCTCCAGCCCAGCGCGCCGACCTCGACGGGGAACGCGAGCTCGACGTAGGTGTGGCCCCAGTAGTGGCCTTCGCCCACGCGCTGCGCGGCGACGACGGCGCCATCAGCCGACGTCACGACGTAGCTGCGGTCCTTCATCGGCTTGGCGTTCGGGCCGTTGTCCATGTCCCAGACCGTCGCGGTGACGATCTCGGAACGTTTCCAACCCGTGGGATTGAAGAACACGAACGCGCGGCCGCCGTCGGGCACGAAGCCCGCGGTCGAGATGTCGTTCGCCGCGCGGCCGGATCCGGCGCCCATCGCGATGCTCTCGTGCTCGGGCAGCTGCGCCGGCGCGGTCGCGTCGAAGCGTCCGCCCGCGGTGGTGTCGATGGCCTTGGCGAGCGCGCGCAGCGACTGCGTGCGGATCTGTCCGGCCGAGGCCTGGATGCGCTGGAACATCCCGGCGTTGTACTCGCGGGTCTGGCGGATGCCGGATCCGGGCAGGATGTCGTGGAAGTGGTTGAAGAGCACGTCGCGCCACGATTTGGCGAGCTCGGCGGCGGGATACGCGCGACCGAGCGCGGCGTGCGCGATCGCCGCGGCGCCGTCGGCCTCGGACATCAGGTTCTCGCCGTAGCGGTTGTTGCGCTTGATCGAGGTCTGCGTGGTGTAGCAGCCGGTGAACTCGTAGTTCAGCTCCTGATCCAAAGTCGGCAGGTTGGGAGCCTTCTCGAGCAGCGAGAAGAAGCTCTTGGTGGTGGCGAACTTCCAATTGGGAAAGATCGGCCAGGTGTCCATGTCCTGCATGACCTTCAGGTCGCGGCGCGTGGGGCCGCCGCCGTGGTCGCCCACGCCGTAGACCTGCATCCAGTCGCGCAGCCCGGTCATCTTGTGGAATTCGAGCAGCTTCGACGACACGTGCGGGCGCAGCTCGCTGTTGTACCACTGGATCTCGCGGTTCACGAGCACCTTGGAGCCGTCCGGTCCCTTCCACCAGAACACCGCGGGGCGGTCGTTGGTACCGGCGCGGCACATGTAGTAGTGCTTCACGCCGCCGCGCGCGTCGATGGTCGGGATGGTGTGCGCATGACCGAAGGTGTCGGGCGACCAGTCGACGGTGATGTCTTCGGGTTCGAGACCGAGCTCCTCCTTCATGAAGCGGCGGGTGTACAGCAGGTGCCGGCACAGGCTCTCGCCCGAGGCCAGGTTCTTGTCGCCCTCGACCCAGTGCGACGCGACGACTTCCCAGCGGCCTTGCTTGACCTTGGCCTTGATGCGTGAGAACAACTCGGGGTTATAATCCTTGGCGATCTCGTAGACCGAGGCCTGGCTCTGGGTAAAGCAGAAGTCGGGGAACTCGTCCATCAGCTTCAGTACGGTCTCGAAGGTGTCGACGGTGCAGGCGACGGTCTCCTGCCAGCCCCACAGCCAGTTCATGTCGATGTGCGCGTGGCCTGCGCAATGGATGGTGAAGGTCTTGGCGAGCGTGCCGATCGGCGCGAGTTGCGCCTCGGCCTTGGCCACCGCGGCCTGGATGCGGTCGGCCTCGCCCGAGACGATGCCCTCAGCGACGGTCTGCTCGGCCCGCTCGATCAGCGCCGGCCAACCCGCCGACTCCTTCGGCAGCGCCTTGGCCAACCCGCGCGCGAACTCGACCTGGGCGGTGAAGCGCGCGACATGGTGGTTGGTGCCGGCATTGGCGCGCGCGATCGCGGCGCCGAGGTTGATGGCGATGGGGCGGGGGGCAGGCTTGGGTTTGCTCATGCCGGCCATCATAGCGGTGAGAATGACGTGATAATGCTCCATGGGTGCTTATTCTTTCGTTTAAATGACGTCGGACGAACTCCCCTACGCGAGCCGAGGCTCCCGCATCATCGAGCACGGGGAGCAACAGCGTCCTGCGTCCTACGTGCTACGTGCTACGTCGGAAGCCATTGCCAAAGCCACAGCCAAAGCCAGACCTCCGTCCGAATCCGCATCCGTCTCAGCGGCAGAAGCCCAGTCCGAAGTCCAATCCCCCGCCTCCAGCGCGATCGCCTCCCGCCGCATGACCTGGCGCGACGAGACCATCGACAGCTCCACGCAGCTCTGGGTCGTCCGTCACGCCTTCCGTTCCGGTCAGGGCTTCGCCCCCCACACCCACGAGTTCGCCGAGGTCTTCTGGTGCGAGAGCGGTGGCGGCGTGCATCAGGTCAATGGCGAATCGTTCCCGCTGCACGCTGGTGACGTGGTGTTCATGCGCCCCGACGACGTGCACGGCGCCTACGCCACGGCGCGCGCTGGGCTCACGTTCGTCAACGTCTCGTTCCCCGCCGAGCCGATGCGCGCCCTCGCCGCGCGCTATCCCGACGGCGAATGGCCATGGCGCCCCGGTCCGTCTCCCATGCACGTGCACTTGTCGCCGCGGCGCATGGAGCGTCTGCATACCTGGACCGCCGATCTCTCGGCACCCGGCCAGCGCCGCCTCGACCTCGAATGCTTCCTGCTCGACATCGCGCGCCTGGTCACGCGGCCGGTCGAGAACGATGTCGCGGTCGGACTGCCGGTGTGGATGCACGATGTGATCGAGGTCTTCTCGGATCCTCGCCACCTCGCCGGCGGCACCGCGCGCTTCGCCCACCTCGCGGGCCGCAGCCAGGCCCACCTCAACCGCCTGATCCGCGCCAGCCAGGGGAGGACCACCACCGATCTGGTGAACGTCCTCCGCTTGCAGTGGGCGGCGACCGCGCTGCGCATGAGCGACCAGTCGATCGCCGACATCGCCGCGACCTGCGGACTGGGGCATCTCGGGCATTTCTATGCGATGTTCAAGAAGCGGTTCGGGGTCACGCCGCGGCGGTATCGGATGGATGCATGGCAGGCGTCGGGGAAGTGAGCTGGGTACGTCGATGCGGTCAGGTCACAGGGGCACTTCGCCGCGGAAACGGGCTTCGGCTTTGGCTCCAGCGCTCCGATCTATGACCCGTCCATAGATCACTCTTCAACTGAAGACCATCTACCAGCTTGAGCGGTTCCGCAGTCGCACCGCCGAGCGCGTTGAGCAGGAACTCTACGCCTGTCTCACCTGGTTGACCATCGCCGCTGCCGCCCAGAGCTCAGTCGATCGCGTCGGCCCAGAAAAAGGCCCTTCAAGCTGCGATAAGGCAGCCACGGACCCATTTAGAATGCCGGGATCGGTCACTGCGAGCGAAAAACTCTGCCAAGCCCACCTCTACGGTCGCCTGATAATAGGCG
>JACCZE010000446.1 GCA_013696105.1 Planctomycetota bacterium | reverse complement strand
CGTAGATGCCGCGGATGTCGTTGTCCATGACCACGTTGTTCTCGACCGTCACGCGCTTGGAGACCTCGAGCATGATGCCGGCGCCGCGATTGGTGTTGCCCGCGACCCAGTTCTGGCGCACGCCGATGGGATTCCCGGAATTCGCATAATCGATCCAGATGCCGGATCCGAAGTTGTTCGTCACCGTGCAGCGCTCCACCGTGCCCCAGGCCTTGGATGTGGCCTTCAGGCCGCCGGCATGCCACTGAGGATTGAAGCGGCGGTAATTGTTTGTGGACATGGTCGTTCCCGACACCGTGAAATCGTAGGTCGCGCTGACCGAGACGCCGGTGCTGCCATTGTTGCTGACCACGCAGCCGATGACCTTCGACCGGCTCTGCTGGTAGCCCAGCGCAATGCCGGCGAAGTCGCACCACTGCACGTCGCAGTCGCGCAGGGTGCAGTCGGTTCCGAGCTCGATCGCAGCGCTTCCGACCATGTACGCGGCGGTCGAACTGTGGCGGAAGGCGACACCGGCGACGGTGACGAAGGTCGAGGAGCCCATGAACAGGATGCGCCGATAGGCGCTGGCCTCGATGACGTGCGCGTTCGGATCCCCTCCATCGGCCAACCACAGGTACAACACCTTGGAAGGAGCGTCGTAGAAGAATCGACCCGGCGCGAGATCCAGGATACCGCTGCCGACCGGTGTGATCATGCGCGTCCCGTCGCTCGCGATGCCGGTACCGTAGCCGGCGGGCATGCCGATCTGCTGCTGCGCCACGCCGTCGACGAACACCTGCTGCGAATTCCAGGCCCATCCGCTCAGCTTCCAGATCGCGCCCTGGTGCTGAGTCCAACCCGCGGCGATCAACGAGCCCTTGAGTACCGGCTGCTCGCCGGCGTAGGAGGTGATCAGGATCGGCGCGGCGGCGGTAGCGGTCTTGGTGACGGTGACCTGCTCGCGGTACGTACCGCCACGCAGGTAGATGGTATCACCGGGAAGCGCCGCGTTCACCGCTTGCTGCACGGTCCGGAACGGGGTCGCCGGCGACCTGCCGTTCTGGCCGGCGGGTGCGCTGGGCGAGGCGTACCAGTCGCTCGCGGCGAGATCGACTGCGAGGAACGCCACCAGGACGGAGGCGATGATGGTCCAGGACGTGCGCCGCATGTTGGGCTCCTTCGAAAACTGCCAGCAATCAGGCAGAACAAGGATCGTACCCCCAACCTTCTACAGGCGCGTCGGAATTCTGACGATTAGCCCCCACGCGTTCAACAGGTGAGCGACACGCAGGACCTGTCGTGATCCGTGCCCCCGACCGGACGTCGCGCCTCTACCAGCTGCTACGCCACGCGCTCTTCGCTCCCCGCACCAGCGACTTGCCGCGCACCGCGAGGCGCGATCCCCGCGCCATCGCCCAGGAGCGGACCGATCCCTTGGCGTCGAGCAGGACCACGGCGAGCTCGGCATCGGTCGCGAGATCGGCGTGCTGCACGGCCTTGCCGAATGGACAGCTGGCGATCAGCACCGAGCCGTGGATCCCGAGATCGAGACGGTGGGCGCTGATTCCCTCGGGCTGCCAACCGTACCAATCGGCGGGCTTGGTGCCGAGGTATTGCGCCACCGGGGGGACGGTCAGGCCGGTACCGCCGCGCGTGAGGATGAAATTGGTGAACACCGCCGGTCCGCGTAGGCGTCGGCTCAGCTGCGCCACCCACGGCAGCTCGCCGCGCTCGCTCACTCCGTAGACCCCCTCCAGGTATCCGTCTCGCCAGGTCTCCCACTGGGTCTGGGCCTCGCGACCGGGCACGATCATGCACGACGCCTCGTTCTTCCAGGCGCGGACGATCTGGCCGTGGGCCGGCTCCTCGGGACCGATGGCGACATCGCCGTCGAAATGGAACAGCTGCGAGTACTGGTGCGGGGCGAGGTTGAACCCCTTGCGGGTGAGGATGTCGACGTACGCGAAACCGAGTCCGACCAGATGCACGACGAAGCGGCGATGGCGTCGCGGCGCGTTGGCGTCGTGCCAGGCTTCCAGCACCTCGATCGGCCCACCGGCCTGGAACAGGCCGGTGGGTACCACCGGCGGGAAGCCGCCCCAGAAGGTGTTGTGCGACATCGCCGGAAGCGGCTTGAGGGTATCGTCGTTGACCACCAGGCAGCTGTGGGCCTGCACGCTGTACGAATACCCGCGGTGATACTGCGAGAGGTCGACCCCAGGCGTCTTCACCTGGCCGGTGTGGCCGAAGAAGCGCTTGTCGAAATACAGCCACGATGCGGGATCGCCGAGCAGCGTCTCGCCCTGGGTGTGCAGGATGCACGACATCATGTCCCAGTGGGCATGCCCGCCGATCAGCCCTTCGGAGAAGTGCGACACCGCCAGGTAATCGCCCTTCGCGTCCCACGAGTCGCGGAAGAAGGTGTAGCCGCCCTGGGGATAGCGCTTGGACGCGGGGCGCGGAGCGCCTTTGGCCGACCCCCGTTTGGCTGATCCCGCTGCTTCGCGGTCGTACCACGGCGACAGTCCGACGCGCGGAGCGGTGTCCGCCTGGAACGACGTCATGCGCTTGGCGATCTCGGCGGGGACGCCGACCAGCGGCTTCGCCGTCTCGTACCCCAGGCCCCGCGCCATCGCCGCCAGATCGGGAGTCAGCACCGGCGTGGCGAGCGTGCTGA
>JACCZE010000143.1 GCA_013696105.1 Planctomycetota bacterium | reverse complement strand
GACTTGGCAGGGTGCTAGCGCGTTTCGTACGCGCCAGCGTCGGGCGGACCGCGGCGCGTGGCGCCATCGGCGTCGGTCGCAGCTTCGGGAACGAGCTCTGTGAGCTGGATACCGGCATCGATCGCGGCCGATCCGGAAGCCAGTCGGTAATCATGGCCCGTGGCATCGATCACCGCCTCCGCGCCGCAGGCGCGGTTGCCGCCGCCGCGCGCTTCCTCGGGCAAGCCGGTCAGGAACAGGTTGTTGCGCAACTCGAGGGCGATGACGGGGACTCCGACCTGTTCGATCACCAGGCGATTTCCCAGTCCGAAGGTATCGTGGTGCAGGCGCAGCAGTTCGAGCGCGTCCTCGGCGCGCACCGCCGCTCGCTGATTCCCATGGAATACGTTCGCCACCGCGGTCACACGCGTCGACGGCGTGATCGATCCACCGGGGTCGCGTTCGGCGCCGCGGGCGCGCAGCCCATCGAGGTTGTCGTGGATGCGGTTCCTGTGCAGCAATACGTCGGTGTTCTGCCGCAGGTGCAGACCACTGCCGACGGAGAACCCACCGATATCGCAGCGGCGGATGCTCAGACGGCCGCGGGTCGAGAGGCCGCCCTGCTTGATGTTGATACCATTGACGCCCAACCTGGTACCGACCGGGCAACCGGCTGCCGTCTCGTCCATCTCGTCGCCCGAGAGTCGGCACTGATCGATGAGTACGTCGTTCCAACCTGAACCGGCGAGCTCGATGGCGTTGGCGCTGACGTGGTGGATCGCGGTCCCGCGCACCACCAGGTTCGAGACCGCCGAAGCGGCGATGCCGTGTGCCGAGAGCGATGTCCCCGCGCTGTACCAGACCAGGTGATGGATGTCGCAATCGGCGATGGTGATGCCGCTGCAGTCGTCGAGGTCGATGCCGTCGCGCGCGCCGTGGCGGATGGTGCACCCGGATATCGCGATCCGGGTGGTGCCGCGCTTGATCTTAACCACGTCCTCGGCGCCGTAGCTGCCGTCGAAGATCATGCCCTCGACCTGGACGTCGCCCTCGTGGATGGCCAGGGCGGTGCCGACCGCGACGACAGAGGCCCCGAGCGGGTTGACGGAGCGGATGGTCAGCGGATGTCCCTCCGATCCCCCCTGCATCACGCGCAGGTTTTCACGGTAGACGCCATCGCGGACCAGGATGACCGCGTCAGGAGCCGCCGCATCCAGCGCAGCCTGGATGGTGACCAACGGCGCGCCGTCCGAGCCATCGCCTCCCGCAGGGGCTCCGGCGTCGACATGGATGTCGCCGGAGCGTCGTGCCCTGGTCGGCGGAGCGATCGCCCGCATGACGAACGGCTCCGCGACCGCGGCCTCTGCGCGATGCCCCGCGGTCACCACCAGTTCCGAGCCATCCGCGGTGCGGATGAAGCGTACCGTGCCCTCGTCTACCCGCAGAGCGCTCGAATCCCCATGCGCGGTGATGGTGAAGCGGGTGCCGATCACCCGCGCTTGGGCGAAGCGGGTGGCGATGACCACGGTGGTTCCTGCCGCCTGCCTGGCGACGCTCGCGGTGATGCCGCCGTCGACCAGCTCGATGCGACGCTCCGCGGATCTGGGCGACCACACCGCGGTGCACCCAGCGTCGAGCTCGAAGCGCGTACCATCATCGAGGACGATCGCTCCGCCGACCGCATGGCTGTCGATGCGGTCTCCGGGATGGATCATCGCGCCATCGGCGAGCGATCCGTCCCCTCCGGTTCGCGACCAGGTCGCTGGGGCCATTCCGCTCCAATGCGCGGATGCGACGCGCACGGTGGAAACCGGAGCGGACGCCGTCGATCCGACCATCTGGTAGGCGATCACCGCGATCGCGACCAGGGCGGCCGCTGCCAACGGCGCGACGAAGCTCACCCAGCGGTGACTCGGCGGTCGGCGGGGCGCTCGGTCCCGGGCGGCTGTGCGCACGCGGTCGATGAAGCGTTCGGTGTGACCCTGCCGGGCGATCGCGCTGCGCACGCGGTTGGCGAAGTCCGCGCGCTCGGGGCGCAGGGCCCGGGACAGCAGCTCGTCCATGTCGAGTTCGTCGCGCAGCCAGCGAACCTGCCCGGGATCGGCGAGCCCCCGCACCGCGGCATCGCCCTCGGCTTCATTCAGATCCAGGCGCTTGGCCAGGTAGGAGAGCAGTTCGGGGCTCATGACGGCGTCCCAGGCCGATCGCCGATGCAACGGCGCAGCGCGCCGCGCAGACGCACCAGCACCATGTGCACGGCATCGGCGCTGCGACGGCTGTCGGCAGCCAGCTCGGCGATTCCGCGGCCGTCGCGGTAATAGGCATCGAGCAGGTCGCGCTGAGCGGAATCGAGGCGGCTCAGGCAGTGGCGGAGCGCTGCGAGCCGTTGATCCTGGTCGACCGCCGATGGAGGTTCAGCTGCGACGTCCAGGAGCTCGGCGATGCGCACCAGATGCGCGGAGCGCGGAGCGCGTCGACGGAAATGCTCGTAGCAGCAATTGCGGGCGACGCCACGCAGCCACTGCAGCGGTGCGACGCCCGCGGGCATGCGCTCCGGCTGGCGCCAGAAGTCGAGGTAGACCTCCTGCGCGACATCGTCGACCTCGGCCACGGGTACGCCCATGCCCGCGATGTAGGCGCGCACCTGGCCCTGGGTCTCGGCCAGGATCCGCTCGAAGCGCTCGGTGGGATCCGCAGCCGGGGGCATGACTAGCTATGACCGGCGGATTCGTCGGCCCACGCGCAGCGTCGATGCGCGCTCGACCCCTGTATCATACAAGCGGCTTGCGCTCACGCCCGACCCCGACGTTCGCGCCAGAATCCGACTGCCAGTCCCAGCGCGATGGCGAGGCCCCCTCCGAGTCCGCACCCGCTCCCGCCCGAACCGCCGGTATCGGAGGAACCTCCCCCGGTGGCGGTCGCACCGGTGCTGCCCGATCCGGTCGATGCCGATGAGGATGTCGACGACGACGTCGAACTGCCGGTGGTACTACCAGTGGAGCTGCCGGTTCCACCAGAGGTCGACGTGGTGCCGCTGGTCGTTCCCGTGGTCGTGCTTCCCGTCGTACCACTGCTGGTCGAGCCGCTCGTGGTTCCCGTGGTCGTCGAGCCCGTGGTCGTGCCTCCGGCTGCCGCTTCATAGGCACCGATGTCGATGGCGGCACCAGCGGTCGTGCGCGCCTGGCGCATGAGCGGGTGTACGTAGTGCCACGCCGGATCCAGTGCGGTCCCGTTCGCGCTGCCGGGGGCACTGCCTGCATCGATCGCCGGGGATCCGGCCAGCAATCGGTAATCGTACCCAGCGCGGTTCGCGAGCAGCGGATCCGTAGCGACCAGGTTGGTGGACAAGGTTCCCGGACCGTTGAGCACCGTCCCGGGGCCGAAGAAGATGTTGTTGCGGATCTGCGCGATCGTGGTGGTCGCAGCGAGGTTCAGGAACGTCCCGCCCGAGCGATCGTTGACCACGGTGTTGTTGATGAAGTACAGCTGTTGGACCGGGTTCGATCCGCCTTCGAGGCCGTACGAGACGATGCCGGAATTCTGCGACTGCGGCCCCTGCTGGATGAGGTTGCCGATGATGTAGGACTCGCCGCCGTTGGGCAGGTCGATGGTGTAGGACGCGGTGCCGGTCGCCTCGTCCATGATGCGGTTGGAGATGATGCGGTTGACCAGAGCCCGGCTCTTGAGGTCGTGGCCGACCTTGGCGTGGTGGCTGTAGCAGTGCTGGAAGGTGAGGCTGCGCACATTGCCGATGTAGAGGTTGTGGCTGTAGCCGTCGCCGAAGCCGTTGTTCGCGAACTCGGTGTACTCGATGAGGATGTCGCTGGTCGCGTTGGCTCCGGTGAGGATGCCGTTGTCGTTGTCGTGGAAATAGCAGTCGCGCACCGTCAGGCCGGGGCCTTCCTGACGGATGCCGGCTCCGTTCTTGTCGACCGCGAGCGTGGTCCCCGAGAACTCGATGTCCTCGACCGTGGTGTTGGCGCCGACGATCACCCAGATCGCTTTGCCTTGCGCGACGACACCCGCAGACGCCAGATGGGCGCGGCCGCCGACGCCACGGATCGTGAGGTTGCTGGCGTACCACGCGCAGGCGTCGCCGCTGTAGATGCCGGCATCGATGAGGATGGTGTCACCGTCGAGCGCCGCGGCCGCTGCCTGGCTGGGTTTGGCGTAGGTCTTGCCGGGGCCGACGGTCAGTGTGCGCGCGACGGCGGCTTGCGCATCGGCGGCGGCAGCCACGAGGATCGCGAGGAGAAACAGGCGGCGGATGGGGGTGGGATTCATGATCAGCTATGACGGCAGCGATCGATGCCCCACGCATGGAGCCGACGCGCCTGGGCGCCTGTGTCATACAACCGGTCAGGCGCCTTCCCCTGATACCACCTGCCACCTGCCACCTGCCACCTGCCAATCACGCACCAACCACGCAATGAGCCCATCACCCGTTGCCGGTCGGTACTCCCTGGATCTCGATGAAGCAGATCTTGGTGTTGTAGGACCCGATGGCGTTGGACACGGTCAAGCGACCGTCGGTGACGACCACCCGCACGGTGCCTTCCCAGAACGGGAGGGCGGCGGTGGCGCGACCCTCGATGGCGCGCACGCCCTCGACGTCGAGCTTGAACTGCCCGTCGAAGAACGAGGGATCGCCGCACACGACGTGGACCTGGTAGGTGCCGGAGGGCACCGCGATCTCCCAGCGCGCATCGCGATTCGCCGCGGCCTGCATGAGGATGCAGGTATCGCGCAGCTGGTCAGCGATGCGATTGCGGTCGCGCGAGTCCGGCGTGGCCAGGTTCCAGCCATAGGACAGGCCCGCACGCACCCCGAAGACGCTACCACTGTCGACCGACCAGCCGTCGACGGTCGGCGAGGCGGCGGGTTGGAAATTCACGCGCGCCGAGAACAACGGCACCGGTCGCACGGTCACGCTCACCGCCGCGGACGTGGAAGCGACGCCGTCGTCGTCGATGGCACGTGCGGTGACCACGTGATCGCCGACCGGCGGCGATGACCAGGTCCAGCGGAACGGGGCGGCGAGGACGCGGCCGAGCAGCGTGGTTCCGTCGTAGAATTCCACCGCAGCGATGGCCCGGTCGTCGACCGCATCGGCGGTCAGCACCACGTCCGCGGGCAGGGTGATGGCGCTGCCATCCCCGGGACCGGTCAGCGCGACCGTCGGCGGTGCATTGATGCGCAGGTTCATCGGCACCGAGAGCGTGGAGGCGCCATCGCTGTCGATCGCGCGCGCGATGAATGCGTGCATACCCGATTGCGCAGATGACCACGTGCATTGGTAGGGCGGGACGGATGACCGACCCACCAGCGCGCCATCGGCGTAGAACTCGACGGCCGCGATGCCGCGATCATCTCCGGCGATGGCCTGGATCTCGATCGCGCTGGAAGCGGTGAACACGCCGCCATCGCCCGGTCCGGTCAACCCGACGCTCGGCGGAGCATTGACGCGGACGGTCACGGGCGTGGATGAGGTACTGATGCCGTCGCCGTCGATGGCGCGAGCGGTGAGGACATGCTCGCCCGCCTGGTCGGACGACCACGCGCACTCGTAGGGCGCGATCGAGGTCTGGCCGACGAATGCGCCGTCGGCGTAGAACTCGACGTTCGCGACGCCGCGATCGTCCTGCGCGGAGGCGCGCAGAATGAACGCCGCGGGTGCGGTGACCACGGCGCCCAGGCCGGGTCCGGTCAGCGCGACGGTCGGCGGGGCGTTGATTGCGATCTCCAGCGTCGCGCTGCCGTCTCCGCGGGCGTTACCGGCCGAGATCGTCGCCGTGAACTGGCCACCGAGCAGCGGAAAGCCGGTGATCTCGCCGGTACGGGTGTCCAGCTCCAGCCCCAGGGGCAGGCCCGTTGCCGCGAACCGGGTGGGGTCCGAGCTGCCGGCGATGGTGTACGAAAACCACGCTCCCGCCGTCGCGGCGGCCGTGAGCGGGCTGGTGATCGTCGGCGGAAGGACGGTGCATTCGTAGGCGCCCAGGTCCGGGTACGGGCCGACGCAGCGCGGGCTGCCGAGGTGATCCACGGTGAACGGGAGCGCGGCACCGCGATCGATCGCGGCGCTTGCGGGCGAGAGCCTGAAATCGTTGGCGCTACCGTCGGTGAACCGCGGATCGGACTCCACCGATGCGTCGTCGAACTCCGTCGCCTCCTGCCAGGCGGCGAGGGAGGGATAGTCACGTCCGGCCCAGCCGCCCCGTCCGTCGAGCGCCCAATGCAGCACCACGCCCGTGGGGCGGTGGAACAGGTTGTTGTCGCAGCGCAGACCGACGATGTCGGTGCCGTTCTCCTTGACGATGAACAGATCGCGCTGGCCGAGATTCCCCGACACGCAATTGCCACTGAAGCGCACGTTGGTGAGCGAAGCACCCGACCGCGGCATGCCGGCGATGTCGACGGCGTGATAGCCGCGGTTGGCGACGATGGTGTTGGCGAGGATGTCGACGTCGTTGCTGGCGGAGACGTAGATGCCGCGGATGTCGTTGTCCATGACCACGTTGTTCTCGACCGTCACCCGCTTGGAAACCTCGAGCATGATGCCGGCGCCGCGATTGGTGTTGCCCGCGACCCAGTTCTGGCGCACGACGATGGGATTCCCGGAATTCGCATAATCGAACCAGATGCCGGATCCGAGGTTGTTCGTCACCGTGCAGCGCTCCACCGTGCCCCAGGCCTTGGATGTGGCCTTGAGGCCGCCGGCATGCCACTGCGGATTGAAGCGGCGGTAATTGTTTGCGGACATGGTCGTTCCCGACACCGTGAAATCGTAGGTCGCGCTGACCGAGATGCCGGTGCTGCCATTGTTGCTGACCACGCAGCCGATGACCTTCGACCGGCTCTGCTGGTAGCCGAGCGCGATGCCGGCGAAATCGCACCACTGCACGTCGCAGTCGCGCAGGGTGCAATCGGTTCCGAGCTCGATCGCCGCGCCGCCCACCATGTAGGCGGCGGTCGAACTGTGGCGGAAGGCGACACCGGCGACGGTGACGAAGGTCGAGGAGCCCATGAACATGATGCGCCGATAGGCGCTGGCCTCGATGACGTGCACGTTCGGATCCCCTCCATCGGCCAACCACAGGTACAGCACCTTGGAAGGCGCGTCGTAGAAGAAGCGTCCCGGCGCGAGATCGGGGATACCGCTGCCGACCGGTGTAATCATGCGCGTCCCGTCGCTCGCGATGCCGGTACCGAAGCCGGCGGGCATGCCGATCTGCTGCTGCGCCACGCCGTCGACGAACACCTGCTGCGAATTCCAGGCCCATCCGCTCAGCTTCCAGATCGCGCCCTGGTGCTGAGTCCAACCCGCGG
>JACCZE010000139.1 GCA_013696105.1 Planctomycetota bacterium | reverse complement strand
ATTTTGGCGCGAGCAGGGCCCCATCATCAAGCTTACCCTAAAATCAGTGCGAGGGACAGAGGGGCGGGGTAACGATTACCCTTCGGATAACCTATTATAATATAGCAGGTTATAGAATCAATGCCGGCCATCAGGCGGGAATGGTGACCTGGACCTCGCGCCGCTGCTCGGAACTGTGGTAGATCGCATCGAGCATGGCCTGCACCGAGACCCCGTCATCGGCCGTGCACCAGCAGGTGGCCTCGCCGCGCAGGCACTTGGCGAAATGCTGGAAGCGGTTGTCGTAAATGGTCTTGTCGTACACCATCGAGGAGGTGGTGATGGCGTTGTCGGCCTCGCCGTAGATCTGGACGGTGTCGCCTTCCCAGCTCGCTCCGGCCTTGTCGCCCATGACCAGGGTCCGGCCGTTCTCGTCGGGTCGGTTGGCGGCCCAGCTGACCTCGAACTGCATGCTCGCCCCGTTGTCGAAACGGATGAAGGCGGCCGCGAAGTCCTCGGTGTCGCAGGTGCCGCCCTTGCGCCGCGGACCCGCCCACATCCCTTCGCACACGTACTTCTCGATGTCGCCGAATTTCGCATATGCCATCGCCGACACGGATACGGGCTTCGGTCTGCCCATGATGAACCAGGTGCGGTCGAGGATGTGGATGCCGATATCGTAGACTGGGCCGCCGCCAGCGAGCGCCTTGGTGGTGAACCATCCGCCCATGCCGGGAATGCCGCGGCGTCGGATCCACGCCGCCTTGGCGTGGTAGATGTCGCCGAAAAGTCCACGCTCGCGCATGCGCGACAGCTGCTGCGCATGCGGCTCGAAACGCTGGTTGAAGCCCATCATCAGCAGCTTGCCGCTGGCGCGCGCCGCAGCGCGCATGTCGACCGCGCCGCCGAGGCTGGTCGACGGCGGCTTCTCGCACAGCACCGACAAGCCGGCCTTCAGGGCTTCGATCGCGAGCGGCGCATGCAGGCTGTTCGGAGCGCAGACGCTCACCGCATCGAGCTTCTCGGCCGCACGCATCTCGGCCAGACTGGCATAGGCTGTCAGCTTCTGGGCTTCGGCCATCTTCTTTCGGGCTGCTTCCGACGGATCGGCCACCGCGACCACCGTGCAGCCGGCAGCGCGCATGCCCTCGACGTGCGAATTGGCGATGGCTCCGGCTCCGACGATGCCGATGCGGTGCGAGGTGGTGGTCATTGAATCCTTTCGCTGCGGGTACGCGCGGATCCTAGGGAGGACCTGGCACAGCCACGCGAATACGGCCCGCATGTCCGAATGTCATCGGAATCTGGGCGCTCGCATGCCCTGGAGACATCGACTCGACCGGATCGAACAGGGCATGCACTGCCGCCCGGGGCGGACCGTGGCTGGTCCTATTCGCTGGTCGTGACCTTGGAATGGGTGGCGAAATGGCCGGGTTCGCGGCCGTGCTTCCACGCCAGGCCGATGCTCGCGAGCTGGGTGGGCAGGATCTCGAGGAAGGGCAGGATCTGCGGAGCGCAGGGAGGGATCAGACGCGCGCCATCGCGGCCTTGGTCGGACACCACCACCACGGTTCCATTGGCGGCCTGGATGTCCGATGCGAGTTTCTCCAGGAGTGGAGCCGTGCTTTCGGCGCCGCGGAAGACGACCACCGCGAAGCCCTTGCCGATCATCTCCATGTGCCCATGCCGGAACTGCGCCGCGCTCAGACCCTCGGCATGGATCTTGGCTGCGTCGCGGATGGTATGGGCGCCAGCGAAGGCGGAGGCGACCGAGAATCCACGGCCGCACAGCACCATGCTGGAGCAGCCGTCGAGGCGCTCCGCCATCTCCGCCGCCTTCACATCCCACGTCGACAGGTATGCCGACATCAGGCTGCTGGCTGCGAGGATCAATGTCTCATCCTTGGCGCGGGAGACGCCGACGAGGTCGTTGCTGAAAGCCGCCATGGCCGCGAGCGCGGTGAGGTAGGTCTTGCACGGCACGGAATGTTCGACGCCAGCCTGGGTGATGTAGGCGAAGGTCGCGCCTCTGGCGAGGGGGCTGTCGGGATTGTTGGTGATCGCGACCACCGGGTTCTTCGAGACCATGCTCAGCAGCTTGACGATCTCACCGCTCTGCCCGGATTGCGATGCGACGACCAGCAGGGTCTTCTCGGAGATGATCGATGCGGCGTCGTAGATGAGTTCGCTGGTTTCGACCAGGATCGGACAGAAGCCGTGCTGGGTCAGACGGAACACCAGATAGTGGAGAGCGGCATAGGACATGCCCATGCCCGTGAGCACCAGACGGGCATGCTTGCCGGATTTGAATCCCTTGGCCAGTTCGCGCAGACCGCTTGGCGCAGCGAATCCGGCCAGCGTCGCCCGCAGGGCCTCGGGCTGAGCCAACAGATCGGCGATATACGGATTCATCTGACTGTCCATCGCACGGTTCATCGGACGGGAGGCCCTCTTCCGAGTATACCCCAGTGGGGCGCCGGTGGTCAATCCCGGAACAGGGAAGCCGGGTTGCGGCCGAGGAACACCGTCGCCGCGGCCAGGGTCGCTGCCAGGAAGAGCATCGCCCAGGTGGCGAAGGCGCAGGCCATGGCGGGACCCGAGCCGAGCACGTTCACCAGGTCGTAGATCACGCGCGTGATCGGCCAAAATTCACGCTGTTGCGCCAGGATCAGCGAATCCGAGACCTCGAGCATCGAGAAGCTGAACGTCATCAGCGCGCCCGCGGCGACGCTGCCCGCGATCAGTGGCAGGGTGATGCGGCGCAGGCGCGTCCAGCGGCCGGCGCCGAGGGCGGCGGCGGCCTCCTCGTAGGCGATCGGCGCCTGGCTCAGGCCTGCGGAGGCGGCGCGCACCACGTGCGGCAACCGGCGAACGGCGTAGGCCACGATCAGCAGCAGCGCGGGATTGCGCGACGGGTCGATGATGTCGCGCATGGCGGGAACATGTCGGCCGATCTCGTAGGCCAGACCGATGTAGCCGAAGGCGAAGATGATGCCCGGGACCGCGAGCGGGATCATCGCCGCGATGTCGAAGGCACGCCACCCCATCGGGCGCCAGCGGATGGTGGTCCAGGCGATGAACAAGCCGACGGTGACGCCGAGCACGGTGGCGGCGAGCGAGTAGGTGATGCTGTTGATGATGCCAGGCACCACCGTCTGGTGCGCGAGCGCTTCGCGCGCATGCGCGAGGGTCATTCCCTGCGGCAGCACGGTGCGGTACCAGTCGTGGGAGACCCCCATCAGCACCACCGCGATGTGCGGCAGCAGCGCGAGGCCGATCACCACCAGGTACGGCGCCCACGCCGCCGCGGCCTTCCAGCCGCGCAAGCGCGTCGCAGCGCCGCCGAAGCCGGCGACCCCTGCGCCTTTGGCGGCGACCGCGTCGTAGCGCCCGGCGAACAGCAGGCGCGACAGCACGTAGGCGATCATCGCCACGGTGAGCATCACCACCACCAGCGCGAACGGCATGCGGTTGGTGCCGATCTCGGACAGGCCCGAGAAGATCTGCACCGGGGTCACCCGGTTGTAGCCGAGCATCAGCGGCGTGCCGAGCTCGGTGAAGCTCCACACGAACACGATCACGCCGCCGCCGAAGAGCCCTGGTCGCACGAGCGGCAGGGTGACGCGCCGGAAGGTGGTCCATGGACTCGCGCCGAGCGAACGTGATGCCTCCAGCAGCGCGGGGTCCAGCCGCGCGAACGACGCATTCAGCATCAGGTAGAGGATCGGGTAGAGGCCGAGCGCTTCGACGGCGCACACCACGGCGAACCGGTAGTCACCGAGCCAGTCCGGTCCCCGTCCCGCTTCGCACCAGCCCAGGTTCTCGAGCACGGTGTTGACCACGCCGAACTGACCGAGCACCTGGTAGATACCGAGCGCCCCGACGAACGGCGGCAGGATCAGCGGCGCCAAAAGCAGCGCTTCGGCGAAGGCCTTGCCGCGGAAACGCACCCGCGCGCCGAACCAGGCCAGCGGAACGGTGATCGCGAGCGCGAGCATGGTCGTGACCGCGGCGATGCTCAGCGCATTGGTCAGGCCCTCGCGGTAGACCGGATTCAGCAGCGCTTCGCGCAGGTACGGTCCGCTGAGGCCGGCCCACAGGGCGATCAGCAGGGGCGAGACCAGGAACACGGCGAGGAATGCCGCGACCAGGGCGAGGGCGAGGCGGCCGAGCATCAGCGGCCCTCACGCGCGAGGCGCTCGGCGGCGCGGTAGTGCGCGCGAGCATCCACCGTCCAGCCGCGAGTCAGGGACAAGGCGGATACCGGGTCCTTCTGCAGCTGCGTCAGGGTCGCCTGCGCCTCGCCGTAGGGGAAGGGCATCCAGGCGAACTCGCGCCAGGCCTCGGGCACGCGCTCGGCCCCGCCCGCGTCGATGATCGCACGCCATGCGGACACCAGTTCATCGCGCGGATCGAGGATGACCGCCTTGGTCAGAGGTCCGATGAGGTCGTACAGGCGTCCGGTCCAATCGCGGCGGTAGTTGAACGACGCAGCGACCAGGAACGGATCGCCTTCGGGATCGCTCATGCGCGAGCGATCGAGCGGGGTGTAGACATCGCGACGCACCGGCAGACGGCGCAACGCATACCGTTCGGGACCTCCCGGTTCGCCGACCCGGTAGTCGTAGAGCCGTTGCCCTTCCTGTGACAGCACGAAGCGGATGAACGCGGTCGCCAGCGTGCGGTTCGGCGCGCCGCGCAAGAGCGCAATCGGATCGCCGGATACCGAGGTCCCGCCGACCGGCATGACGAAGCGCAGGCGTTCGATGCCCTGCGATTGCCGCGCGGAATATTCGGCTTCGGTGCGGGCGTGGAAATCGATGCACATCGCCGCGGCAGTGTCGCCGCGCGCGACCTCGCGCACCGCCTGCGATGCACCTTCGGTCAACGCGCGGGCATTCGCGGCGATGCGCTTGATCAGCGCGAATCCCGTGGCCCATCCCTGGGCACGGGTTTCGGCGGTATCTCCCGGTGCCGAGGCGATGGTCATGCGCTCCTGGATGAGGCGTTCGAGCGCGCTGACGATCGCGCCCGATCGTGTCGGATCGACCATGGTGATCTGGTCGAAGAAGCGCGGCTCACCGAGGTCCGACCATCCCGTCGGAGCGTGTGCCGGCTGCAGGAGCGCCAGGCGATCCACGCTCCAGCAGATGCCGAAGGTGGTCAGGCAGGTGGCGTAGTAGCGGCCCTTCTTGTCGAAGATGGTCTCGCCGCTGAGCTCCTGCGGGATGACCGAGTCGGTGAACCACGCGGGCTCGTCGCGCACCAATCCGGCGTCGACGGAGTAACCGCGCTCGGCGAATTTCCGGTGCGGGAACTCGCCGCCACCCCACCACAGGTCGATGCCGATCCCCACGTCCGAAGCGAGGAACGCCCGTCGCGCGGCGCGCTTGTACTCGGGCTGGGCGAAGTCGTCCGGATCCACCGTCGCATCGAACGCCGCGGGATCGGCGCTGTGCGGATCGGATTGCGCGAACCGCCCCTTGAAGCTCGATTCGATGAAGCGCGTGATGTCGCCGGTGCCGCCGGGTGTGCGCCAGTCGAAATCGACCTGGGTCCCCAGTTCGCGCGCAGCCCAGCGGGTGAACGCGCGTCCGAACTCGTAGCGCGTCGGTTCGCCATGCGGCGTGATGATCACCAGGCGCTGGGCCTGCAGATCATTGTCGCGTGCAGGTCGCAGCAGGATGGGCGCGACCAGCAGCAGCACGATCGCGGCGATGGCGGCGACGGCTTTCATCGCGCGCTCGTACGGCAGGCGTTCATGCGCTCAGCACCACCACGTCCTCGGGATCGATCGATACGACCAGGCGGTCGCCGACGGCGCGCGCGCGCGGACAGGGCTCGCTCACGGTGATCTCGACCGGCTTGGCGGAGGGCACGGCGATCCGCCACTGGCCCGAATCCCCCTGATAGCTCGCGGCGGTGATGGTGCCCTCGACGCGGTTGCCGGTGCCGCCTGGCTCGCGCAGACGCAGGCGCTCGGGCCGGATGCAGACTACGATCGCCGAGCCGGCAGTGCTGCCCGCGGGCACGCGCGCGCTCTGCAGCTTTCCCAGATCGCAGCGGACGGTGGTGTCGTCGATGACCGTCCCAGGCAGCAGGTTCGCCTCGCCGACGAATTCGGCCACCGCGCGCGACGCGGGTCGCTCGTACAGGTCGCGCGGCGTGCCGACCTGCGCCACCGAGCCCTCGTGCAGCAGGGCGATGCGGTCGGCGGTCGACAGCGCCTCGGCCTGGTCATGGGTCACGTAGACCGCGGTGACGCCCGACGCCTTGCACACCCGGCGGATC
>JACCZE010000421.1 GCA_013696105.1 Planctomycetota bacterium | reverse complement strand
GCGGCCTGGCTGGCGGTGACGGTGATCGTTCCCGCGCTGGTGCCGGTCAGCGTCGAGGCCGCGATCGAGCCGGTACCGGTGCCGCCGCTGATCGCGTAGCTGACCGCGGCGCCCGAGTTCGATGTCGCGGCGAGCGCGACGGTCGGATTGGGTGAGGCGTTGTAGGTCGCACCCGCGAGCGCGGGGAAGGTGATCACCGGCGTGCCGGGGTTGACCGTGAAGCTCTGCGGGACCTGGGTGGCGGCATTGTAGTTGCCGTTACCAGCCTGGTTGGCGTTCACGGTCACCGTGCCGACGCCGGTGATGGTCAAGGTGGTGCCGCTGATGGTAGCGGGGCCGGTGACCGTATAGGCGATCGCCAGGCCCGAAGTCGCGGACGCTCCGAGGGTCACGGTCGGCTGCGGATTCGCGTAGGTCTGATTGGCGATCGCCGCGAAGGTGATGGTCTGGTTCGCCTTGGCGACGGTGCAGGTCTGGCTGACTACCGCGGCGGCGTTCCAGTTCGCATCGCCGGCCTGGTTGGCTGCGACCACGATGCTGCCGGCGCCGGTGCAGGTCAGGGTGCTGCCGCTGAGCGAGCCGGGTCCCGAGGTGATGCTATAGGTGACCGCCAGGCCCGAGGTGGACGACGCTCCGAGCGCGACGGTGGGATTGGGCACCGCGAAGGTCTGGGCGGCGATGGCAGGGAAAGTGATGGTCTGGGTGCCCTTGGCGACCGTGAAACTCTGGGTGACGGAAGGGGCAGCGCGGTAATCGGCCGTCCCCACCTGGTCCGCCCGCACCACCACGGTGCCGACCCCGGTGATCGTCACCTGCCCAACGGCGCTGACGGTGGCCGGACCAGACACCAGTGAGAAGGTGATGGCCTGACCGGACGAGGCGTTGGTGACGTTGTCTGTGACCGTCGCCAGCGACGCGACCGAAAATGCCGCATCGCCGTATACATGATTCGGAATCGCTCCGAAGGTGATGGTCTGGTTGCGGGTGTACCTGACCGTGACCGCGGCATTGGTGGCCGAGCCTCCGCTCCCGACGCGGTACCGGAATGAATCGGTGTACGGGAACGGCGCCGAAGCCGCATACGGCGTGTAGCTGTAGAGCGTGCTCGTGCCCGAAGGCATGGTGACGCGAGCGACCTTGGTCGTGGTGTTGAGCACCAACGTATCGAAAGCGGTTTTCGAATAGCTTCCGCTGATCCCGTCATTGATGTCGGCATCGTTCGTGGGCCCGCCAGTGATGTAGGCGTTGAAGTTGTCGTTCACGACCGGTGCGTTGTCGATGATGGTGATGGTGAACGGCTGGGCGGTCACGGCCTCAGCCATCGGCGCGCACGAAAAGACCGCGAACAGGGCCGCGAATGTGGCGAGAACCGACCACCGCTGGGCCAATCCACGGGCCAGCCAGGCGATCCATCGGGTGCTGCTCTCTGGCAATGATGCGCGCATAGAGAACTCCACAGTGGAATGTACCCTATCCGCAGGCGTTCCGCAAACCCATCTAATGACAATTCCTGTCGATTTGGTTGCTCCAAGTCGTTGCAAGCACACGTCGCACACCGATGCGATCGCGTCACGGACACACACATGGAACGTCTGGATTGAGCGCAGGAGACTAGCAGGGCGGATGTGCCCCGATCGACGGCGCCGAAGACGCGTCAGGAACACGTCAGAGCGCGCATCATTCGTACACTCCCGGACAAGGTAGGCCGGGAAAAGCACCGGATCCAAGCCATCGGGCAGGCTCAGCGCACTGTTTGCAGATGATCTCGACGGTCAGACGCCACCGGCCCGACCATGTGCGGATTTTAAGATGACACGGGTCCTGCGTGCACATATCCTGTGTCCATGGCCAACATCACCCTCGCGCTCGACGACGATCTACTGACCGCCAGTCGGGCCTACGCGGAGCGTCACCAGGTCGCTCTCAACGCCCTCGTTCGGTCGCTGCTGGAGACGACGGTCCGGCCCTCGTCGGCTGCCTGGGTCGACGAATGCTTCGCCCGCCTCGACGCGGCCGGAGGGGACTCGCGTGGCCTGACCTGGCAGCGCGACCAGATCAGGCCCCCGGCCGGAGCCGCGGTGAGGCGATGACCACCAAGCGCTTCCTCGACGCCCATGTGCTGGTGGCCGCGGCCGACCTCGGCTCGCCCGAGCGATGCCAGCGGGCCCGCGCCGTGATCCGCGATCTCCAGCGCGAGGGGCGCGGCGTCGTCTCCACCCAGGTCCTGCAGGAATTCTATGTCGCGGCCACCACCACCCTGGGCATCGAGCCAATGACAGCCAAGGCCCTGGTTCGTGACTTCACCCGCTTCGAAGTCGTCACCAGCGACGCCGCCCACCTCCAGGAGGCGATCGACCTCAGCGTGCTCAGCCGCCTGTCGGTGTGGGATGCGCTCATCGTCGTCGCCGCGGCCTCGGCGAGCTGTGGCGAACTCGTGACCGAGGCGCTGCCCGCCGGGACGGTCATCCGGGGCGTCACCATCGTCCACCCGATGGCGGAGCGCGCCCCCCTGCCCGCACAGGCGGGTGCGGATGCCCCAAAGTCGACCCGGCGCACCCGCCGCCGGCGTCGGCGCGCCCGGCGCGACAAGCCCGACACCGCGACCGCCGACCAATCGCGTCCGAAGCCCGGTGGCACGATGTCGGCCTATCAGCCGGAATTGGGGCTCGAGCCGTAGCTTTTGTGCAGGGGCTTCGCCCCTACGGCCCGTCCGGGCCTACCCCCGCGGCTTTGTCGCGGCTCGTCTAGGACTGCGAGGCAGTCCTAGACGTGGCGGCATTGGCTTCGCCAATTTTATTCCGCCACCGCCGCTCGGCGCCCGCTTTTTGTGCAGGGGCTTCGCCCCTACGGCCCGTCCGGGCCTACCCCCGCGGCTTTGTCGCGGCTCGTCTAGGACTGCG
>JACCZE010000390.1 GCA_013696105.1 Planctomycetota bacterium | reverse complement strand
GGTCTCGACTCCGCGTTCCTGGATCACACCGGCGATCGGCGCTGCGACCTGGGCGTCGTGCAGGTCGAGCTGGGCGCGTTCCAGCGCCACGCGCGCCGAGGCGAGGTCGGCCTCGGCCTGGGCGGAGCGCGCGCGGAACTGCGCGAGCTCCTCCTCCTTCACCAGGGTCGGCTGCGATCGGGACAGATCCTCGCGCCGCTTCAGGCCCGAGGCGGCGTCATCGACCACCGCGCGCGCGCGATCGAGCGCGGCACGGGACGTGCGCACCGCCAGGCGGAAACGCTCGGGCTCGATCTCGGCGAGCGCCTGCCCCGCATCCACGCGGTCCCCCTCGGCGACCAGCAGACGCTCGACCACCCCGCCGACGCGGGCGGTTGCGCGCACGACCTCGAACGGCGCGAGACTGCCGGTGGCGACGATGCGATGGCTGATCGGTTTGGCGGTCACCGCCGCCACTTCCACGGCGTAGCGCACCTCGGGCTTCACGGTGGGGTCCGGCACCTTCGGACCGCAGGCGCTCAGGGTCAGGACCACGGTGGCGGTGGCCGCAGCCCAGAGCGTTCTCACTGCTCGGCCTTCACCGGTTGTGTTTGCACCGGCCGTGCATGCGCAGGCTGCGCTTGGGCAGGAGCAGTCTCGGCATCGGCGAGCGGCCAGAGGCCGACGACGCGGCGCAGATCGAAGCGGCTCGCCGAGAGATCGAGCCGACGGCGCGCCAGTTCGACCTCTGCTTCGAATGCCGACGCATTGGCGTCCGCGACTTCGAACGCCGTCGCCAGACCCTGCGCGGCGCGCGCTTCGACTTCCCGCGCGTTGGTCTGAGCGACCGAGAGTCCGACCTCGGACTGCACCACCGTCGACTCCGCGGTGTCGAGCGCGGTCAAGGCGGTGCGCAGGTCGAGCGTGAGCGTGCGCACAGACGACGCGTGCAGCGCTCGGTTCTCGCGCGCCGCGGCGTCGTGGCCGTCGGCTTCCGCTTCGCGCCGGCCGCCGTCGTAGATGCTCCAGCGCGCGGTCAGCGCCACCGTCCATTGCGGATCATCCGGCTGAAACGCGGACGAGTGGCTCTGATCGCCATAACTGCCGCGAACGCCGAGATTCGGCACCGCACCGAGCCGGGACTGCTGCGCCAGTTTGCGCTCGACCTCGACGCGCAGACGCGCGGCGGCGATGTCCTCGCGGCGGCCCTTGGCGATCCGTTCGAGCTCAGCGGCGTTGCGGCCGGGAAGCGCGATCTCTCCGGGGTCCGAGAGAGCGCCGTCGGCGGGGATGCCCATCAGATCGGCGAGGATCAGGCGCGTGGTGATCACCGCTTGCTGGGCAGTGGTCACCGACAGTTCGGCGCGGGACAGCTCGAGCTTCGCCCGCGTGGCGTCGTTCTCGCTCGCCAGGCCGGCGTCGGCGCGCGCACGCGCATCCGACACCACCCGCTGCGCGACCGTACGCCGGCGCAGCGCCGCTTCGCGCTGACGCTCGGCGGCGATGACGTTGATGAAGGCGCGGGCAACCGAGAACGCCAGCGACCGGCGCAGCTCGCGCGAATCGTAGACCTGCGCGGCGACGTTCTTGCGCGCGGCGGACACCGCCGGGAATGCGGAGGCGTTGAAGAGCGAGAGATCGACGCCGACCTCGCCGCGGAAGGTCTCGATCGGACGGTTGGCGAAGGGCGCATCCGAGAAGGATGTCGTCTCGTAGGAGCCGATGGCGTCGACATTTGGCTTGAGCAGCGAGTACGCCTGGTGCTCGAGGGCCTGCACGCGCTGCAGGCGCGCGGCGGCGATCTCGTTGGTCTCGTTGCGCGCGGCGGCCTGGGCGAGCGCATGGGACAGGGAGAGTGCTGGTGCGGCCTGCGGCTTGGCCGCCGTTTCGGCACCGGCGGCGGCGGCGGCGAGAGCCGACGCGGACAGCGCCAACACCAGGAAGCTCCTGACCGGACTCAGCATATACCCTCGCCAGCGTGTGGAGATCGGCGACTACCGTAGCTCGAGCGTATCATTTGACGCGTTTAAAATTGCGCGCAATCCCCAGCTCGGATAGAGAGCGGGGTGACAGATGACGTGCTCGGTCCTCCGTCCTCGGTTCTCCGTCGGAGAGCCAGACGGCGCGTCGCACGGCTGATTTGGGCTGCCCGTCTCGGCTGTCGACGGAGGACGGAGGACGGAGGACGGAGCACGTTCCATAGCCCGTTCCAGAGCACTTTCCCGAGCCCGATCCCGTGATCCCCTTCGCCTCCTTCCGCGTGCTCGAACACACCGACGGCCGCCCCTCGCTGGTGCGGTGCCTGGCGAGCGTCGCCGAAGGCGGGGACGCGTGCGCCTACTTCGCGCTCGCCGCCGACGGGGCCCTGGTCGAACTCTGACCGGCGCCGAACACCGCCGCCGCACGTCGGATCTCGATCAGCGCATCGCCCTCGGGCAGGAATTCCAGGCCCCAATAGCCACGATAACCGCACACGGCCGCACGATCGTGCAGCTCGCGCCAACGCATGACGCCATCAGACAGCGGGACCTTCCTCCCTCGCGGGTCGGCGACGTGCATGTGCGCGATCCAATCGACATGCGTGGAGATATCCCGGCTCACGTCCTCGCCCATGCGCGCCATGTGGTAGACGTCGTACAGCACCTTGAGCCCGGGCGAGGCGATCTCCGCCGCCAATGAGAAGCCGTAACCGCTGCCGTCGGCCTGGTAGTCGCCGTGGTCGAACGAATTGAGCATCTCGAAGATCAGCGTCACCCCCGCATCCGCCGCGCGCGCTGCGAGCACGCGCAATGCGGTGGCGCAGTGGGCACGTCCCTCGATGGCAGGCTGCCCCGCGTTCTCACCGCTGAAGACGATGATGTGCGGAATGGATTCGCGCGCTGCGCGCGCGATCAGCGAGGTGATCTCGGCGATCAGGGCAGGATGGTGCTCGCGCCGGTTCAAGCCCTGGCGCATGCCGGGCCCCGACAGGTTCAGAAGCTTCAGGCCAGCGTCGCGCGCCACCTGCCAGCGTTCGGGCGCGACCATCTCGACCGCGGTGATCCCCGCGTCGCGCAACCCGCGGTAATAAGCGGCGGGATCGACACCCTCCCGCTGGCGGTAGAAGCACCAGTCCGGTGCGCTCAGCAATGGCAGTGGCGATGGCGATGGCGATGGCGATGACGCTGGCGATGGCGCGCTCACGTCGCGCTCCAATCGAAGAGGATGCCCATGGTCTCGCCGCGACGCGATGACGCCGTCCCGTAGGCCTTCTCGCAGTCCTTCGGATCGAAGACGTGGGTCACCAGTCCCGAGAGATCGAAGCGCTTGGAAAGAGCGAGCTCGAAGAAGTAGCGGCAGATGCGGTCCGGGGACCAGTGCGCATCGCGCAGGCCGTCGTGCGCGCCCACGATGGTCAGACCGCGCAGGATGACGTGCGATGACAGCGCTTGCTTCGCCGGCGATCCGGTGTCGCCCAGCACCACGACGCGCCCCTGGTCGCGCACCGCCTCGAGCGCGGCGCCGAAGACCTCGGCATGGCCGGTGCCATCGATGACCACCCGCGGCCGATCGCCGTCGGCGCAGCCGGCGAGGTGGGCGATCGCGTCACGGATCGGCTTGGCGATGGTCGTCGTCGCTCCACCGCGCTTGGCGAGCTCGAGGCGGCTGTCGACGGTGTCGATCGAGACGATGGTCCGCGCTCCCAGGGCCGAGGCCCAACGCACGGACATCTGCCCGATGGGGCCGGCGCCGATGATCGCGACGCTGTCGCCGATCGCGTACTGCGCGGCCCTGGCGCCCATGAAGGCGATCTTCGCCAATGCGAACCACGATGCCGACCGGTCATCGATGCCATCAGGCACTGGCACGCACTCGTCTTCGCGCACCACGTGGTGCGATGCGTGCGGAGCGCGCAGCGCCACGCGCTGGCCCACGGCGAGGTGGCTGCCCGCAGGCGCTCCGGTCACCCGCGCGATGGACGCGTAGCCCGGGTAGAAGGGGTAGCGCACCCAGCGGTCCCAATGGGTGCCCGGATCGAAGCGGCGTTCGAACACGATGCCCTCGGTCCCGGTGCTCATCAGGGAACACAGGGTCTGCACCGCGACCGAACCCGCGCCCGGCTCTGGCGCATCGAAGGTCTCGTAGCGCACGACCTGCTTGCCGGTGAACACCAGACGACTGCTCATGGGATCTCCTTTTTGAAGGTTTGGAAGCTGACGCTCGCGATCTGTAGCGACTTTATCTGGATAAAACCCATAAATTCATTGCCAAAGACTGGCAATGACTTCCAATTTTTGCATGCCTGGCGCCCGACCTCCAACCGATCAGCGCCAGGTATCAGCGTTCCTGCGCGCTGGTCCCCTCTCCTACGTGTCGGGCTGGAGCCACCAGGTCTCGGGGCGCTGCGGCGTGCATAGCCATCGTTCCTTCGAGATCGTCTTCCATCCCAGCGGGCGAGGCGTCAGCGAACTCGCGGACGGCACAACGGTGCCGTTCGGTCCGGGCGACGCGCTGGTCTACGCGCCGTTCCAGCGCCACGACCAGGCGATGAGCGAGCCGGGCGAGGACGTGTGCGTCCATGTCGACGCCGGCGCGCCCATACCTCCGAGCCTGCAGGCATGTTTCGTGGTGCGCGACGTGCGCGATGCCGCGCTGCTATCAGACCTGCGCTGGCTCGCGCGCGGCCGTGGGCTCGCCCTGCCGGGCGGCCTCGAGCGCGTGGCACTCGACCACCGCGCGACCGCGGTCATGGCGGGCCTGCTGCACGCCGCCACCGCATCCCAGACCGCTCCGGACTCCGCGGATGTCCGCCGCGCCGAGGCCGCGCACCGTTTCATCGCCGAGCACTACCAGACCATCTCGCGCATCGAGGAGGTCGCCGCTGCCGCCGGCTGCGGATACGGACACCTCCGCCACTGCTTCAAGGCGCGCTACCGCCGCAGCCTGGTGCGCTGGCTCGCCGAGGTGCGCGTCGATCGCGCGAAAGACCTGCTCGCGCATTCGACGCTGCCGCTCAGGGACATCGCCCAGCTCTGCGGCTGGGCCAACGAACGCTACTTCTCGACCGTGTTCGCCGGGCTGGTGGGATTCCCGCCGGGGGAGTTCCGCCGCCGCACCTGATCCGGCCCAGGCGGCCTCAGGTCTTGGTCGACTTCCTGCGATGCCGCCGCGTCGACGGCTCGAAGCGCAGTTCTGCGAACAGCGCCGCATGGTCGGACATCTCGCTCCAGGGTTTGCCGGTCAGGCATTCGGCCGCAACCGGCTTGAGTCCGCGGCAGTACATGCGGTCCAGCGGCAGGAACGGCCACCAGCTGGGGAACGACCGCGCGTGGTAGCCGTGCACCGCCTTGTGGATCTCGATCAGATCGAGCTCGTCCTCGAGGATGCGTCCGGCGCGCTCCTTCCAGTCGTTGAAGTCGCCGGCGACGATCAGCGGAGCGTCGTGCGGCACCGCCTCCTCGATGCGCTTGCTCAGCCGCGCGACCTGGCGCTCGCGCCCGCCTTCGAAGAGATCCAGGTGCAGGCAGATGAGATGCAGGTCGCGGTTGAAGGTGTCCGAATGCACCACCGCGTGGAGCATGCCGCGGCGCTCCAGGCGGTTGTTCGACACGTCGATGTTCTCCCACATGACGATGTCGTGCTTGCTGAGGATGGCATTGCCGTGATGGCCTTCGGTGTAGATCGCGTTCTTGCCGTACGCGTGGTGCGGCCACAGCGTGTCCGCGAGGTACTCGAACTGGGTCGCCTTCGGCCAGCCATCGATCCGGGAGGCATGGCCGTCGTGTGCGCCGAGCACCTCCTGCAGGAACACCAGATCCGGATTGACCAGGCGCAGGTGCTCGCGGATGCGCTTCAGCACGAACTTGGTGTTCCCGAAGCTGAAGCCCTTGTGGATGTTGTAGGAGATGACCTTCATCGGATGTGTCGGTGATGGTGCATCACAGGAAATATTTCACCAGCAGGCCGATGCGCCCGAGCTGCCGTTCCCATATCGGGCGATTGGCCCATTCCTGGGCATCGACCTCGCGCGAATCCGCGAGATCGCGCTCGAACATCTCCTCGTAGCTCTTGTGCGACTCGGGGTGCGTGAGCACCACCTCGACTTCGAGATCGTGGATCAGGCTGCGGTTGTTGAGGTTGGTCGAGCCCACGGACAGCCAGCCGTCGACCAGCACGGTCTTGGCATGGAGCATGCGCGGCTGGTATTCGAACACGCGCACGCCCGCACGTGCGAGCCGATGGTAGAACGCACGTCCGATCCACGGCATGAACAGCACATCCGATTTCGCCGGCACCATCAGACGCACGTCGGCCCCGGTCAGCGAAGCCAGCGTCAGCGAGTACAGCAGGGATCGGTTGGGGATGAAGTAGGCCGAGGTGATCCACACGCGACGTTGTCCCGAGGCGACGCGGTTGAGCAGGTCGCGGTTGAAGCGCTTGCGCATGCGGATGCCGTGATTGAGCCGCACCAGATGTCCGCCCGGCACGCGCAGGCGGCGCGAGTGCAGGATGAAGGTAGGACGCAGGAACTCGTCGGACAAACGCCAGGAATGCCTCCAATCGCGGTCGAAGGCCTTCTCGAGGGTCGCCAGCCCAGCCCCTTCGACGCGCGCGCCGACATCCCGCCACGCTTCCTCCGCAGCGAGGGAGCGGAGGTGCCGGCGATCGACATTCAAGCTGCCGACCCAGGCGGCTCGGCGATCGATCAGGCACATCTTGCGATGGTTCCGGCGATTCAGGTGCCTGAAGAAGGAGAATGCGCGCATCAGCGAGGCGAATCCGGGCCAGCCATGCGGCAGGATCGTCCACGGCGGCGGATGGTAGACGCGCAGCTGCACCCCGGCGCGAGCGAGGTCGGGGCCGCGGCTGCGGATCCACGGAGAAGACCCGACGCCGTCGACCAGCAGCCGCACCTCGACCCCGCGGGCTGCGGCGGCGATCAGCGCCGAGACCACGCGCGCACCGATCTCGTCGTCGCAGAAGATGTAGGTCTCGAACGCGATCGCGCTCTGGGCTTCGCCGATCTCACCCAGCAGCGCATCGAAATACTCGTCGCCCTCGCAGAACAGTCGTTCTGTGGTCCAGGCGAGCGCGGTCTCGTCCTCACGGCGCCGCCGCTTGAAGACGTCCGGGACCCGCGCGAGCACGCGGCCGCTGGCCGTGATGACCGCCCGGGCAGCGGACACGCGCTTCGACCATTTCTCCTTGAATCGTTCCATGCGCTTGGGAACTCAGTGGTTCCACTCTCATCATTCGCTCAGGACCGATGAAGGGAAGAGACCCTTCCGGTAGCTTGGACCCCCTGGGTCCGTCTTGTCAGCCGCGAGCAACCCTCGATGACCAGAGCATGCGTACGACCATCCTCGACAGTTACACCGCGGATCAGGGCCGGGACGCCTGGCAGACGCTGCGGCAGAGCTGCGCGCTGACCGTCCACCTGCGTTCCCAGCGTTCGCAGGTGGTGGACCGTTGCCGGGATGCCGAGGCGGTCATCACCAACAAGGTGGCGATCGATGCCCAGGCCCTCGCCGCACTGCCATCTGTGCGCTACATCGGGGTCATGGCCACCGGGACCAACGTGGTGGACCTGGATGCCTGCCGCAACCGGGGCATTGTCGTCAGCAATGTGCCGGGCTACGCGACGGAATCCGTGGCGCAGTTGGTCTTCGCGCAGGTGCTGCAGGTCACCCACGACGTCGCCGGGCACAGCCACGACGCGAAGTCCGGTCGCTGGAGCGGAAGCGAGGACTTCTGCTTCTTCCGCCAGCCGCTCGTCGAACTCGCGGGCAAGACGCTGGTGGTCATCGGTAGTGGCGCGATCGGCTCGAGCGTCGCGCGCATCGCACGCGCGTTCGGCATGCGCACCATCGCCGCACAGGTGCCGGGATCGACCAACACCGGGCGCATGCCCTTGCCAGAGGCCCTGCGCGAAGCGGACGTGGTCTCGCTGCATTGCCCGCTCACGCCGCGCACCGAACGCCTGGTCGACGAGGCTTTCCTGCGCGCGCTGAAGCAGGGCGCGATCCTGGTGAATACGGGCCGCGGACCGCTGCTCGACGAGGCCGCCGTGGTCGCCGCGCTCGCGAGCGGACTGCTCGGGGGACTGTGCGTCGACGTGCTCTCCAGCGAACCTCCCCCTGCTGGACATCCCTTCATGGATCGAGGCCAGCCGTGGTCGGGCCGCGTGGTGGTGACGCCGCACATCGCCTGGGGAACGATCGAAGCCCGCGCGCGCCTGATCGACGAGGTCACGGCCAACCTCGTCGCATTCGCCGCTGGCCGCGAGCGCAACCGCGTCGCTTGAACGAGCTGCACTCGGCCAGGATACAGGAGAGCCGAGTACAACTCGGGATCAGGGCAGCTCGGCGGTTTCATCGGCGATCCATTGCAGGTACTCGACGTTCCCCGCCTCCATCGGGAGCGCGACGATGCAGGGAACGGTGTAGGAGTGGAGTCCCTTCACCCGTTCAGTGAGTGCCGCGACCAGCGCCGACGGGGTCTTGGCGATGAGGATCGTCTCGTGCGCCTCCTCGATCGCACCCTTCCAGCGATAGATCGAGCGCATGCCGGGCACGATATTGACGCAGGCGGCGAGCCGCTCGGCCACCAGGGCCCTGCCGATCGCCTCGGCCTCGACGGGGGAGGCGCAGGTGATGTAGACCATGTTCAGGTTTGCCATGCCGCCGCCTGTGCCCGCCGTTCCGGAATCCATCCCTCGGATCGGTCTATCCCCGGGGAACCGCCGGTTCCAGCCCTGATTCCTGAAGTGCCTGCGCCGGTTTCACTTGGCATGGACTCGCGTCCGATCTAGCATCCCCGATAGGCGTGCTCATCGACGCACAGGACTTCCATGCGCAACAAGATCCTCGCATTCGTCATGGCTGGTGGGAAGGGCACGCGCCTCGAGCCCCTGACCTCGGACCGGTCCAAGCCGGCGGTGCCGTTCGGGGGGAAGTACCGGATCATCGATTTCGTCCTCTCCAACCTGATCAACTCCGGCATCTACAGCATCTACGTGCTGACCCAGTTCAAGAGCCAGAGCCTGAGCCAGCACCTCGAGACCACCTGGAACTTCGGCTCCATCCTCAACACCCATTTCATCATCCCGGTGCCCGCCCAGCAGCGCACCGGCGAGCATTGGTACCAGGGGACCGCCGACGCGATCTTCCAGAACTCGAATCTGGTCAGCGACCACCAGCCCGAGCTCATCGCGGTGTTCGGCGGGGATCACATCTTCAAGATGAACGTCGAGGACATGATCGCCTTCCACCAGGCGCAGTCGGATGTGACCATCGCCGCGATCCCGGTGCCGATCGCCGAGGCCAACCAGTTCGGCGTCATCCAGGTCGATGCGGATTGGCGTATCACCGGCTTCCAGGAGAAGCCCAAGAATCCCACGCCGATCCCCGACCGGCCGGACGTGGCGCTGGTGTCGATGGGCAACTACCTGTTCAACCGCGGAATCCTCACCGATGCGTTGGCAGCCGACGCGGCGGATCCGAGATCGTCGCACGACTTCGGCAAGAACGTGCTGCCCGCGCTGCTCGCCCAGGGGAAGCGTCTCTACGCATACGACTACAACCGCAACCGCATCCCGGGCAGCACGAACCAGTTCAACGACGCCTACTGGCGCGACGTGGGGACGCTCGAGTCGTACTACGAAGCCTCGATGGACCTGCGCGCCATCTCGCCGCAGCTCGACCTGTACAACCAGGAATGGCCGATCCGCAGCGAGCCCAACAACTTTCCGCCCGCCAAGTTCGTGCACAACGCCGAAGGCCGCGTCGGCCAGGCCATCCAATCGATCGTCTGCGAAGGCACGATCATCTCCGGCTCGACGGTCATCGATTCGGTGATCGGCCGCCGCTGCCGCATCAACAGCTACTCCGAGGTCCACAGCTGCGTGCTGATGGACGATGTCGAGATCGGCCGCGGAGCGCGGGTGCGCCGCTGCATCATCGACAAGCACGTGCGCATCCCCAACAACGACGTCGTCGGCTACAACCGCGACGAGGATGCCAAGCGCTTCCACGTCACCGAATCGGGCATCGTGGTCATCGCCAAGCATCAGCGCATCGAGCTGCCCAAACGCTGATGCTGCGAGCTCCGACGGCCGTCAATGATCTGCCCGAAGGCCGCCTGCCGACGGACTGGATGCGCCCCGACGGCGTGGTCCTGCATTCCCTGACCGCCCACGCCCTGTGCGCCATGGAGCGGCACAAGTGGATCGAGAGCGAGAAGGCCGGACGAGACCTCGGCGATAACGCCCTGAGCGACTGGATAGACCGGTACTGGAAGGGGTTTACGCGCGCCAAGCTGATGGAGCACCTGTACGGTTGGCGCTGCTGGGGGGCCTTCGACGAGCACGACTTCGGCCTGCTCGCCCGGCACTCGGTCGAATACCACGTCAACAATTCCGTTCTCGAGAAGGTGGCTACGATCCTTGCGGAGGGTGGCGAGAATCTCGATGTCATCACCTGGGCGCTGTCGGTACACCAGCCCCTGGACCCGATCCTGTGGGTGCTTGACCGCATCGACATCAACGCAAAACGTCACCGCCTGCTCACGGACCACATCCGTCTCTTCGTCGAAAGGCCTCTCGCATGACTCCCGAACAACTGATGGGCATGAGCGTCAAGGAGCTCAAGGTCCTGGCTGGTGAGAAGGGCGTGGCGCACGCTGCGAAGATGCGCAAAGACGAGCTGGTCAAGGCCTTGCTGCCGCACTCGCGTGGCCCCCATCCCGGCTCTCCCTCGACCAAGACCCCGGCTGGCGGAACTCCCATCCTGAGTGAGATCGCTCCTTCTGGCAGTTCGAGCATGACGCCGCCGGCTGCGCGCCCCCCTCAGGTCGGACCGGATCCCGGCCTCCCGATCCCGGATCGCTACGGCCGCGACCGCCTGGTGCTGATGGTCCAGGATCCCCAGCACATCTTCGCCTATTGGGAAGTCACCCCCGAACGGCTCGAGCAGGCCCGCCACGCGGCTGGAGAATCGAGCACGCCGGTGCTGGTGCTCATGACCGCCTCGGGCAACGAGCAGCGCGAAGTCGACCTGCGCGGCGGCAACTACTACCTCGCGGTCGCTCCGAACTCGACCTACCAGGCGCAGATCGCGCTGCGCGACCGCAGCGGGAAGCTCCACCCCCTTGCGGTGTCGAACCAGGTGTCGACCCCGGCGGCGAGCGTATCGGCGCGGCAGGACGAGCAGTGGATGGCGGTCGACGAGACCTTCCATGAGCTGCTGTCGATGGCTGGCCTTCCTGGCCAGGTGCGTCCCGACAGTTCGACAGCGCGCTTCACCGATCAGCGCCTGGCCGCGTGGGCCTGGAAAGAGACGGGCGTCAAACCGTTCTCGAGCGGTTCGCTCTCGAGCCATACGTTCAGCAGCCTGTCGCTGACGGTGCGCGATCTCGAGCCGACCAAGCGCTGATAATCGCCGACGCTCCTCGACCAACCACCCGCATCCAGCGCCGGATGCCCGCTCGATCGAACAGCCCCCTGTGAGTCTTCATGCCTGACGGCTATCTGATGCTGGTGCTGCACGCGCACCTCCCGTTCGTCCGGCACCCGGAAGATCCCCATTTCCTCGAAGAGCATTGGCTGTTCGAGGCGATGACCGAGACCTATATCCCGATACTCAACCGGCTCGAGCACCTGGTGCGCGCCGGCGTGCGCGCACGCCTGACCATGACCTGGTCTCCGCCGCTGTGCGAGATGCTCGCCGATCCCCTGCTGCAGGAGCGCTACCGCAAACGGGTGGGGCGTCTCTTGGAGCTGGCCGAGCAGGAGGTTCCCGCCAAAGAGCACACGCCATTCGGCGCCGCTGCACGGATGTACCGCGACCATTTCCGCTTCTGCCTGGCGACCATGGATCGCTTCGGCGGCAACCTCCTGACCTGGGTGCGTGAGCTGCGCGACCAGGGCGCGCTGGAACCCATCACCTGTGGCGCGACGCATGGCTTCCTGCCGCTGATGCTGACCTCCGAAGCGCGGCGCGCGCAGATCCAGGTCGCGGTCGAGAACTACCAGAAGCACTTCGGCCAGAAGCCCAAGGGCATCTGGCTGCCGGAATGCGGATTCGTCCCGGGGGTCGATGAACTGCTCAAGACCTTCGGCATCCGCTATTTCTTCGTCGATACCCACGGCATCTATTACGGCGACCCGCGGCCGCGCTTCGGCGTCTATGCTCCGGTGTATACTCCCAGCGGAGTGGCTGCATTCGGTCGCGATCCGGATTCGTCGCGGTCGGTGTGGTCGGCGCAGAGCGGCTACCCCGGAGACCCCCTCTACCGCGAATTCTACCGCGACCTCGGCTACGACGGCGACTATTCGTACGTGCGCGCGTTCCTGCATCCCGACGGCGTCCGCCGCAATCTCGGCTTGAAATACCACCGCGTGACCGGAAAGGTGCCGCTGCACGAGAAGCAGGCCTACGACCCCGCACCCGCCCACGCCCGGGCCATGGATCACGCCGGCGATTTCGTGCTCAACCGCATGCGCCAGGCGACGCATGTGGGCAACCTCATCGGCAAGCCGCCGCTGATCGTCTCGCCCTACGACGCCGAGCTGTTCGGCCACTGGTGGTTCGAGGGCCCGCAATTCATCGAGAGCATCTTCCACGCCGCGCAGGGAACCCGGCACCACATCCTGCCCGTCACCGGCAGCGAGTACCTGGCCGAGCACGCCATCCACCAGGTGGTCATGCCCAGCGCCTCGAGCTGGGGCGACGCCGGGTTCAATGGCGTGTGGCTGAACCCGACCAACGACTGGCTCTACCGCCACCTGCATGCCGCCGAGGAGCGCATGGTCGAGTGCGCCCGTCGGCACGCGGATGCGCAGGGCGACCTGAGACGCGCCCTGAACCAGATGGCGCGCGAGCTGCTGCTGGCGCAGTCTTCGGACTGGGCCTTCATCATGACCACCGGCACCACGGTTCCGTACGCCTTGCGGCGCACCAAGGACCACATCAACCGCTTTACCGGCCTGTACGAGCAGGTGATGTCCGGTCGGCTCGACCACGCGGCGATCGAGCAGATCGAGTGGCGCGATTCGATCTTCCAGGAGATCGATTACCGCTGCTACCGGTGAGAGAGCGGAGGCCGCGCGGCTGACGGCTGACGGCTGGTAGCGGGCAAGCGGATAGCGGACAGCGGACAGCAGGTGCTACGAGCGGATGGCCGCGTGGCCGCGGACGGTGACAGTCGTCGATCTCCGACCGGCCCGACCACCCCGCCCCCTTTCACACCGGCAGCGCACCATACGTTGAGCCCATGCCTGCCCTGGTCCTCGCCGACCTCGACCAGCGGCCCGAATTGCGCCCGGCCGCCGCGGCGCTGTTCGCGGCCTGTCCGCCTGGCCATGATCACCAGGTCTGCGGCATCCCCGAGCGCATGGGCCTCGACCCGCAGCCCGAGGATCTCACCGACTGCCTGGGCGTGCTGCTCGCGCTCAGCGGCATCCGCCTGGTCGGCGCCCTGGCGCTCTGCCCCTACAGCGCGCAGCAGGTCACGTTGTGGGGTCCGGCGATCACCGAGCGCGCGAATGCGAAACCGATCGCCGCGAAGCTGATGCGCGAGGCGCGCGTCGCGCTGCGTTCGGCCGGGTACGAAAGCATGCGCTGCCTGGTCGACACCCGCAATCGCTCGGCGCGGGCGATCCTGCAGAGCCACGGGTTTTCGGCATGGAAGGACAACCATCTGTACGAGCGGCACCTCGTGCGCCTGGCTGCATCCGAGGTCACCGGATTCCGCGCTGCGTCCAAGGTCGATCATCCCGGCATCGCCCGCGTGCTGGTCGAATCGTTCCCCGAGAGCGATCACTGCCAACCGGGTCTGGCGACACGCGAAAGCGAAGGCTTCCGGCACTACCTGCTCGAAGACCGCGACCGCATCGTCGCCGCCGCCGCGGTGGACGGGATCGGGCGGCGCAGCTGGCTGAAGATGATCGCGGTCGAACGCCAGAACCGTGGCCGCAAGCTCAGTCGCAAGCTGCTCAGCGGCATCCTCGCCGCCGAAGCCAAGCTGCAGGTGCGTTCGATCGGCCTCGAGGTGCTCGCCGACAACGTCGAGGCGAACGCGCTGTACGCGCATTCGGGCTTCGATCGGAAGTGGACGGCGGCGATCATGACGGCAGCTCTTTAGTCGGGGAGCTTCGCCCCCCGGGCCCCCCACGCACCTTTGTCGTCCTTACATCCTGGCTGGAACAGCCAGGATGTTTGCGTGATGGGCTGCGCCCATTGTATCACGCAAACAGGACTCGGCGGTCGGGAGGATGAGCTGCGCTCTCTGCCCTGGGGCATCCTTCACTGATCGACGATGACTGGTGACGTGAGATCCTGCACCGGTCGCGGAGGACGGAGAACGGAGGACAGAGGACGTTTCTTGCAGTCCCATCCAGTCATCCATACTCCCCGCGCACAGCCGGAATCTGGGAGTCGAGTGCCACCGAATCTGGTCAGGCCTTGACGGGAGCAGCCATAAGGCGGTTACCGACGTCCCGGACACTCTGGCTGTGCGTTTTTTTTGGTGAGCCGGGGCGGGTGGCCGCTGTGGTGGCTGGTCGATGGTCGGTGCCAGCAGCTGGAGCAGCCTCGGTGCGGCCCACGGCGCCCGATAACCCGCTCACCCAACCTGTCCCCGAGCAAGCACGCCCACCGCTCTCCGACGCACACACCCCCCACCCCCCCTGGGTGGCCCGATTGTGGGCAGCTATGGCGCATCTAGCATGCGGGGATGCGGATCGTGGTCTCCCTGCTCGTCGCCTGCGCGCTCGCCCTGACGATGGGCTGCTGCAAGGAGCGCGACGAGACGGTGGACGACCTGAAGCGCTTCGGGAAGAAATCTGAGCGAGAGCTGGCGCAACTGAAGATCGACATCGAGCGCTTCGTCATCTCGAACGCCCTCGAGGCCCGCAACCTGCCCTTCGAGGCCGGGCGGTTCATCGACTGGCGCAAGCGCGAATGGTGGTACCTGCGCGACGAGCTCGCGC
>JACCZE010000334.1 GCA_013696105.1 Planctomycetota bacterium | reverse complement strand
TTGCGATTCGCGGTCAAATACTTTGCGAATTCCCCAGACTGGGACAACGCGCTGCTGATCTTCAAGGACGAGCTCAAGAAGATCGGCGTCGACATGAAGCCCGATCCCAAGGAGTGGAAAGAGCTGCTGCGCGTCTACGAGGACCGGGACTTCGATGCGGTCGTCGGCGCCTGGCGCAACGGCGACCTCGAGCTGGACTTCTTCCAGCTCTGGCATTCGAGCCAGGCAGACGAGGCGCATTCATCCAACCACTGCGGCTTCAAGAACAAGACCGTCGACCGACTGGCCGACCAGCTGCGCACGACCTTCGAGACCCCAGACCGCATCCGCATCGCTCAAGAGATCCTGACCATCATCCACGATGAGCAGCCCTACACCTTCTTCCGCAGCGCCGAAGGCATCATCTGCTGGCACAACCAGGGCCCGCCAGTGAAGGAGCGGTACATCGACGGCCTCACCCAAAGCCTCGATGCCTTCCATCCGCTCTATAACCGCTCGAAGGTCCTCTATCGGATCCATTGGCATTTCCGTGACTGATCCGTGACCGGGTACATCCTTCGACGGTTGCTCTTGATGATCCCGACCATGGTCGGCATCCTGATCATCAACTTCATCGTGCTGCGGATGCAGGGGCCGACCCTGCAGGAGCAGATGAACGTCGCCACCAGCGGCGAAAACGCTGGGGCGCGCAAGGCCGAGCAGGCTTCCTCGAACATCGAGAACTACCTCGGCCGCTTCCGCCGCACCGGCAACGATCTGCCGGCGGTGGTCAATCTTCGCGGATTCGCCACCAAGGAATCTCTGATCGAGCGTCTGCGCGCGACCTCTCGCGCCGCTGGTGAGAAGGAGAGCAAGCGCAACCGCGCCGAGAAGGATCTGTGGCTGTACGGAGGCATGGGTGTCGAGCCGTTGGCGGCGGTGCTTGCGGATCCCCAACTGGCGGAACTGCATGGTCCGGCGAGCATGGCCCTATCGCTGTGCGCATACGTGCCGCTGAACGCCGAGGATCTCGCGCGCATGTCCTCCGATCGCCAGGAGCTGGTGCGGCAGCGCAACGTCGAGCTGTCCAAGCTTCGGATCTCATTCACCAATGATCAGAAAGCCGGATTCGTCACCACCGATCCCGCCTGCGACCAGAAGCGCATCGCTCTGCTCGCGATCTATGAGCGTGACCGCGCCGAGTTCGCCCATTCCACCCGGCGGGCGCTGGGCGACGTCTTCGTCCACACCGGCTTCGTGGATTTCCTCGGCAAGCTGTTCACCGGATCCCTCTATTCAGAGACGCGTAAGGAGAAGGTCTTCACCGTCATCGGACACTATTGGTATGTCACCTTCTGGCTGAACCTGCTCTCGATCATCACCGCCTGGGGCATCTCCATTCCGCTGGGGATCCGCTCGGCGCGCCGGATCAACACCTGGGAGGACCGCGCCACCACAAACACGCTGTTCATCCTATGGTCGCTGCCGAGCTTCTTCGTCGGCACGCTGCTGCTCCATCATCTGTGCACGAACACATCCTCTGGAGCGGCGTGGTTCCCGAATCGCGGGCTCTCGAGTCCGGATTCCATCTGGTTCAGCACCCCGAGATACCTGCTCGACCTCGCCTGGCACGGAGCCCTTCCGCTGCTCGTGCTGTGCTACGCGAACTTCACCAGCCTGTCCCGGTACATGCGCGGCAACATGCTCGAGCAGCTGAGCGCGGATTACGCCCGCACCGCGCGTGCGAAAGGCTGCGGCGAGAATCAGGTGGTGTATGGTCACGCGCTGCCCAACAGCCTCGTCACCATGATCACGCTCGGCGCCGGGCTACTTGCCGAGCTGTTCGGCGGATTCGTGATCGTCGAATTCATCTTCAGCATCCCAGGCCTGGGCTGGCTGCTCCTGGATGCGGCGCGTCAGCAGGATGCGCCGCTCCTGATGGGCGCGACGGTGATTTCGGTGCTGCTGCTCCTGGTCGGCATCCTGGTCGCCGACGTGCTGTATGCGGTGGTGGATCCCCGTATCCGGAGCAAGTATGGCTGACCGGCCATCATCCCCAACGCGGTTGGCGATCGCCCGGATGTTCGGCAAGACCGGCATCCGTATCAGCGCCGCTGTGCTCGCCGTGTTCGCGGCCGTGGCGCTGTATGCGCCATTTCTGTCCAGTGAGGTGGCGCTGGTGTGGTGGGACGAGCGCGGATTGCGGCTGCCGGTGTTCTCTGATCTCTTCAATCGTCGCAGCTATGTCCAATATTACGATTTTCTTTTCAACCTCGTCGCCCTTATGCTTCCGCTGCTTGCGGTCGGCTGGTTCTCGTTCAGGCGCCGATGGTCGACCGGACGGCGCCTGAGCTGGTCCATGGCGCTCATAGCCGTCGCTTTCGTCGCATGCCTCGTGCCCGTGATCCCGACGACTGGAGGGGGGCACCACGCGATCTGGTCCTACCGGCCCACGGTCGCCGAAACCATCGTCGCGAAGCGCGAACGGGTCATGTCGGCGGATCAGCGGCTGTTCGCCGTCTTCCCGGTGATCCCGCATCGGCACGACGCGACGTATCGTGGAGCGGTCCTGGCGAAGCCCGGAGATGTGAATGAGACGAGCGGATCACGTTTCGTGCTCGGCAGCGATTCATCGGGGCATGACGTCTGTGCGCGCATGATCTTCGGTTCACGCATCAGCCTCACCATCGGACTAGTTGCGACCGGGTTGTCTCTGTTGATCGGGACCATCATCGGCGCCCTCAGCGGCTATCTGGGCGGAGCCACCGATCTGATCCTGCAGCGCATCGTCGAGATCATGATGTGCTTCCCGACCTTCATCCTGGTGCTGACCATCGTCGCCATGACCGATCGCGACATCTTCATCATCATGATGGTGCTCGGCCTGACCGGGTGGGCGGGAGTCGCTCGTCTGGTCCGCGGCGAATTCCTCAGCCAGGCCGTGCGCGATTATGTGCTCGCTGCCGAGGCCATCGGCATGCCGCGTTGGCGCATCATGTTCCGGCACATCCTGCCCAATGCGCTGACCCCGCTGATCATCACCGCCACCTTCGGCATCGCCGGAGCGGTGACCACCGAAAGCGGATTGGCCTTCCTCGGTCTGGGCGATCCCAATGCCCCGAGCTGGGGATCGCTGCTCAACCAGGGGCGGGAGAACATCGATTACACCTGGTTGATATACGCCCCGGGCATGGCGGTGTTCCTGCTCGTGACGTGCCTGAA
>JACCZE010000311.1 GCA_013696105.1 Planctomycetota bacterium | reverse complement strand
CGGGGGTCGAAGGGGGGCACTGCGCCCCCCTTCTGAAACAGTGAGTGTATCCGTCGGCAGCGGAAAATAGCGACCGCAGGGCGCCCGCTGCCGACGGATGCACGGCGGGCATTCCGCCCCCCTTCTGAAAAAAGCGAATTGAGCCATCAGCTGGGGAAAATAGCGACCGCAGGTCGCCCCCAGCTGATGACTCAATGCACCGAGCCGCCCGTGACGACGATCTTCTCCGGAGCCTTGTCCGCCGGCACATGCGGGCAGCCGAGCGGATACTTCCCTTCGGGCTTCGCCCACTTCACCCCGTTGCGGATCACCAGCTGGACGGTCTTGTCGTGGTAGGTCGGGTAGGTCTCGTGGCCGGGGCGGAAGTAGAAGATCTTGCCGTTGCCGCGCTTCCAGGTGGCGCCGGAACGGAAGACCTCGCCGCCCTGGAACCAGCTGATGAAGATCTGCTCGTCGGGCGTGGGGATGCCGAAGGGCTCGCCGTACATCTCTTCGTTCTGCAGTTCGAAGTAGGGCTTGTCGATGCCCTGGACGATGGGATGGCCGGGGTTGCAGATCCACAGGCGTTCCTTCTCGCCGGCTTCGCGCCAGTTGAGATCGCACGACGTGCCGAGCAGGCGCCGGAAGATCTTCGCGTGGTGGCCGCTGTGCAGCACGATCAGGCCCATGCCCTCGAGCACACGCTTCTGCACGCGATCGACCACCGCGTTCTCGACCTTGTCGTGGATGGCGTGGCCCCACCAGGTCAGCACGTCGGTTTCGGCGAGCTTCTTCTCGGTCAGGCCGTGCTCGTGCTGATCCTGGGTCACGGTCGTGGCCTTGATCTCCTTGTCGGTGTTCAGCGCGTCGGCGATGCAGGTGTGCATGCCCTTCGGATAGATGTCGCTGACCACCTTGTGGGTCTTCTCGTGGTGGTTCTCTCCGAAGACGGTGACGCGGATCATGGACGTTCCTTCTTGGCCTTGGGCCGGGATGGACGGTGGGGTGCTCGTGGGGATGGTCGCGCCGCGCTGGCATCGGCAAGCGGCCGCGTGGTCGTGCGCGGGATCAGCGACAGGCTCAGCTGCACCGATGCCACCGGGGAGCGGGGATCGGTGATCAGGGCCTGGATGGCGCGCGCGGCCCATTCGCCGAAGGCGAGCATGGGCTGGCGCACGGTGGTCAGGCCGAGGACATCCATCAGCGGCTGGTCGTCGAAGCCGATGACCTGCACGTCCTCGGGAATGCGACGCCCCCGGGCGCGCAGCTCCTCGATGACCCCGACCGCGAGCAGGTCGTTGACGCAGACGATGCCGTCGACCGAGGGATGGCCATCGAGCAGCGCGGCGCAGGCCTCGCGGCCGCCCTGGCGCGTGATCGCATCGGCGCGTGCGAGCGGCGCGTCGGTGCTGGCGGTGCGCACGAAACCCTCCTCGCGCAGGCGGATCGCCAGCGCGGCGGACGGACCGGTGACCAGGCCGATGCGTCTACTGCCCGCGCGCACCAGGTAGTCGGTCGCCATCACCCCACCGGCGAGGTTGTCGACCGTCACCGAGGGCACGCCGCTGAGCGGGTAGTCGATGCATACCACCGGGATGCCGAGTCGCGCGAACTGCTCCTGGCGCTCGGGGCCGATGCCCATCGAGCACATCAGCAGGCCCTCGCACGAGCGTTCGGCGACGAGACGGTCGAGCAGACGCAGCTTGGCCTCGCGGTTCTCGATATCGTAGAGCACCAGATCCATTTCCGCGGCCGCGAGTCCCTGCGAGATCGGCCGCGAGACGGTGAAATAGAAGTTGGTGCTGAAGAACGGCATGATCGCCGCAACCCGCGGCCGGTTCGGACCTCGCACCGCCAGGCGGCGCGCCGCGCGGTTCGGCCGGTACCCGAGCTCGTTCATCGCCGACTGCACGGCGGCGCGGGTGGCCTGGGCCACGCCCTCGCTGCCGTTGAGCACGCGGCTCACGGTGGCGATGCCGACCTGAGCGCGCTTGGCGATATCGTAGATGGTAGGTTCCAGCGCCATCGGAAGCGCTTTCATACCAGCGTCGCGCCAGCCGACAACGACCGACACCCAAGGGGGTCGGCAGCCCCGTCCATCGCCGATCGCTTTCTTCTCGATCAGGGCAAGGAGGTCGGACGACGTGCACGCGACCTTTTCCCCGGAGGCGTCCTCATCACCGGCAGATCGCTCGAGGAATGCGCCGAGCGCCCGCGTGAGCTGCTGCGGGCAGTCGGCGGTAGCCGGTGGTTTGGCTGCCGGCTCGCGGCGGACGCCATGCGCCATGCCGCCGTGGCGATTCCGGGCGCGCACGACGCGTTTCGCCGAGATCGCGATCTCGGCTGGACGACGGACCGGTGGTCGCCTTCAGGGTTTGACGGGCGCCGCGACGCGGACCGTCGCCGCGGCCGCGAGCGCGGCGCTGCTGGCGCGCGCATCGGAACCGGGATCGGACGGGCACCACGGCGCCGCCAGGCGCAGGCC
>JACCZE010000286.1 GCA_013696105.1 Planctomycetota bacterium | reverse complement strand
GGCGATCGCCGCCGCGGCCGCCACGCACCGGGTGATCGGGACGTGGGCCGCGCCCAGTCGGGGGACCGGAGCGGTCGCCGCGGCCATCGCGGCCGTCGCGCGCTCGCTGGGGACCTCGTCGAGGACGTACCATCAATCACCCATCCGTTCGAGGAATTCGCGCATCGGCACGCGTCTGATGCCTTTGGGTATGTCGAGGCGCATGCGCTCGTCGCTGATCGCTCCGACCGAGGAGAACGCGCGCAGGACGACCGTCGTGGTGCCGGCGCCGTCGGGCACGCTCAGCCGCAGGCGCGTCGCACGGCGGCAGTCATCGAAGGCGCGGTAGCGATCGTAGGTCAGCGTCGCGGCCCGCGAGCCGTCGGCGCGCACCAGCCGCTTCTCGATCGCCTCGTGCGTGGCCGGATCGACCTGCAGCTCCATGGTGAGATCGCCAGCGGGGCAGCGCAGGGTGTGGGGACGCTCGCCCAGGACGTAGGGGCCGGTCATCGGCACCGGCCCATCGGCCAGCTCGGCCGCGAGCAGCGCGAGGTCACGCAGCCAGGGCTGCGCGCGAGCGGGAGCGGCTGTGGGTTCGGCCGCGGGTGCGGTTTCCTCCGCGGCGGGAGATGCGTCCTCGACCGTGGGATCGGTCATCACCCGTGCGCGCGGCAGCCAGGCGGTCAGGCCCTCGGCGGTCAGGAGCGCGGTGCAGAAATCGACGTCGAGCTTGCTGGCGAGCAGGCGCACGCGGCCGTCGGCGGCGCGCCAGACGTTGACCTGGAACGTCGTCGCCTCGCCCGCCGCGTCGGTCACCACGATGATCAGGTCCGCCGCGAGCGCTGGTGCCTGTCCGTGCACACGCGCGACCGCGGCGGCGAGAGCCGTCGCGTCGCCAGGCGCTTGCGGCCGTACCGGATGTGCGCAACCCGCGATCGCCAACGCCAGGAGCGCGACGAGGATGCCTCCGAGGACGGCCGTCGGACCGCGGATGCCGGCGATCGTCATCCGCTCGCGACCAGATCGTAGCCTGCGACCCCGGTGACGCGTACGGTGGCCCAATCCCCGACGGACAGCCCCTCGGCGTGCACCACGGTCGCGCCATCGACTTCGGACGCCTGGCCGTAATGCCGGCAGGTGAAGACGCCGAAGTCCTTCTGGGCGTCGACGATCACCTGCAGCTCGCGACCTTTCCAGCGCTGCAGCCGCTTGCGGTGCAGCTTCTTCTGCTGGGTCATGAAGGCGTGGTGGCGGGCCTGGATGATCTCGGGGTCGACCTTGTGCTTCATCTTCTCGGCAGTGGTGCCGTCCTCGTCGCTGTAGGTGAAGCAGCCGACCGAGTCGAACTGCTGCTCGCGCACGAAGGACATGAGCTCGTCGAAGTCGGCGTCACGCTCTCCGGGGAAACCGACGATGAAGGTGGTGCGCAGCACGACCTCGGGCATCGCCGCGCGGATGCGGGCGAGGCGGTCGGTGATCTGCGCACGATCGGTGCGTCGGCCCATCGCCGCCAGGGTGCGGTCGGATCCGTGCTGGATCGGCATGTCGACGTATTTCACCACGTTCGGAGTCTCGGCCATCGCGGCGATGAGCTCGTCGCTGAAGTCGTTGGGATAGCAGTAGTGGAGTCGGATCCACGCATCCGGCGCCGCGGCCGCGACCTGGCGTACGAGTTCGGGCAGGCGGCGCGCGCCGTAGAGGTCCTGGCCATAGTAGTCCAGGTGCTGCGAGATCAGGTTGATCTCCTTGGTGCCGCGCTCGGCGAGCACCGCGGCCTGGCGCACGAGGTCCTCGAGGGGCCGCGAGCGGTGCTTGCCGCGGAACAGCGGGATCGCGCAGAAGTTGCAGGTGTTGTCGCAGCCTTCGGCGATCTTCAGGAAGGCGAAATGCGGGGGCGTGAGCTGGCTGCGCTGGTCGTGGCGGAGCCGGTGCTCGGGGATATCGGGGAAGTGGCTGCGGACGACGGCGGGGAAGCGGTCGTAGTCCTTGAACACCACCCACTGATCGACCTCGGGCATGTCCGCGGCCAGCTCGGCCCGGTAGCGCTCGGTCAGACAGCCGGCGACCATCAGCTTGGCCCCTGGTTTGCGGCCCTTGGCGGCGGCGAGGATGTGGTCGATCGACTCCTGCTTGGCCCCTTCGATGAAGGCGCAGGTGTTCACCAGGACGAGATCCGCCTGATCGAGGCGATCGGTGAGAGCGAAGTCGACCGACCGCAGCGCCGTCACCAGATCCTCGCTGTCCGCGAGGTTCTTGGAGCACCCCAGGCTGATCAGAGCTGCGTGACGGGTCATGAGCCCGTTACTGTCGCATTTTTCCGTAGAAGTCCATGGATTAGTCGGGGAAACGTCGGACGTCCGGAGTCCGACGTCCGACCTCGGACCGCGCAGCCCACCAGCATGTGCCCGCATCCGTTCCTCGGTCGCCATGGCTCCGGTCTTCGCCTGTCGACGTCGGACGTCGGACAGCGGACGTCGGACGTTCCTTGACGATGACGGCCGGGCCGGCTTACTCGCCCGGCGGGAGCCGTCGGTGAAAAAAGATGTGCCCGGTTTGACGTTGCGGATGGCGACCGCTGACGACGCGGTGATCCTCAATGACATGATCGGCGCCTTCGCCGCCTACGAGCGCCTGCCGAACCAGTCCACCGCCGAAGCGGTCCGCGCCGAATTCGCACGCAAGGACCGCGTGGTCGAGGCGGTGCTGGCGTTCCTGGACGGGGTGCCGGTCGGGTTCGCGGTGTTCTTCCAGACCTACTCGACGTTCATCGCCAAGCGCGGCCTGTACCTCGAGGACATCTACGTGAAAGAGGACTTCCGCAACCGCGGTATCGCCACCGCGATCCTGCGTTCGCTCGCGCGCGTCGCCCTCGATCGCCAGTACGGACGCGTCGAATTCACCGTCCTGCTCTGGAACACCATCGCCATCGAGTTCTTCGAGACGCTGGGGGCGACCCCGACCAGTGCCTGGACGACCTATCGCCTCAGCGGCGATTGGCTGACGCGCCTGGCGAAGGACAGCCAGTAGCGAGGCCCGCGACGCCGGTGCGGCATGAGACCCCGCCTGGCACGGCGGATCACCAGGCTGCGCCTGCGCGCGCACTCTAGAACGTGACCGGATCCTTGCGGGTCTTCTGCGGCTTGGCCTCGGGCTCTTCCGGACCGTCATCGTCGTCGACCTCGCGTGGCTTGGCGCGGGGAAGCGCGATGCTGATGTCCGGAAGTCGCTGGTCCGCTTGCCACAGATTGCCGACGACGATCACGCAGTCGTAGTCGCGACGGCGCGGAGCGGGCTCCAGGGTCCAGCGCAGATCGAGTTCGACCTGTGTGCGCGCCGGGATCTCGGCGAGCCGGGCGGCGGCAGGCGCGTCGTCGCGGCGCTTGGGGCCATCGGCGCTGAAGTCGCGTCCGTCGACGCGCGCGCGGAATCCCGTCAGGGTGTCTCCGAGATTCTTCAGGTCGACCGCGACGTCGCTCAGGTTGTCGAGACGCAGACG
>JACCZE010000239.1 GCA_013696105.1 Planctomycetota bacterium | reverse complement strand
GCTGTAACCGCCGCCGCCGCCGCCGCCGCCGCGTCCACCGCCGCCGCCGAAGCCACCGCCGCCGCCGCCGCCGCCTTCACGACGAGGCGGACGATCGCCTTCTTGGCGAGGAGTGGCTTCACGCACGTTGAGTGCGCGGCCTTCCTGCTCGGCTCCGTTGAGCGCCTTGATGGCCGCTTGGGCCTCGGTCGCATTCGACATGGTCACGAATCCGAAGCCGCGGCTGCGGCCGGAATCACGGTCCATGACGACCTTCGCGCGCTCGACTTTGCCGTGCGCGGAGAAGAGACTGGTGAGGCCTTCGTCACTGATGGACCAGGGCAGGTTGCCGACGTAGATTTCCACAGATATCCTTAAGACAGGTGCCGTTGGGGCACCGAGGGTTGGCCGAGGGGTGTGCCGGACGAGCCGGGATTCGACCGAAGGGAACGGAGGCGAATGCTTCCGTCGCCTAGGTCGCGGAGGCGGCCGAGGCGGTCGGGAGTATGGCGATCGGGATCCGGTACAAAGGGAAATCAGGCGGCTGATTCCACGACGGGCGCTGGCGGCGGGGTCATTCGCGTCCATGGATGCGGCCTGGTCGCATTGCCAGTCCATCTCCGGCCATCCAGAGTGGGGACATGACGTCTAAACCGCACCACGATGGCGACGGCCCCGTCGAGCTCCACGTCCCCTGGACCACAATCATCAAGCTGCTGGTCGCCATCCTCCTGGTATTCATAGCCATACGCCTATTCCCCTTCGCGCTCATCCTGCTCCTGTCGGTGCTGATGGCGGTGTCGCTGTTCCCGGTGGTGCGGATGATGCGCGATCGCGGCGTCAGCCATGGCATCGCCGTCAGTATCATCGGCGTGGCGCTGTGCGCGATGATCGTGGCGCTGCTGTGGCTGATCATCCCGCCGATGGTCACCGAGGGCACGGCGCTGGTGAAGAGCATGCCCGAGATCCGCGAACGCCTGCGCGCCTCCATGCCGCAGGAGGGGCTGCTGCGTCTGATCACGGACCAGTCGGAGAGCTCGCTGGTTCCCGATACCAGCGCCATGGTGAAGCAGACGGTGTCCATCGGCCGCACCGCCCTGGGTGGCGTCGTCGAGGTCGGCCTGATCCTGGCGATCAGCGTCTACCTGCTGCTCGATGGCGAGCGTACGTACGCGTGGCTGCTGCCGTACCTGCCGCGCAAGCACCGCGGCAAGATGCATGAGACCGCCAACGAGATATCCGGGGTGATCTTCGCCTACATGTCGGGGCAGTTCATCACCTCGGCGCTGTGCACCGTCTACACCGCCGTGTTGCTGACCATCCTCGATGTCCCGGCCGCGTTCATCCTCGCAGTGCTCGCCGGCCTGCTCGATGTCCTACCGGTGCTGGGCTTCTTCATCTCGATCATCCCCGCGATCCTGTTGGCCCTGACCGTCTCGCCATCGACCGCGCTGATGGTCGCAGCCTTCTATGTGTTCTACAATCTCATCGAGAATTATCTCATCGTGCCCAAGGTCTACGGCAACCGCCTGCGCATGTCGACGCTGACCGTGCTGTTGGCGGTGCTGGTCGGCGGCCTGCTCGCGGGCATCCCTGGTGCGATCGCGGTGCTGCCGGTGGTGGCGTCCTATCCCATCGTCGAGCGCATCTGGCTGAAGGAGTTCCTCGGTCGCGAGGTGGTCGCCGAGCACGCGAAGGATCCCGAACCGCCGCAGTCGACGCCGCCGGGCGCGGTGGAGCCGTCCCTGCCCGGCTGATCGCCTCGGCGGTCCGCTGGTATCGGGTGCTCACGACCCATACTGCCCGCGCGGCGCAGCCGCGAGGAGCGGTCATGCGCATCACCAGTCTGTCCACATGGGTTGTCGTCGCTCTGGTGGCCGCGGCGTTGTCGTGCGCGCGCGAACGGCCGGCGGATAGACGGATCGCACTGGCACTGCAGCCCGATCTCGCGTCCGCGATGACCGCGGCCAACATCGACGGCAAGCCGGTCCTGGCGCTGATCCGCGACGACGGAGATGCCGCGACCATCGACTGCGAGACCTGGTTGCGCGAGGATCTGTCGCTGCGGCCGCTGCTGGCGCGCATGCACGTGGCGATCGTGTGGCACCTCTCTCCGGAACTGGCGCAGTGCATCACCGCTCCTGGCAGCGGGCTGCTGGCGATGAACGCTGCGGGCCGGGCGATCGTGCTCGAGGACGTGCCGCCGATGCGTACGCACCTGGCGACGCTGCTGTCGGACATCCTCGAACACCCGGAGACCCTCGATCAGGCGTACGCCGCGGCGATCGACGGATCGGCGCGCTCTGCTGCCGTGTCCCGCACGATCCTGCGTCTCGATCACGCCGGACGCGCGGATCAAGCGGCGGAGCTCATCCGCAAGACGGATCCATCCGGTGTCGAAGCGGCGAAGCGCGAGGAGGTCGCGGTGAAGGGCCGCTTCCACGCCATGCGCCGGTGGAACCATCTCGCACGCGCGCTCAAGGGCCGCTCGGCTGCGGCTCCCACCACCGATTGGCTGATCGCCCAGATCGATGCCGCGGAATCTCCGCTGTTGGACGAGAGTTCCGCGTCGCTGCGCGCGTTCCTCAGCGCCGCGAAAGCCGCGGTGACCAATGGCGAACGACCGCCCCTGGCGTCGTTGCCGACGCTGGGCGCCATGCTCGAGCAGGCGGTCGGCGATCAGAGGAAGAAGGCATCCGAGGCCACCGTCGCCCTCGTCCGGGCACATCCGCATTCAGGGGAATTGGCAGCGTGGGCGGGGATGGTGCCGCTCGAAACCGCCGAGAAGGATGCGAAGATGGCGGATCTCGCGCGGTTGCAGGTCGAAGCGCTGCTCGCGAAGCCGATGACGGCGGATGAGCGCATGCGCACGCTCGGCTTCCTCGGATACGCCACCATCGAATTCGGCTACGCCGATCCGGTCCGCCTGGCGGCGACGATCGCTCGTGAGGCGCCGCGCGGCCGTCTGTCTGCGGATGTCTTCCTCGATCTCGCCGACCTGGCCTTCAATGCCGGCGATGCGGCCGAGGCGGCGCGTCTGTACGATCTCTCAGTCATCGCATCCTCGGAAGGGGAGAGCCCCGCGCTCAATCGCACCGCGCTCGCGTCGGCTGCGCTGGCGCGCGGCGATGCCGGCGCCACCACGATGCCTTGGGCGCGTCGGCAGGTGCTCGACGCGGTGGCCCTGGTCCCGGATCTGCCGACGTTCGCCGCGGCCATCGCGTGCTGGAGCGACACCGCCTTCTTCCCGGTGCTGATGCAGGACGACCTCTACGCGCCGAAGTTCATCGCGGCCTTCAAGCCTGCGCGCGTGGTGCTGGTGCCGAGCGTCGCGCGCGGAACCGAGACCGGCCTGACACCAGAGTCGGGCATGCGCGCATTGGT
>JACCZE010000232.1 GCA_013696105.1 Planctomycetota bacterium | reverse complement strand
GCGCATGTCGGTGTCGAGCCTGGCGCACCGCTTCAAGGCCGAGAGCGGCATGACGGTGGTCGAGCGCGTGCGCTGGCTGCGCGTCCGCGACGCGCGCCGCCGGCTCGCGCAGGGCGAGAGCGTCAAGGGCGTTGCGCGCGCTCTCGGCTTCGCCAGCGCATCGTACTTCGCCCGCGTGTTCCATGCGATCACCGGACTGTCGCCGGGGGAGTTCCAGCGCCGCGCGACCGGCCGCTGATCTACATGCCGGTGTAGGCCGGAGACACCATGTTGGCGTAATGGGTCGTCAGCCAGTCCATCGGCTTGTCGGTGCGCTCTTCGAGCTCCGCGATCGTCTCGGCGGTGCCGTCGACGAGCTCGTCGAGGCGACGGCCGATCTCGAGGTAGCGCTCGCGCAGCCCCGCCAGGCGGATCTGCACGATCTCCAGACCGAAGGTCTTGTTGCGCCGGTGCCACTGGCGCCGCCAGGAATCCAGCAGCGCGTCGATGGCCTTGGTCATCCGCGGGATCCGACGCTTCACGGCGCGCAGCGCAGCCGGCTTTCCGGACGCGTAGGCGGCGCGCAGCTCGAGGCCGAAGGCGATCTTCTCGGCGAGGCATGCCGCGAGGTTGTAGCCGTGGCCGATATCCACCGGCGCGGTGATGCGCGCATGGGGCTTGAGCTTGGCGGAGATGGCCGCATAGCGCTTCGCCGCGTCCTTCCAGGCCTTGGGATCTCCGAGGTCCCGCTGGCGCCAATACACTCCCAGCAGGGGATCGTCGGAGAGGATCGCCTGGGCGTCGACGTCCGTCGCGGGGAAGGTCATCTTGGCCGCTTCGGTCACCAGGCGGTAATCGACGCCGCACACCGCGGCGTAGCGCTTTGCGAGGCGCGCCGGATCCGCCTCCCCGGTATAGGCGTGCTCCGCCCCGAAGGCGAGGCCGGCGAGCGAGGAGTCCATCTCGCAGTAATGACCGTCGTCGCCCCACATGGTGAAGATGAGTTCGCCCAGCTTCTCCTCGCGACACGCGCGCACGCACGGCGCGACCATGCGCTCGGTGGTGTGCTGGTCGTACCACACCCGGCTGTGCGTCCACACCGCCGAGGCCATGATCGGCTCCGAGCCGAGCGTGCGGTGGCGTTTGATCATCGCCCGGTACTTCTCGACATCGTCCTTGTAGTAGTCCCAGTAGACCATGCCCACGCCCTGGGGGATGGCGCGGCGCACATCATCGGGCATCGCCCACGCGTCGTCGTAGTAGTCCTGGTTCTTCGAGCCCATGCGGAAGTACATGTCCGACCAGATCATCGGAGATACGCCGTGCGTCCGGCAGATGCCCAGGACGCGGTCGAGGTGACGGTTGAAGATGTCGAACGCGCGCTCATGGCCCTTGAGGTCCATGAAGCGCCCGCGGCCGAGCTCGTGCGCCTCGTCCATGCCGATGTGGATGCGCTTCGAGCGGTGCGCCTTGGCGATGGTGGCGACCATCTTATCGATCAGCGCGTAGGTCTCGGGCTCGCCCTCCATCACCACGGTGAAGGTGTCACGGCACTTCGCGAATGGCGCCCAGTGCAGCACGCGATTCAGGTGGCCCAGGGTCTGGATGCAGCCGACCATCTCGATGCCCAACGCAGCGGCATATTCGTCGATCTCGCGCAGCTCCTCGCCGGTGTAGCGGCCGCGCAGGTAGCCGAAGTACGGCTCGCCGGGCACTTCGAAGGTGTCCTCGGTGTAGAGCATCGCCAGGTTGTAACCAAGCAGAGCGAGCTGCTGCAGCCAGGTCTTGAGGTGGGGGGCGTTCATCACCGCATTGCGCGAGCAGTCGAGCATCATGCCGAGGGTGGTGAAGGTAGTGGTCTCGCGGTACTCCTTCCCCGGCTTCACCAGTCCCGCGAGCAGCGCGCCGATGCCGCGGGCCGCGTGGGCGACCGTGTCGTAGGCGATGGTGGCCGAGCCTGCGGTGAGCGTGACGCTCACCGTTCCCACGGCAGCGCCGGGAGCGAACGCGAGCCTCGTCGCGCCGCGCTTCGTCTTCGGCGAGATCGGGTAGCGCTCGGCGAGGGTGCGCAGCAGGCTCGCGATGTCCGCGGGGACGGCGGCGGCGTCATAGGCCAGGGCGACGGTCGAGGGCATGTGGTTCTCCGGTGAAAGAAATGGATTGAACCGTCACGGCGCCAAGACGCCACGGCGGAAAGTCGGGAGGCTCCTTGGGGCAGCCTCCCGATGTCGAGATGCGACGGCTCTTCGGCAGCATCCTGCTCTGTCCCGTGGCGCCTCAGCGGGTCAGGAAGCGGACGCCATCATCAATCGATGCGAACTTCCTTCTTGGCTTCAGCGCTGGCGTACACGCCGTCGAGCATCTTCTGCACCATCAGGCCCGCTTCACCGGAAGACAGGTTCGGCTTGCCGTCGCGGCAGACCTCGACGAAGTGCCGCATCTTGTGTTCCCACTGGTCGCCGCCGCCGATGTAGTGCGGCGTCTCGTTGAACATGTAGCCGTGCTCGTCCTTGTAGATGGCGCACGGATCCCAGCACGCGCCGCCCTTCTCGCCCATCACCGTGAAGGTGAACATGTCCTTCTCGATGTGCGCGGCGAAGCTCGCCTCGATCGACAGCAGCGCGCCGTTGTCGAAGCGGATCTGGCCGATCGCCAGATCCTCGACGGTGTAGGTCTTGTGATCCCAGTTCGCCCAGCCGGTGAGCGCCTCCATCGGCTTGTTGCCGAGATAGGTCCAGACGTTGCCGCTGGCGGTGATGGGCTTGGGCGAACCCATGGTGTAGTGAGCCATCTCCATCACGTGCACGCCGATGTCGATCATCGGACCGCCGCCCTGCAGATCCTTGCGGCCGAACACGCCCCAGTTGGGGATGCCGCGGCGGCGCAGCGCCTGGCAGCGCACGTACAGGATCTTGCCGAAGACGCCGTCGTCGATCTGGCGCTTGATCACCGCGGTCTTGCCGTCGAAGCGGTACTGGAATCCCACCACCAGGTGCTTCTTGGCCTTCTTGGCCGCGTCGATCATCAGCTGGCCCTCCTTGGCGTTCATCGCCATGGGCTTCTCGACGATGACGTGCTTGCCGGCGTTCAGCGCATCGATCGAGTTCTGGGCGTGCAGGCCGTTGGGCGTGCACACACTGACCGCGTCGAGGTCCTTCTCCTTGGCGAGCATCTCCTTGTAGTCGGTGTAGGTCTTGACGCCCCACTTCTCCTTCATCGTCGCCAGCGATTTCTCGCTGATGTCCGCGGCCGCCACCAGTTCGACGCCGGGGATCTTCTTGTACCAGGTGGCGTGCGCGCCAGAGATGCCGCCCGCGCCGATGAAGCCGACCTTGAACGGCTTCGCGTCGGGAGTGGCGGGGGAGGGGGAGGTGGTCATGGCGTTCCTTTATGACCCGGGTCTATCCCGGGGGAGTGGTGATGGAGTCGAATTGATCAGGTGATGCGAGACACGTCCGGCCTGGGCTGATCGGGACGGCGGCAACGCTCTGTCCGTAATCGCAACGGAATCGAAGCTTGGGCGGCTGCGGACATGTTCGGTCAGGAAGGCTAATGTCCTGTCGCCGCTCACAAGCGGGTGCGAAAGGACCGCTTGCGTCATCCCATGTATGGAATGCGCGTGGTTCGAGGAGCGAACAGGACGTACCACGCCGGAATCGGGGGGGAGATGATGCGAGGATCCCAGGCGATGGGCTGCGCTGCACTTGAAGGCCCGCGGGGCCCGTTCGTTGAAATCCCAGTCTCCCCGCTAGGGTGAGGCCGCGCTCAGGGCGCATCCGGTCCGCGGACAGGGCAGAAGCCCACCTGCCGTTTCCACATCCATACACCTTCTTTCAGCCCGGCATTGCGGACCGCGGGCGCTCATGAAAGGAGGTCGCCGTGTCCAGCGATCCCACCCCAGCACATCTTCCCGAACGTCCCAGCCTCGCGCATCTGCGTGCCCAGGCCAAGGATCTGCTGCGC
>JACCZE010000229.1 GCA_013696105.1 Planctomycetota bacterium | reverse complement strand
ATGCACACCAGGCGCGTGCGCGGCGAGATCGCCGCCGCGAGCGCCTGCGAGGACACGCGTCCGCAGGCGTCCACGGCGACCAGGCGCAGCGCACCGAGGGCCGCGGCGTTGCGCAGCACCGAACTGTGCTCGATCGCCGAGCACACGATCTCGGCGCCCGGTCCGGCTTGCGCGAGGGCGGAGCGGATCGCCGTGGCGTTGGCCTCGGTGCCGCCGCTGGTCATCACCAGTTCGTGCGCGCGGCATCCGAGCGCGCGCGCGATCGCGGCCTTGGCCTGATCCAGGCGATGGCGCGCGCGGCTCCCGGGTTCGTGGATCGAGCTGGGATTGGCCCATCCATCCTCCTGCGCCTCGATCCAGGCCTGGCGGGCGAAAAGGGACAACGGAGCGGTCGCGTTGTAGTCGAGATAGATCATGGGCGCCGGGAACGGCGCCCACGTTCTTCGTCCTGCGTTCTCCGTCCTCCGTCGACTGCCGGACATGCGTGTGGAACAAGATCCGGAGCGGGTACACGTCTACTCCAACGAAAACGACTGGCGCTGAGATGGACGGAGAACGGAGAACGGAGAACGGAGAACGGCAGTTTGTACGTCATGCCAGCCCCGCCCGCTCCAGGAGCAATCGCGCCAGCGCGTCGTGCGGGCCGAGCGCGGGAGCGACGGTGAATGCGACCCCGGGGTGCGCGGCCACCGCTTCAGCGACCAGACGGGGGATGTCCTCGCTGCTGTGACGGCCGCCGCTGAGGAAGTAGGGGAGCACCGAGACGGTGGTGGCGCCCGCAGCCACCAGACGCGCGAAGGCCTGGACGATGGTGGGTTCGCCCAGCTCCATGTGCGCGTGCTCGACCGCATCGGTGGGGCGCAATCGGCGCAGCCGCGACGCGATGTCCGCCAGCTGCGCATTGGCCTCTTCGCGGCGGCTGCCGTGATCGACGACGAGCAGACCGTGCATCGGTCCGAGGATAGGGCCGAGCGGGCGACGGTGAAGGCGATTGCCAGCGCGGCGCGGGAGGAGCGGTGAGGTGAGCGGTGGATGCACGGCGCCCCCAACAACCGCGCCTGGCATGCTCCGGACCACCGCTAGCGTGGGCGCATGACCGCTGCGCGTCCGACGCCCGCCGACCACGCGAGCGCGATCCTCTCCGCAATGCAGGGCCTCGACGCATCGGCGATCGACCGCACCTGGTCGCAGCCCGGCCATCCCGTCATGGCCCACGCCGATGCGCTGGCCGATGCCGCCGACAGCGATGACGAGGCGACGCGCGCCTCTGGTCTGGAGGCGCTGTTCGCGGGTCTGGTCGAGCTGCTCAACGATGGCTTCACCCGCGCTGGACGTTCGGCCTATGCGGCGGTGTTCCCGCGCATGGTCTGGCGGGTCGCCAGTCGCGATGCGGAACTGAGCCAGGCCCTGCGCGACCTGGGCATCGGCGACGAAGCGGCTTTGCGTTCGCGCTACGCCGCCGCGCGTGCGGGCGCATCGCCGCTGCCCGGCGATCCGCGGCGCATCGCCGTGCTCAGCCGCGTCACCATCGGCGCCGACATCCTGCTGACCTCGATCGCGCTCCAGCGGCTGCACCAGCGCTTTCCCCGAGCGGAGATCGCACTGATCGGCGACGCGAAGCTCACCGGCCTGTTCGGCGGGATGCCCGGCGTGCACGTGCGCCCTCTCTCGTACCCGCGCCGCGGTCCGTTGCGCACCCGCTTAACGAGTTGGCTGCGCGTGCTCGAGGCGGTGGAGGCCGAACGTGCTGACTTGGTCGTGGGCCCGGATTCGCGCCTGGATCAGCTGGGGGTGCTACCCGTCATCCGCGAGGACGGACGCTACCTGCTGTGGGAGAACACCCTCGATGCGCCGCTCAGCCTCGCCGAGACCTACGACCGTTGGCTCGCGCGTCGCCTGCAGCTTCCAGCCAGCCCCGGGACCCTGCCATCCCTCGCGCTCGATGCGCCCGCGCTGGCTCTGCGCTCACGGCTCGGCGATGCCCTCGGGCCTGCGCCGATCGCCGCGGTCAAGCTCGACCACGGCGGCAATCCGGCCAAGGCGCTGCCGCGCGCGGCCGAGGTGTCACTCCTGCGCGAACTGCGCTCGCGCGGTTGGCGCATCCTGCTCGATCGCGGCTTCGGACGCGAGGAGCTGGCCAACAGCGATGCGTTGATCGCCGACCTCGGGTGGACCCCGACCGACCTCGACGACAGCGGCAGCGGCATCGGGCGCGCCGTCGAAGCGTGGACGCCGGCGTCGCTGGTGGACGCCGAACTCGTCCGCTTTCACGGTTCGATCGCCGGCTGGGCGGCGGCGGCGTCGCTGTGCGGTCTCGCTCTGAGCTACGACAGCGTCGGCCACCACCTCGCAGCGGCCCTGGGCGTGCCGGTGGTGGTCGCGTTCACGGGATTCGCCGATCCCGGCTTTCCGATCGCGTGGCAACCGCGCGGAAATGCGCGCATCGATGTGGTCGCCATCGCCACCGAGCGCAAGGCCGACCCGGCGGAGTGGGCGCGGGTGTGCGAGCGCTTCCCCCGGCTGTGATCGCCTGGCTGGCAGCTCCGCGGCCCCTCGGCCACCCGGCTCACAGCCGCGCGATGATGTCCTCGGCGCACCAGGCGATGAGCGCTTCGTGCCTCGGTTCGGTCAGGCGGTGGTCGCCCTCGACCAGGTGCAGCTCGACGCGTTCGCGCGCGGTGGCGTAAGCCACGCTCTGACGGTGGTCCACGCTGTCGTCCTGGCGGCCGTGGACGATCACGACCGGCATCGGCGCCTGGGCCGGGAGCGCGGGCAACGGCACGCAGCTGTCGTAGAATGCGGATCCCAGCGGCATGTCGCGTTCCGACGCGTGGTGGAAGAAGGTGCGCTCGCCGTCGCGACGCCAGGCCGCGATGCCGTCAGCGCCCAGACGCGTCGCCCAGCTGTCGGTGAAGCCGAAGGCCGGGGCGATCACCAGCAGCGCGCCGACGCGCGGAATGCGCCCCGACGCGGCGAGCCAGGCGGCGATGTAACCGCCCAGGCTGGAGCCGATCACCAGCACCGGTTCGCCATCACCGGGAAGCGCGTCCACCGCCCGCACCGCACGCTCGGCGAGCAGATCCATGGTCATGCCGCGGAAGTCGCCGGCCTCGAGATCGGGGATGGCGTAGGAGGTCAGCGATGGCGCCAAACGGCGACCGAGCGCCACGCCCTTCGCGGTCTTCGGGCTCGACGCGAACCCGTGCAGATACAATGCAAGGGTCATGCAGGGACGTCCGACGTCCGACGTCCGACGTCGAGAGGAACGAGATCGAATCTCTCAGCAGTCCAGATCCCATAGGACGTAGCACGTAGCACGTAGCACGTAGCACGTAGCACGTTCATTTCCCCGCCGCTTGGCGCGCCGTGATCAGCGCGGCGGCGGTGATGCTCCAGTGCGACGCGCTCCACAACACCGTGCCGGAGCGCACGAGAAACACCTGCGGGCTCTGGTGGGTGTGCTTGAGCCGTGTGGCGATCCAATTTGAGAGCGGTCGCTGGGTCTGCACCACCACCACCACGGCCTGGTCGTCGGGGCGGGTGTCGAGGTAGGACTGGAATTCGTCGAAGGCCGCCGAACTGATCGGACAGGTATTCGAGTGCTTGAACACCCAGGCGGGATCGCTCCCCGCGATCAGCTGCTCGAGGTCGGCTTCCGTGGTCGCTGCGCGATGCATCGGCGTACTCCTGCTCTACGTGATCATCGCCGCGCCCGGCTATTTGTCCTCGAATTTCTTCGCCATGGTGAACTTCACCGCTCCGGTGATGCCCGTCGCCTGGAAGCTGTTGCCGATGCGCAGATCGGCGTTCAGCGGCAGGAACGATCCCTCCAGGCGCATCATCTCGCCGAACATCAGATCCGACGCGAGGGTGATCGCCCCCTGCCCAGCCATGCTCCCCTCCTGCAACGGGAGCATGCGGTTGACCCAGGCGAGGTCGCCGTGATCAACCACGCCGATGATCTGCCCAGTCCCGGTGGCGGTCAGGTTGCCGCCGAGCTGGGCCGAATATCCCCCCGCGAGCGGCTCTCCCTGCTCGTTGGCGGCCCGCACCAGGATCTCGTCGACGTCGAGCGCCGCGGGAGCGTACCCCTGCGGAGGCGTGAGCTGGAACTTGGCGGTGAACAGCGGTGTTCGCGCCGCGATGTCCAGCCAGCGGTCGGGCAGGCGGACCGCTCCCTTGCGCAGCTGGCCGCCGAAGCGCGCTTCGAGACGTTCGTCCCGCCAGACGAAGTCACCGCGGATGGCCGCTACCAGGTCCTGCAGGAGGTCGGGTAACGTCAGCCCATCGAGCGCGAGGCGCGTCAAATGGCCCTTCACCTCGGTCGCGTCCTGCGACAGCGCCATCTCGAAGGACAGCGCGCCGCGCAGATCCGGCAGGCGCGCCGGGCCATGGATGCGGATGAGCAGATCTTCGACGCGCTTGAGCGAGACCTTCATCGTCCCGGCAGCGCCCGAACCCGAGTAGCTGATCGACCCCACCGGAAGCTCGGCGGCGATCGAGAAGCCATCGGCATGCGGATCGATCTGGCAGGTCCCGTCGGTGGGTCCGAACGACCAGCCGCGCACCGAGAACCGTGCCTGGCGCGCCTCGAGGTAGCAGCCGCGCAGACCATCATCGATGGTCATGCGCACGGTCGCGGCCTGACCGCCATTGACCAGCAGGTCCTTGGGCAGGAAGGGCTGGGCCAGCGCGAGCGGCATCTCGATCGCGTGGATGGTCAGCGGCGCATCGGGCTTCCACTCGATATCGACCGACGATTTCGATTGGCCGGGAGCGTAGAGGGTGGCGTTGACCGACTGGTCATGCTCACGTGAGCGGGTCTTCAGGCGCAGCGCCGGCACGATCTTGAGGATGTCCTCGATCGGCACCTGGTTGGGCAGTCCCAGGCGGGGGCCGGGGTTCCACTTGGTGAACTCGACCGTCATCTCCTCGCCATCGAGGTCCGCGGTCAACCGGCCTTCGCCTTGGACGACGCCGGCATCGACGATGCGCAGCTTCGCCAGATTCAGCCGATGCGTATCGGCCGTGAGCACCGCCTGGCCTTCGCCGTCGGCCCAGCGGGCCTGCAGCGAGCCGGTGTAGCCATCGCCGACCACGTCCTTCTCGACCACGGTCCCGCTGGCATCCGCGACGGTCGGCAAGAAGGCGCGCAGCGCCGCCGGCACGGGCTCGAGCAGGCCGATCGACACCAGCGCATCGAGCACCGGGGCGACCGGCCCGCGGACGCACCCGCCCTCGATCACCAGGCGGTACGTGCCTTGGGGTGTCTTCCTGGTGTCGATGCGCAGCGCGACCGGCTCGGCGCCGTAGCGCGCGGTGACGTCGGCGCTGACGATCGGACCGTGATCGAGCGCTTTGACGCGGATGTCGTCGACCGCGAGGCCGCTCTCGGTCACCAGCGATCCGTCGATGGTGATCGGCGTGGCTCTGGTCGCGACCTTCGTGTTGGGAATGGCCTGCTCCGCATCGACGATGCGGTTGAACAGATCCCAGGATTTCGCGTCCAGGCGCATCCGTGCGCCCTCGATGCGCAGGGAATCCAGACGAAGGCGACGCAGGTGGATGCGCGCGCGGATCTTCTTGACCGTCAGCAGCGGCTGCTCGCCGACATCGCCGATGGCGACGTCGTGCAGCACCGCCTCGATCGACGAGGCCATTTCGAAGCGACCGATGGTCATGCGTCCAGGCAGGCGCTGGCTGTATTGGGACTCGATCCGCCGTTCGATCCGCCCCGAGTGCAGGTACCATTGGACCAGCGCGAATCCGATCAGCGGCAATCCCACCGCCACCAACGCGATGATCAGCCAGATGCGACGGCGGCGGGACATGGCAGGAGTGTCGGTGAGCGAGGTCGGGGGCAAGGGGCCTGACCCCGCTGATTGCGGGAGGGACCGAGCGTCACTCAGAGAGGGCCCGCCCCGGTCATGGCGTGCGGGGCCACGAGCGGCTCCCGAGCAGCTCCCGACGATGGAATCTGGGTTTCGCGTCGCGAGCGGGGCCTACGCTGGTGACGGAGCAGGCGGTCGACCCGCCGCACCACGGACACCTCATGCGCTTCACCAAGATGCACGGATGCGGCAACGACTACGTGTACGTCGATGCCTGGCGCGAGCGGCTGCCCGCCGATCTTCCCGGATGTGCGCGGCGCATCAGCGATCGGCACACCGGCGTCGGGGCCGACGGCCTGATCATCGTCGGCCCCTCGCGCCTGGCCGATGCGCGCATGACGATGTTCAACGCCGACGGATCGCGCTCGGAGATGTGCGGCAACGGCATCCGCTGCGCGGCCAAACTTGCATACGACCACGGCCATGTGCGTGCGAGGAGCATGCGTTTCGAAACCGGCGCGGGGGTGCTCGCTGTCGACCTGCGCATGCGCGGGACTCGGGTCGTAGGTGCCAGCGTGGCCATGGGCGCTCCGCGACTGACGCCTGGGCTGGTGCCGGTGCGCCGGGCCGGTCGTGGTCCGAAATTGGTCGTGACCGTCGCGGCGGCGGGCGGGCGGCATCGCCTGATCGCGGTCGGCATGGGCAATCCCCACGCCGTGTGCTTCGTCGACGACCCGGACCGGTTTCCCGTCGCCGAAGTGGGCGCCGCGATCGAACGCCATCCGACCTTCCCCAAGCGCACCAACGTCGAGTTCGTCGCCCGGCTGCGCGATGAACGCGGACGCCCGGTGTTGCGTCAGCGCACCTGGGAACGCGGCTCGGGCGAGACCCAGGCCTGCGGCACGGGCGCCTGCGCCGTGCTCGTCGCTGCGATCCTCGATGGCCGCATCGACCGCCGCGACGCGACCATCCGGCTGGATGGCGGCGATCTGGAGGTCAGCTGGCCGACCGACGATGCGACGGTGATCATGACCGGACCCGCGGTCAGCGTCTTCTCCGGAGTCTGGCCCTGATCGGGGCAGCCGACCGGTCGCTCGGATCGCAGCGATCCATTGGGAAAAATTGCGAACCGGGCCGCTCCGCGGCCGTTGATCACTCCGAACCAGAACGACGTCCATCGCGGCTCACGCCACGATCGCAGGTGCGATCGATCGGGCCGCCTCGTCCCCGGAGAACGCCATGAACGACCGCTCCATCGCCAACGCCAACGCCGGCACCGGCGACGACCACCTGCAATCCGATGGGCCTCAGGACGAGCACGACCAGCGCCGGCGCGGCGGCGGTTGGGCGGGTTGGCTCATCAGCATCTCGTTCCACAGCCTGCTGATCGGCGTGATGAGCGGCATCTACTACCTGATCGCGCCCCCGGCGACCGATCCCTTGCCGGTACGCACGACGATGATCGAACCACCGCCGAAGAAGGAGGAGAAACGCGAGCGCGCCCCCCTCGAGCAGCCAGAGGTCCAGATCGTCGTCGAGAGCGAGGCCATCGCCCCGGTCACGATCCTCGATCTACCGATCGACGTCCCCGCGATCGAGGATCCCACCCAGGACACCGCACCGCAGGGCCGAGAGGACGCGGTCGCGGATGTCGAATTGGGCTCGACCGGCGTCTTCATGGCCATCGGCGCCGGCACGAGCGGCAGCGGCATGTACGGCAAACGCAAGGGCGGCGGCAAGATTCGCGCAATCGGCGAGCGCGGAGGCAGCCGCGGCAGCGAAGCGGCCGTCGGCGGAGCACTGCGCTGGCTCAAGCGCCACCAGGGCCCCAACGGCTCATGGGATTCGGTCACCTATACGAAAAACTGCAGCGACGATCTGAAGTGCGAGCCCGGCACCTACGCCAACGTTGGCGACACCGAGACCACCATGGCCATGACCGGCTACGCGGTGCTGTGCTTCCTTGGCGCGGGTTACGATCACCAGTCGCCGAACAAGTACCAGACGGTGGTAAAGAAGGGCCTGGATTACATCGTCTCGGCGCAGAAGGCCGACGGCAGCCTGGGCACCCACAACTATCAGAATGCCGTCGCCACCATGGCCTTGGCCGAGGCCTACGGGATGACCGGCGACCCCGCGCTGAAGTCTCCGGCACAACAGGGCGTGAACACCATTCTCGCGCGTCAGAACCAGGACATGGCCAAGGGCGCCGGCGACGACAAGACCAAGGACCCCTACGGCGGCTTCGGCTGGGACTACAGCGGCCCGAACGCACGCAGTGATTCATCGGTCAGCGGCTGGAACGTGATGGCGCTCAAGAGCGCGCTCGCCAGCCAGCTCGATGTCGGCAACGGCTTGGAAGGCGCAAAGCAGTGGCTCGAGAAGGTGTGGAAGGCCAACAATCCCGATTGGGCCAAGCTCGATCCGTACAAGGGCGAATCGGTGTTCCCCTATCAATACGCCTCGGATCAGGCCAATGGCGGCGCCCCCGGACATCAGGCGCTCGCGTGCGTCGGTGCGGTGTGCGCGGTATTCCTCGGCAAGCACGCCGGAGATCCGATGCTCGAGACGCTGAGCAATTACATCATGAACAAGCAGACGCCCGCCGCGTATCCCTGCAACACCTACTACATGTACTACAACACGCTCGCGGTCTTCCAGGTCGGCGGCGACCGTTGGAAGAAATGGAACAGCAGCGTGCGCGACATGCTGGTCAATGCCCAGAGGAAGGGCGAGGGCTGCTTCGATGGCAGCTGGGACTTCCAAGGCACCGCCTTCCACGGTCACGAAGTCGGCCGCGTCCTGAGCACCGCCTACTGCTGCCTGAGCCTGGAAGTGTACTACCGCTACGATCAGGCGAAGATGGATCCGTAGGCGAACGGATGCTCGTGTTGGTCGGTTGCATGCGCAGCGCATCCCGGCGAATCCGCTAGCAGGCTGCAGAAAAACGCAGCCTGCTAGCGATCACGAAAACCCGGCGCGACCTGCGGTCGCTATTTTTCCGGGTTTCGTGATCTCCAACTTTCTACATGAGGGGGCAGAGGCCCCCTCAGACTCCCCGCAGGGTGCTTTTCCGCACCCTGCTAGCCGATGGTCTCCACCCGCCACGCGGCGAAGCGTTCCGGCACAGGGTCGTAGTCGAGGCCCCGTCGGTAGCGCGGCAATCCCAGGTAGGATCGGTAACTGGCACGTGCGAGCGCGACGTCGCCATCGAGCTCTGCCCTGATCCCCCGACAAAGGCTCAGGGAGGCGTCGGCGGCGAAGCAATGCGGCTGCGCGAGATACGTCGCCGCGTCGATGCGGCCGAGCAGGAAAGCAGCGTTATGCCAGGCCTTCTGCTCGTACACCCAGCGCCGCCCGCGCAGGACGACATCGCATACGCGCGCCAGCGCCCCGGTGTCTCCACTGAGCTCGCGCAGGAACGGCACCAGCACGTAATGCGCCAGATGGAACCGGCGCTGGTGCAGCTCCCAACCCGGCGGCAGCTCGAACCAGCGCAGCGCCTGCGCGGTGCGCCCGAGCATGAATGCCTCGAGTCCGAGCAGGTGGCGCGGCCACATGCCGATCCAGAAATTCCCCCCGTGCCGGTCGAAGGCCTCCTGCGATCGGCCACGCGCCATCAGCACCGGGAGGCTGTGCGCGAGTTCCGCCGGGATCTCGTCAGGCCGATCGAGCAGCAGGAGCACCCGCGCGAGCTGATCTCCGCGCAGGAGCGGATCGCCCAGCGCCTCCTCCATCCGCCCGAGCGCCAGCAGGGCGGTCGAATGGGTGGGGACGATCTCCAGCACCTCGGCCGCCCGACCGCGCGAAATCAATGCAAGCGATTCGGACTCGGCCCAGAGACCCGGATAGCGGCGGACCAGCTCCTCGGTCCGTCCGGTCGAGAACAGCGTCTCCGCCACGGCCATCATCTGATCGCCGTGGTGCTCGAGGATCTCCCCTTCGCGGCCCAGATAGGTCAATGCCTGGGTGACGCACGACAGCTGCGTCGGGAAGCGCTCGAGCACCTCCTCGAAGCGACCGAGCACGATCAGCGCCTGGGCGGCGGCATGGGCGGTGGTTGGATGGGCGGACAGGAAACGGTCCCGGGTCGCCACGTATTCGGCCAGCGTGCCGGTGCGCCCGTGCAGCATCGCCTCGGCGGTGACGGCCGAGGTGTACCCGGCCCATTGCAGCGCGAGGCGCGCCTTGGTGTCGGGCCGTGCATCGCGATACACCGTCGGGATGTGGGCGAGCATCCGCTCGTGCTCGCCGGCGGTGAACCACTCGTCCAGGCGATGCAGCTCGACCGTGTCCGCCAGCGGCGTCCCCCGCAGTCCTTCCCAAATGGCGAAAGCGTCTCCCGCGCGACCCTGGCGGAAGCGGCTGAGACCGCGCTTGTAGACCGCATCGAGGGCCAGACGCGTGCCGGCATGCGCATCCGCGACCTTGGCGTACTGCTCGGCTGCTTCGTCGTAGCGCCGTTGCTCGAGGCAGTGATCCCCGACGGCGGTCGCCGGCACCATCGCCGGCGGCTGTCGGGAGTAGATGCGCACATCACGGAACTCGACCCCCAGGAAGAACCCGTAGATGGCGACGTGGCCGCCGATGAGCGGGAAGGCGTCGATGTGCTCGCACGATTTGCGTCCATCGACGAAGAGCGATAGCCGGCGATCCTGGATCTCGACGCGGATGAGGTGCGCGGTTCCTGGCACCGGTTTGAATGCGTCGTAGGCGAGATGGGTGTTCTCGTGACCGATGATGGTGTACGACCCGCGGGCACCGACCTGGAAGCGATAGGTGCCGGTCGCCTGCTCCGTCCTCCAATCCAGGGTGGTCGATTGATCACCGCGGATCCAGAAGATCGACAGGTCGGACGAAGCGACATCCGAGGGAACCAGGCCCTCGAACTCGATCGCGATGTCTCCCCACAGCCGCCGCCGGCACATCAGCGTGCTGCCCTCGTGCGCGGAGACCACCACGCGGCGATCACCGCGGACGAAGCCGCCCCGCAGCACGACCCAGTCCCGTTCCCAGGCATCGCCCTCGCCGGGCAGCGATAGCACCGGATCCCCCCATTCCGCGACATCCTTCAGGCGCTCGCCGAGCGCTTCGCCGGTGCGGAACGCGCTGGGGCTGATGTGGTAGAACGAGCGGAACTGCCGGCTGAAGAAATGCTGCGACGAGAATCCGCTGCGCTCGCTCACCTCCTTCAGGGTGAGCAGTCTGCCGTTCTCGCGCTCGCGCAGCAGCCGCTTGGCGAGTTCCAGACGCGCGCTCACGATGCGCGATTTGACGCTGGCGCCGTAGGTGCTCCGGCACAGCGCATGCAGCCGGTGCGGCGAGATCCCGACCGATCGTGCGAGCTGGGGCACGCGCCATGGCTGCGCTGGATCGGCATCGATGCGGCGCATCACCGCGGCGATGCGCTGGTCTTCCTGGAATGCGGGACCAAGCACCCGTGCGGGAGCGCGTGCGCGCGTGCGTGCACGGGCGAAGGCGGCCAGCTCGGCGACCAGCACGATCACCGCACGCTCGATCCGCCACGGCGCTTCGGCAGCCGGGAAGGCAAGCAGGCTCAGCTCACGGAATGCGCGCAGCACCCCGGGGGCGTCATCACCGGTGAACGCCAAGGGCAGCAGAGCGGCCTCGCCCGGTCCGAGCACGTCCTCGCGCAGATGGTCCGGGACATGGCCAGGAGCCGGCCTGAAGGTGAAGTGGCAGTGCCACCAGACGAGCTTGGGCCGCACCGCGCTCATGGTGGTGGCGACCAGCGGTGGCAGCACCACGAAGCCGTTCTTCGCTGCGGACAACCGCCGCCCGTCCTTCAGCTCCCAGGCCGCCTCGCCGGCGCACACCCAGAAGACCACCCAATCGCCGTAGGAACGCGAGACGGCCTCATCCGCGCTCCATACCAGGCGGCCGTGCCCCGAACCCGAGGCGGGGATTCCCGCCGGCAAGGCCGTCGCGAGTGGCGCCTGCTGCATCGCTCCTCCACACCTGAGTCACGAACCACCATCCGACACATCAGATTTATGCAAACAATATCAGATTGGGCCAAAGATAAGGAAGCAAAGATGCTACACTGGCGATATGGCTCCGTCCGCCGCCCCGAACCCGCGCAGGCTCGCGATCATCGTGCTCGCCCATGCCCTGCTCGTGGCCTGGGTCGGAGCGGTGCTGACCAGGGACGGCTCGTTCGCCGATCAGCCCGCGCCGCGTCCCGCAGCCGACGTGAGTGCGACCGTGCCGGGCACACCACATGACACCATTTCGATGCATACTACCCAGGGAGAGCCGCGATTATGAACAATGATCCGAATCAGGATGAGGACCTCGTCGATGATCTGGAAGGCGACGCGGAGGAGGACGGCGATCGGCGACGCGGCGGCGGCGGCTGGGTCGGCTGGGCGATCAGCTGCAGCTTCCATGCCCTGCTCATCGGCCTCATGACCTCGATCTACTTCCTGGTCCAGCCTCCCGAAGTCGACGTCCCCCCGGTGCGCGTGGCGACCATCGAGCCGCCGCCCAAGAAGGAGGAGAAGCCGAAGGAGGAGCGCACGCTGCAGACCGAAGTGCAACTCGACGTCGAAGCCGAATCCGATCATCCGAATCCGATCTCGCAACTCGATCTGCCGGTCGAGAATTCCGAGCGTGAAGAGGAGAGCGACAATCCCGTGGCGAAGGGCCGCGAGGAAGCCGTCGCCGATTCGGAGATGGGCGGCAGCGGAGCCTTCATGGCCATCGGCGCCGGCGGCGGATCGTCGGGCATGTTCGGCTCGCGCACCGGCGGCGGCAAGAAGCGTGCGGTCGGCAAGCACGGCGGCAACAAGGGCAGCGAGAGCGCGGTCGACGCGGCGCTGCGTTGGTTCAAGAAGCACCAGAGCCCGAACGGCTGCTGGGATGCCGAGAAGTATCCCGCCAACTGCACCGAGGATCCCAAGTGCGAACCGGGCAAGTATGCGCTGTCGAGCGATCTCCAGACCAACGTCGCGATGACCGGCTACGCGGTGCTCTGCTACTTGGGGGCGGGCTACGACCACCAGACCCCGAACAAGTACAAGGCCACGGTCAAGAAGGGCATCGAATACCTGGTCTCGGTCCAACAGGCCGACGGCAGCCTGGGCACCCACAATTACCAGAACGCCATCGCCACCATGGCGCTGGCGGAAGCCTTCGCGATGACCGGCGATCCCGCCTTGAAGACCCCGGCGCAGCAAGGCGTCAACACCATCCTCGCCCGCCAGAACCAGGATATGTCCAAGGGCGCGGGCGATGGCAAGACCAAGGATCCCTACGGCGGCTTCGGCTGGGACTACTCCAATCCGAATGCCCGCAGCGACTCGTCGGTCAGCGGTTGGAACGTGATGGCACTGAAGAGCGCGCTCGCCGGTCAGCTCAATGTCGGCAACGGCATGGAGGGCGCTAAGCAGTGGCTCGAGAAGGTGTGGAAGGCGAACAATCCCGACTGGGCCAAGCTCGATCCGTACAAGGGCGAATCGGTGTTCCCGTACCAGTACATGTCGGACCAGGCCAATGGCGGCGGCAACGGCCACCAGCAGCTCGCGTGCGTCGGCGCGGTATGCGCCGTGTTCCTGGGCAAGCACGCCGGGGATCCGATGCTCGAGTCGCTGTGCAACTACATCATGAACAAGCAGACGCCCGCAGCCTACCCCTGCAACACCTACTACATGTACTACAACACGCTCGCCATCTTCCAGGTCGGCGGCGAGCGCTGGAAGAAATGGAACACCAGCGTTCGCGACATGCTGGTCAATTCGCAGCGCAAAGGGAACGGCTGCTTCGATGGCAGCTGGGATTTCGAAGGCACCGTCTTCCACGGCCACGATGTCGGCCGCGTCCTGAGCACCGCCTACTGCTGCCTGAGCCTCGAGGTCTATTACCGCTACGCCCAGGTCGCCGCTAAATAGCTGTCTGTTGGGGGAGCGGCAGCAGGCCGCTCCCCCAACAACGCACCTCCGTTGCTGTCGGCCCTGCGCGCCTGCACATCCCGCCAGTTCCCAGGGGGCAGCACCAGAGGTGCGATCCTGGGGGCGCCGCCTGATGCGGCTCACCCATGTAAAACGTTCGATCCTGGGGCCAGGGGACACGCCAGCGCCGGCTGCCGCGCTTCCCATCAGTGTCCGGGCCGCACCGCCTGCACATCCCGCCAGTTCCCAGGGGGCAGCACCAGAGGTGCGATCCTGGGGGAGCCGCCTGATGCGGCTCCCCCATGTAGAGAGTTAAACCCCGCCGAACCGCCGTTCGCGCGCCTGGAACTCCTTGAGCGCCGCGTGGTAGTCGGTGATGGTGAACTCGGGCCACAGGGCGGCGACGCTCACGTACTCGGCGTAGATCGCCTGCCAGGGCAGGAAATTCGAGAGGCGCGATTCGCCAGCGGTGCGGATGACCACGTCCACGTCATCGGCGCCGAAGCGGCAGGCGCCGGCATACAGACGTGCCTGGACCGCTGACGCGTCCACCGACTGCGGATCGAGACGGCCTGCGGCCACGTCGCGCGCGATCGCACGGCAGGCGTCGACGATCTCGTCGCGACCGCCGTAGCTCAGTGCCAGGCAGAGCGCCATGTTGCGGTTGGCGGCGGTGGCGGTGCGCGTCGCATCGAGCGTGGCTCGCACGTCCGACGGCAGGCGGTCGAGCCGTCCGATCGCCTCGAGCCGCACGCCGTTCTCCTGCAGGGTGGCCAGCTCGCCGCGCAGGAACTCGTCGAGCAGCCGCATGAGGTACGAGGTCTCGATCTGCGGACGGCTCCAGTTCTCGCTCGAGAACGCATACAGCGTCAGACGGCGGATGCCCAGACGCACGCTGTCGGTCGTGATCGCGCGCACCACGTCGGCGCCCTGGCGATGACCGCGGGTGCGATCCCAGCCGCGGCCTTTGGCCCAGCGGCCATTGCCGTCCATGATGATCGCAACGTGCTTGGGCAGCCGCGCGGGATCGAGGCCGGCGCTGCGCGCAGCCTCGTGAGCCGGATCGATCCCGGGTACCGCGGTCGTTGGATTCATCTCACCACGATCTCGTCGCGGCCGGGTCCGGTGCCGATCCAGCGCACGGGAACGCCCACGCGCTCCTCGATGAAGCCGATGTACGCGCGCGCTCCAGCCGGAAGTCCGTCGAATGTGGAACCGGACAGCTGCTGGGTCCAGCCCGGCAGCCGTTCGTAGATCGGCTTGGCGCGCGAGAGGTCCTCGAGCCGCGACGGGATGGTGTCGACGCGCACGCCATCGATCTCGTACGCAACGCACACCGGGACCTCGGGCTCGCCGGTGAGGATGTCGAGCTTGGTCAGCGCGATCGAGTCCACGCCGTTGAGGCGGCAGGCGAACCGCACCGCCACCAGGTCGAGCCAACCGCACCGCCGCGGACGGCCGGTGGTGGCGCCGAACTCGGATCCGCGTTTGCGCACCTCGTCGCCCTTGGCGCCGAGCAGTTCGACGGGGAAGGGACCGCCGCCCACACGCGTGGAATATGCCTTCACGACACCGATGACCTCGCCCAGGTCCTTGTGCGATAGGCCGGAACCGGTGATGACGCCACCGATGCCGGTGTTCGAACTGGTGACGAACGGGTAGGTGCCGTAATCGATGTCCAGCATCACGCCCTGTGCGCCTTCGAACAGGAACGACAGCCTCTGCGCGCTGGCCTGATGCAGGATGCTCGCGGTGTCGGCGATCATCGGTGCCATGCGCCGGCACGCGGGCATGACCTCGGCGATGGCACGCTCGACCTCGACCTCGGTTCCGCCGGCGGCGCGGATCAGGACGTTCGCCTGGGTCAGGTGGGCCCGCAGCCTGACCTCGAATGCAGCCAGATCGCGCAGCTCTCCGCAACGCACGCCGCTCCGGGCGACCTTGTCGCCGTAGCAGGGGCCGATGCCGCGCAGCGTGGTGCCGACCTTGGCGTCGCCCTTCGCCTTCTCGGCCGCGGCATCGAGCGCACGGTGGTAGGGCAGCACCAGGTGGGCACGATCGCTGATGAACAGGCGCTTCACGGGATCGCAGCCGCCGGCCTTGAGATCGTCGAGCTCATGGCACAAGGCGAGCGGATCGATCACGACGCCGTTGCCGATCACGCAGCGCGAGGATTCGTGGAGGACGCCGGACGGCAACAGGTGCAGCACCGTCTTCTTGCCGCCGACCACGACCGTATGTCCGGCATTGGCGCCGCCCTGGCAGCGCACGACCACGTCGCAGCGGTCAGCGAGCAGGTCGATGACCTTGCCCTTGCCCTCGTCTCCCCATTGCAGACCCAGCACCACCCGGCTCTTCCGGGGATTCGTCGCGCTCGTGTCCGCGGCCATGTCGTTCCTGTCAGCCGCGGTGCGGCGGGTTCGGCCCCGACGAGCGCCGTCTCCGGCGTCACCTCGTCAGTGCCGGGACAAAGGTAGGTTCAAAAGCTCGACGGCAAGCACCAGGCATCGCAGGGCGGGCGCGAAACCTTCCACATGCACGTCGGTGCAACGATAGAACTGTTGAAGTCGCGGGCCTTATGCGCAGTCCGTGCGATCGGCCACGTTACGGTTCCACTATGGCCGCAACGGCGTTCGAGTGCCGCAACTGTCACTTCCGCTGCGAGCTCCCCGTGGCGGCGGTGCAACGATGCCCGCGTTGCCGGAAACGTCAGCGCGGATTCGGATACACCTCGATCTTCCATCGCCACCGCGCGGCCCACGGACCCGTAGCCGGTCCACCTGACGCCACCATGTTCCGTCGCGACCTGCCCGCGCATCACGATCCCGCGTTCACCGCGACCGCACCGCTCGATCCTGCAGCGACCCTGCCGGTTGCCGAGATCCGCAAGCAGCCCGACGACGCGTCCATCGGCCGCGGTTATGACCTGCGCGAAGAGCTCGGCCGCGGCGGTGTCGGAGCGGTGTTCGCATCGCGTCAACGCGCGCTCGATCGCGTGGTCGCGGTCAAGACGATGCTGCGCGACGGATCGAGCGAAAGTTCGGTGGCGAAATTCCGCGCAGAGGCAGTGGTCACCGCCTATCTCGAGCATCCCAACATCGTTCCGGTGCACGATCTCGCCATCGGGCCCAACGGAGCGCTGCTGTTGGTGATGAAGAAGGTCGATGGCGTGAGCTGGCGCACCCTCATGCATCCGCGCACCGTCGAGGAGCGCGAGCGCGCGCATTCCTTCGGCCTCGAGCAGCACCTCGAGATCCTCGCCAAGGTCTGCGACGCGATCGCATTCGCGCATGCGCGCCGGATCGTCCATCTGGACATCAAACCCGACAACGTCCTGGTTGGCGGGTACGGCGAGGTACTGGTCACCGACTGGGGATGTGCGGCGGCGTTCGGTGACTGCGCCTGCAGCGGACTGGTGCCACGCACGCGTGAATTGACCGTGCATCGTGGAACACCCGCCTACATGGCGCCCGAGATCGCCCGCGGCGAGACCGCCTCCGCCAGTCCGCGCACCGATGTGTTCCTGCTCGGCGGCGTGCTCTACGAACTGCTCACCGGCCGACCGCCGCATGCAGGGGTCGTCCTGGGCGAGGTGCTTGCCCGTGCAGCGAAGGGCGACATCGATCTCCCGCAGGTGGCCGCGCGTGACCGTCAGATGCCCGATGAACTCGCCGCGATCGCGATGTCGGCCTTGAATCCGGATCCCCAGCGAAGGCCCGAGAGTGCGACGGCGTTCTCCGAGCTCCTGCGCGAGTTCCGCCAGCACGCGGAAGCGGTGAAGCTCGCGGAAGCCGCGAAGACCCAGCTCGCCACTGCGCGCATGTCACCCGACGCGAGCGATGAGCACTTCCGACGCGCGATCGCGTTCTGCGAGCGCGCGATCGACATGTGGCCCGAATACGCAGCCGGCCGCCACCAACTGGCGGAGGCGCGACTCGACTATGCGACCTACGCGTTGTCGACACGTTCGTACCGGCTCGCGCATACCCAGGCCTTCGCGGCGGCGGCGCACGCGCGCCAGAGCGATCGCTGGGACCTGTTCCGCAAAGCCGAGGAGGTTGTCGACCAAGCCCAGCGTGCGACTCAGCTCGAGGTCGCCCGACAGCACCACCTGCGCCGTCTGCGCGTGGTGATCGGCCTGGCCGTGGCGTTGATCATCGCAGGCCTGGTGATCGGCTTCGCCGTGGTGCGCAACGATCACCGCAAGCTCGCGGCGGCCCTGGCCATCGCGCGGTCCGCAGAATCGCAGGCCGAATCGGCGCGCTACCAGGCCGAAGCATCGGTGCGCGAGCTCAAGGGATGGGCGCCCGAATGGCTGGCTCGCGCGCAGCGGGCATTCGCGGACCGGCGCTACTCGGAAGCAGCGCTCGATGCCGACGCGGCGCTGCAGCTGGATCCGCACCAGGCGGTGGCGTGGAAGATCGCAGCGGCCGCCTACGCGCTCACCGATGAGATCGGCAATGCGCAATCATCCTTGGAACGCTTCGCCCTCGCGCGCCCCGATGACCAATCCCTGGTGCCGCTGCGCGAGATCATCGGCCGCCTCGCAGACCATCCGCGCACCGACGAGGATGTGGCCCGCATGCGCGATGTCGTCCTCTCGCCCTGACCCGCCTGTCTTTACCGGCACGACCGTGCCCCAGCGTCGTGCACACCCGCTCTCGGCGGCTGCGAACCGCCAGGTGGCGCGAGCTTCCGCGCCGGTATCCTCGAACCATGCGATCCAAGCCCCTGATGGCATCGGCTGCAGCGCGCATCGCCCTGTGTGGTGCGTTCGTCCTCGGGGCATGCGCCGCCGAGCTGCCACTCAATCACCTGGATGGTCAGACCAGCGCCTACCTGCGCGAACACGCGACCAATCCCGTCGACTGGTACCCCTGGGGGGATGAGGCCTTCGCCAAGGCCGCGAGCGAGAACAAGCCGATCTTCCTGTCGATCGGCTACGCCAGCTGCCATTGGTGCCACGTGATGGAGCGCGAATCCTTCCGCGACGCCGAGATCGCCGACTTCCTCAACCGCCATTTCGTGGCCATCAAGGTCGACCGGGAAGAGCGCCCCGATGTCGATGCCGTCTACATCGCCTACGTATCGGCGCTCAATGGCAGCGCCGGCTGGCCGCTCACCGTCTGGCTCACGCCCGAGCTCGCTCCGTTCGCCGGAACCACCTACCTGCCCCCGCGTGGCGACGAGGAGAATCCGGGCCTGCTGCCGATCCTCGGTCGCATCGAATCTCTGTGGCGGAGTGATCGTTCGCGCATCGTCGCCGCGGCCTCGCAAGGACTGGACCTGCTGCGCACGCCGGATGTCCCGGCGACATCCGCTGGTCCCCTCACCAGCGCGGCGATCGGCGGGGCGGTTTCCGCGCTCGCGCAGGATTTCGACGCCGAGCACGGTGGATTCGGTCGCGGCAGCAAATTCCCCGGCTGCCCCACGCTGACCATGCTCGCGCGCGCGAGCACCCGGCCGGACATCGAGCCGGTCGTGCGGGATCGCGCGCGCGCGATGCTGCGCGGGACCCTCGATGCCATGGTTTCCGGAGGCATCAACGACCATCTCGGCGGCGGCTTCCACCGGTACACCGTCGACCGGGCCTGGCGCGTTCCGCATTTCGAGAAGATGCTCTCCGACCAGGCGCAGCTCACTACCGTCTACACCGACGTGTGGCGTATGACCGCCGACGACAGCTATCGCCGCGCCGCACTCGGCATCCTCGCCTATGTGCGCCGCGATCTGACCGCCGCTGACGGATGCTTCTACGCTTCCGAGGACGCCGACAGCGCGCGCATCGGACAGGACGGAGAGACCGAGCGGGTCGAAGGGGCGTTCTACCTGTGGACGCGCGAACAGGTCGGCTCCGCATTGGCTGCGCTCGGCGCGGACGCTGCGCAGGCCACCGCGCTGGCGGAATCGCTGTACGGCTTGACCGACGAGACCGAGCTGGATGGCGCGCACGTCCTGCGCCGCGTCCGTACCATCGCGGATGCGGCCGCAGGGTGCGGGGTGGAACCAGCCGAGGCGCCAGCGCTGGCCGAGCGGATCGCCGCGGCGCTCTTGGCCGAACGCTCCAAACGCCCCCGTCCGCTGCGCGACGACAAGATCGTCACCGCCTGGAACGGAACGATGATCTCCGCGCTCGCGCGCGCAGCGGCCGCGTTCGGCGATCCCCAGCCACTCGCCGACGCTCGGCGGGCAGCCAGCTGGCTGCGTAGCCACGCGCTGCGCGCGGATGGTGGCCTGGCCCGCAGCTGGGCCGGAGGATCGGCGGGTGCGCCTGCGGTCGCCGCCGATTACGCCGGCCTGATCGCGGGGCTTATCGACCTGTTCGAAGCTTCCGGGGAAAGCACCTGGCTGGTGTGGGCCATCCAGCTGCAGGACGAGCTCGATGCGCGTCTGGGAGACGGTCACGGCGGCTACTTCGATGCACCCGCGGACCCCAAGCTGCCGGTGCGGCCGCGATCTCCCTTCGACGGCGCCGAGCCGGCAGCCATCGGCATCATCGCCCTGAACCTGCACCGTTTGGGCTCGATCCTGTCGGATGACCGGCGACGCACGGCTGCTGACGCTGCGATCGATGGCCAAGCCGAGATCATCAGCCGCGTACCGCGGGCGACCTGCTCCCTGCTCTGCGCGCTCGATCAACGCCTGGGGCCGGATCTTCATGTGGCGATCGCCGGCGACGCCGAGCCGATGCAGCCGCTGCTGGTGGTCGCGCACGCGGGCTACCGCCCGCGCCAGGTGACGGTCCCCCTCCCTCGAGCCGATCCGTTCGTGAGCCAACGCGTGCCGGAACTCGCTGCGCTCCAGGCCACGACAGGGGCGGCGCGCGCGCTGGTCTGCAGCGGAACCACCTGCCTGGCACCCACCACCGATCCCCTGGTCCTCGCTCGGCAGTTGTCCGAGCAATCCCCCTGACACCGCACGGCCCCATCCGGACTCATTGACGCCCTCCGCGTCCAGGCCGATACTGCACGCCCGCTCCGCGGCGCCGACACCGGCGAACGACCTCCGGGTCAGAGGTCGCGCGTCATGCTTCCGTCCGCGCCGCCAGTTTCCGAGGTCGCAGGTTCGGCCTCCGACGACACCGTGGAGGCGGATGACCGGCTGATCCCGAGCGAACGCCTCGTGCGCCTGGCGCCGACCACGCGCGAATCCCTGCGCTCGACCCTCGCCGCGTACCTGAGCCTGATCCCAGGGCGCTGGCGCTTCATACCGCTGGTCTGGTTGCTCGTCACTCTTCGCCATGCACCCGTGTGGGTCATCCCGCTGTTGATCAAGCATACCCTGGATGCCGCGATCGCGCGGCCGGACGAGGCCTGGTCGCAGCTGTGGTGGATGGTCGCCGCGACCGTGGTCATGGCCCTGGGCAACATCCTGGTGACCCTGCCGCAGCAGCTCCTGGTGTCGCGCCAACGCCGCGACCTGACCGCGGGGTTGCGGCGCGCGCTCATGCGCCGGCTGCACCGCCTGACGTTCGCCTTTCACGACCGCTCGCAGGCGGGCGCGCTCACCAACAAGTTCGTGATGGACATGACGCGGCTGGAAGGCTTCCAGGGCTGGCTGATCGAGAGCGTCCTCCTGCAGGGGACGGCGATCGTCATGGTGCTCGGCATCACCGCCTACGTCAGCCCCGGATTGCTGCCGGTGTTGGCGCTGCTGGTTCCGATCAACCTGCTGCTGGTGCGCGCGTTCTGGCGGCGCATCAAGGAATCCAGCGAGCATTACCGCCAGGCGGAATCGGGATTCCTCGCCTATCTCAGCGAGGCGATCAGCGGCGTGCGGGTGACGCGCGCGCACGCGGTCGAGGAGTTCACCGAACAGCGCATCGGCAAAGCCGCTGGCGCCGTCGCGGCCGCTGGCTACCGCCTCGACTTCCACAACGCGCTCTTCGGGTCCTCTGCCTGGGCGACGGGTGTGATGATGCACATGGTCGTGTTGGGCACCGGCATCTGGATGCTCATCGCCGGTCGCATCCCACCGGGAGACGTCTGGCTGCTGACCGCGTATTACGCCGTGCTCTCGGGCGCGCTGGGCTCGATCATCAATGGGCTGACCAATGTCGCCTCGGCCCACGATGCGATCCGCTCGTTGTCCGAACTGTTCGCCCACGAGCACCACGAACACTACGATGGCAAGGCGTCGGTCAGCACCGTCCGCGGCGACATCGCGTTCTCCGGGGTGCACTTCACCTATGTCGGCAACGAGCGACACAGCCTGCATGGGCTCGACCTCACCATCGCTGCGGGTTCGCGCGTTGCCCTGGTCGGCGCATCGGGTTCCGGTAAGAGCACGACCGCGAGCCTGCTGCTGGGATTCTACGAACCGACCGCGGGCACGGTGACCATCGATGGGCACGACCTCCGCACGATCGACCTGCGCAGCGTGCGGCGGCACGTCGGCGTGGTCAGCCAGGACGTGGTCCTGTTCAAGGACACCATCCTCGGGAACATCAGCTGGGGGGATCCCGTTCCGGATCTCGCGAAAGCCGAAGCGGCCGCCCTGCGCGCCAATGCCGATTCCTTCATCCGTCAGCTGTCGGATGGCTACCACACCGTGCTGGGTGATCGCGGTACGGGGCTCTCCGGCGGACAGCGTCAGCGCCTGGCCATCGCGCGCGCGCTGTATCGAGATCCCAAGCTGCTGATCCTCGACGAGGCCACCAGCGCGCTCGACCCCGAGAGCGAGCGCCTGGTGCAGGAAGCTCTGGATGAGTTGATGCACGGCAGGACCACGGTGATCATCGCCCATCGCCTCTCGACCGTGCGCAACGCTGATCGCATCGTCGTCCTCGAGGATGGCCGCGCGGTCGAGAGCGGCACCTTCCAGGAATTGATGGGTCTCGGTGGCGCGTTCAGCCGGCTCGCTGCCGGCCAGGTGTTCTGATGATGGATCAGACGATACCCGCGGCCCCGGCCAAGGCCGCGACCATCTCCGCGGTGATCTGGCCGATCATGCGGCCCTTCCGCTGGTGGTTGCTGCTGTCGCTGATCCTCGGCGGCATCCATGGCGGCGCGATCTCGTTCCAGATCATCTTCCCGAAATACCTGGTCGACGACATCCTGCGGCCGCACGACCTGCCGGATGGCGAGCGCTGGCGGCGCGTGCTCATCCTCACCGTGGTCTACCTGGTGACCTCGATCGTCCTGCGGATGCTCAGCTGGCACCTCGGCTACCGTATCTTCACCTGGGCGCGCGAGCGCATGGTGCTGGCGCTGCGTGCGCAGTTCTTCCGGCACGTCAACCACCTCTGCCTGCGCTTCCACGGTAAGCACTCGTCTGGCGAGCTGTTCAGCTACCTGTTCGGCTCGCCGCTCGGGCAGATCATGCAGTTCTATCAGCACACCTCGATGCACGGCCCCGGCGCCATCATCACGCTGATCGCGACGGTCGCGGTGTGCGCGAACTGGGACCCGATCCTGACCGTGGTCCTCGCGCTGTCGGTGATGACCAGCTCGCTGATGATGCGCCGGTCGAGCCTGCGCGTGAAGGAGATCACCAAGGATTTCCAGCAGGCCGAAGGCGACGTCAGCGGCCGGATATCGGACATCCTGCGCGGCAACCGCGCGGTGAAGCTGTACGCGATGGAGGAACAGGTCGCCACCGACTTCGACGCCGTCGCGCAGACCCTGGGGCGCAAGAGCTACGAGCGCGACATCCGCCAACATATGGAATGGATGAAGCAGGAAGGCTTCTTCTATCTTGCCAATGCCACCCTGATGGCGGCCTGCACCTGGCGCTACCTCGGTGGGAACGTTCAAGAGGGCGAGGTCGTGGGCTTTTTGCTGGCGTTCCAGCAGCTCCAGCAGCCGACGCAGTTCCTGTTCACCTCGCTGACCCTGTGGGGCGGCGCGCAGGCGTCGATCGAGCGCATCGGCACCGTGCTGCAGCAGGCCTCGACCACCCCTGACCCGGTGGGGGCCGAGCAGCCGGTACCGCCCGGTGGCGAGATCGCCCTGCGTGGAGTCACCTTCGCCTACGAGAATGCTCCGGTGATCGCCGACGTGTCGCTCACCATCCCCTACGGCCAGCGCGTCGCATTCGTCGGGCCATCGGGCGCCGGCAAGAGCACGGTGTCGCAGCTGCTGCTGCGCCTGTACGACCCGCAGAGCGGTACGATCACGCTCGCAGGCGTCGATCTTCGCCAGCTCACTGGCACCGAACTGCGCAAACGCTTCGGCGTCGTCCCGCAGGATCCCTTCATCTTCCGCACCACCATCCGCGACAACGTGCGGGTGGCGCGGCCCGACTCCGATGACGCGGCGATACGCAAAGCGTGCGAACTGGCGAACGCGTGGGAGTTCATCGACGAACTTCCCGACAAGCTGCTGACCCGCGTCGGCGAGGGCGGCTCGACCCTGTCCGGGGGTCAGCGCCAGCGCCTGGCGATCGCGCGCGTGCTCTTGGCGGATCCGCCCTTCTTCATCTTCGACGAGGCGACCAGCGCGCTGGACACCCTCAGCGAGGACCTGATCCAGAAGGCCTTGGAACGCAACCTGCGTGGGCGCACGGCGATCTTCATCGCCCACCGCCTGGCGACGGTGAAGAACGTCGACCGCATCATCGTCATGCGCGCCGGCCGGATCGAGCAGGACGGCACCTACGACGAGCTCGCCGCGCAACCCGGACTGTTCCGTCTCCTGGTCGAGGGTCAGCAGCTGCGCGGATGAGCCCCAGGCACGACCGGCGCCGCGCGAAGCCTTCGCTTGCCTGCGCTGGGCGATCAGGTGGCATCGCAGCATGCACTCGCTGATCTATTTCGACGTCGAGGACTCGTTCTCGCATCCTGGATCGCCGGTGCACCGGCTTCCCGGCCAATTCGCCGACATCCTGCATGCCGAAGGGCTGCAGGGCAGCTTCCACATCATCGGCGAGAAGGCGCGCTTCATGGAGCGCCACCGCCAGCAGGACGTGATCGACGCGATCCGCCGGCACGACGTCAGCCTGCATTACGACCGCGGCTCGCTGCCGCCGACCACCGCCACCGAGGTCTCGAATCTCGGCTGGTTCGACGGCGTTGAGCGCGTGATGTTCCGCGAACGCACCGGATTCGACACCATCGAGCGCGTCTTCGGCCGCTGCACCGCCCTGACCCAACATGGCGGCACCTTCGCCGCGCAGATCGTCTACGCCGTCGGCAAGATGGGGAAACCGTACTTCTATTCGCCGTTCCAGCTCGGGCGCCGCAACGTCGTCTGGTACGCGAATAACCTGATGTTCCGCGGCCTGCACGGCGATCTCTACTTCGACACCCTCTATAGGGACACCGCGGCGTTCGACCACGAGTTCACTCAGGTCGACGGCCGCATCGCCGAGCTCGCGCGCACGGTCGACTACTCGCCGATGTTCGGCTGCCATCCCGTCATCACCATGATGACGGAGTTCCCGTGCGCGAACTTCTTCGGCGGCGCGGCGCCGCCGCGCGCGCAATGGCGAGTCCCGACCCCGGTTCCTGGCGTCTGGGTCCCGACCATCCTCGCGAATTTCCGCCGCTACGTGCACGCGCTCGCCAAGCAGCCCGACGTGAGCTGGACCACCGTCGCGGGGATGACAGAGATCTACGGCCAGCGACCGATCATCGTCGGGGATCACGCCATCCTCGCCGGGGCCCGCGCGGTGATCGATCAGGGCGGTCCGGCCTACACCGATGTGCTCAGCGCAGGAGAACTGCTCTACCTGCTGGCTCGGCGCCGCCTCCAGCAGCGCGATCGCTGCGATGTCCCACAGGTCATGGGGCCGACCGAGTCACACCCTCCGGTGAGGTCGTTCGCCGATGCAGAGGCAATCGCCACCGCGATCGTCGATGCCGTCGACGCCTCGAGCTACCTGCCCGCGGACATCGACTTGGCGAACGCGATCGTGCACCTGGCCTGCGCCTCGGTCGGCCGCGACGCCATGTCCGCGACACGGACGATCACCGACCTGCCCGGCATGGACACGGCGATGGAGCGCATCCGTTCCTACCGCGACTGGCCGGTGCACGGCCCGGCGTATCGCCAGGAATCCATCCTGATGCACGCCGAACTGCAGGCCTGGACGCTCAAGCCGGCGATGCCGGCGAGCGACTATCCGCCGGACGTCACGCTCGGGCGGCAGCTGAATCCGATGGTGCCGTGGAGGTGAACGGAACGTCCTCGGTCCTCGGTCCTCGGTCCTCGGTCCTCGGTCGACAGCAGGCGACGCCAGCATGATACCGGTTCGACCCCCTCCTCACGCATGACCGTTGTCCGACGGAGAACGGAGGACGGAGGACGCTGCCTATCTCCTGACCGTCCTCGGCGCCGGGCTGCTCGACGCGTCGCGCTTGGGCGAGGCGATCGTCGGGAAGCGGCCCGAGGCGTCTGGAGCCGAGCCGAGGTTGCTGTTCGCCGGTCCATTGATGACCGTGCCGTAGGCGTCGAAGCGCGATCCGTGGCACGGGCAGTCCCAGGTCTTCTCGCCAGAATTCCACGAGACGATGCAGCCCAGGTGCGGGCACACCGCCGAGCACTCGTGGCAGGCGCCCTTGTCGTCGCAATACACCGCGACCTTGGTCAGGCCCTTGCGCAGGATCATGCCTGAGCCGCGCGGGATGCGCGACTCGTGCGTGGTCTCGCCCGGGGTCAGCCAATCGGCGTACTGCGGCAGCACGTTGAGGTTCTCCTTGGCGAAATCGCCGGCCGATTTCAGCGACTTGCGCCGCGGGTCGTAGAGCTTCGCCCAACGGTTCTCGCGACCGACGATCAGGTCGGTGTTGATCATGGCGGCGATGGTCCCGTGGGTCAGACCGTTGCCGGAATCGCCGGTGCAGATGTAGACGTTCTCCTCGTCCCAGGGGTTGTGGCCGATGAATGCCAGGCAGTCGACCGGCTCCATGATCTGGCCCGACCAGCGGAACTCGATGCGCTCGATCATCGGATAGCGTTCCATCGCCCACATTTCGAGCAGCCGGTAGCGCATCTCGGCGTCGTCCTTCTGCCCGGTCTTGTGGTCCTCGCCGCCGATGATGAGCACGTCGTACGCGGCTTCGCTGCCGGGGCCGCCCATCGATTTCACGCGCACGTAGTGGTACGGGTCGGTGGTGTCCCACAGCAGGGCCTGGGGGAGCGATCCCGCCGGAACGCGCGCGCCGATGACGTAGGATCGGTATGCGGACTGCTTGGTGTGGATGACCACGCGGTCGTTGATCGGCGTGTTGGTGGCGACCACCACCGCCGACGCGGTGACGACGTGGCCGCCCTTGGCGAGCACGCGTGCGGGGCTGCCGCCGTGGATGTCCTCGACGTGCGAGCGGCAGAAGATCAGCCCGCCCTTGGCGGTGATGATCTCGGCCAGGCGCGCCAGGTACTTGATCGGATGGAATTGGGCCTGGCGCGGGAAGAGCAGCGCCCGTCCGGTCTCGAATTCGCCCAGCGGCGCCCGCGGCACCCAATGCACGCCCGTCAGCCCCGCGCGGTGGGCGGCGCCGATCTCGCGCTCGAGGATGTCGAGCGATTCGCCGGGCGGGATGAAGAGGTAGCCGTCGACGCGCTGGAATTCGCAATCGATGCGCTCGCGCGCGACGATGTCCTCGATCAGGTCGATGGCGGCGGTATGGCTGTCGGCGGCCAGGCGCGCACCGTCCTCGCCGTGCAGGCGCTCGATCTCGAAGTAGCGGTCGTCGAGCGCATTCGACAGGTGCGCCGAGGTGCGTCCGGTCTCGCCGCTGCAGATGTCTCCGTCCTCGAGCACCACCACGCGCTTGCCGGCCTGGACCAGCAGGTAGGCGGTGGTCAGGCCCGCGATGCCGGCGCCGACGATGCACACGTCGGTCTCGAGATTCCGCGTCAGGTGCTGGAATTTCGGCAGCTCTGCGGTGGTCAGCCAGATCGGCTGCATGCGGCCCGAGGTGTTCGCAGCGAGGGACGAGCTCATGGGAGGCCTCCACCGAGAGCTTCCGCACCCGCAAGGGCGCGAGAGCCGCGAGTGGGTCAAGCTTCTACGACGGCGGGACCCCTGGGGGCCCACCCCTGACCCACGTCGCGCGCCCACCGCTCGCGACCGCCACCCGTCGGTGCCGGATGCGTCAGGACGCTAGCGGCGCACCGCGGCGATCACCAGGAAGACCGGGAACTCCTTCGCGGCCCGGTCCTCGGCGCCGAAGCGCGGCCCCTTGGTGCCACGCCGGTGGCTGCACAGCTCATCGGCGCCGATCACCGCCAGGCCGGCGTCCCCGCAGGCATTGAGGTAGGCCGACAGGGGCCGGTGGAAGCTGGTGGTGTGCGCCGCGTCGGCGGGCCTGCCGGGGTGGGTCTTGATCGGTGCGGCCAGCGGCGACAGGTAGCCGTCCATGCGCCGGTACTGCAGGCCCTGCTCGTCGTCCCAGCCCCAGGACGAGCGGCGCGGGATGCGGAAGCACGGGTGCGTCAGCGCGATCACCACGCGGCCGCCCGGCTTGATCGCCGCGGCGCAGCCGGCGAGCACAGGGCCGATGGGATCGAGATCCTGCAACGCCATCACCAGCGTGGCGTGGTCGAAGGCGCCGAAGATCTTCTCGGCGGCGAGCACACCGGCCACGTCGCGGCAGTCGCCGACCACGTAGCGCTCGCGCTTGCCGGCGCGCGCGGTGGCGGCGGCGATCAGCGTGGGGCTGGCATCGATGCCGACGGTGTCCACGCCGAGGGCCGCCAGGGCTCGCCCGCATACGCCCTGGCCGCAGCACAGGTCGAGGATGCGCTCGCCGCGCTTGGCGCGCAGGCGCTCGATCACGCTCGGCAGGATCAGCCGGGCGTAGAAATCGTCGCCGTCGTCGCCGTGCAACTGGTCGTACCAGGCGGCTTGGCCCTCCCACGCCGTGGGCGCAGCCCATGTCGCGTCTGGAGCGACCTTCGACCCGCGGCGCTCGGGTTCGTCGTGCTTGGCGCCGACCGGGCGCCGCAGGGCGTAATTGCGCTTGGGGAATGCCTTGGCCATGGCGACATCGTGCCGCGGCGGTGCGTCGGACAACCGACGATGGCTCCGATCGCAGCGGTCGATCGCTGCCGTCGATCGGTCGAGACCGCGTATTGTTGCGCGCGACGGTGCACTATGGTGGCGGCATGAACGCCGTCTCGTACACCGCTGCCGCCGTCGCCGTCGCCATCTGCGCGCTGGTCGCGCTGGCCTCGGCCTGCAGGGCAGCCGACGCCGACAAGCCCGCCGGTCCCACTGTCGCCTACCTGCGCGTCGATGGCATGATCGACGCGCTCCAGTCGCGCTATTTCGCCCGCGCGCTCGCGGATGCGCAGAAGGCCGGCGTCGGCACCGTCGTCGTCCACCTCGAGACCAACGGCGGCACGCTCGAAGCGGGGCGCGAGATGATGAGCGCCGCGCTCGGCGTGACGAAGAACCAGCCGCGCATGGTGGCATTCGTCGACAACTACTGCTACTCGGCCGGCGCCCTGGTCGCCTACGCCCACGATGAGATCTACCTCGCCCCGCCCGCGACCATTGGCGACATCGGCGTCATCACCCAGAGCGCCGAGGGCAAGATCGAGTACGCTCCCGAGAAGATCGAGGCCGTGGTCCGCGCCCTGTTGCGCAGCGAAGCGCAGCTCAAGGGCTGGAACGAGGCGAAACTGGTGAAGATGACCGCACGCAACCAGGAACTCTACCGCTTCGACTTCGACGGCCGGCAGGAATTCGTGATCGAGGACGACCTGCCGCAGTGGCTGCGCGCGCATCCCGACGTCGATCCGCAGAGCAAGGTGCCCATCCTGGGCAAGGACCGCTACGTGCTCTACACCGCACAGAACGCCGTTCAGGAGCAGATGGCGACCGGAGTGGCCGACAACATCGATGCGGTCTACGCCAAGCTCGGGGTCTCGAAATCATCGGTGCTGGACCTGTCGCCGACCGGCACCGAGCTGATGGCGCGCACGCTCTCGGGCTTCGCCTTCATCCTCGCCGCGCTGACCGCGTTGTGCATCTTCCTCGAGCTCAAGGCCCCAGGGGTCGGCATCTGGACCGGGCTCGCAGCGATCTTCGGGACATTGTTCTTCATCTGCCAGTTCTACCAGGACCTGGCCAGCTACCCCGAGGTCATCCTGGTGGTCATCGGCATCGCCTGCATCGTGGTCGAGCTCTTCGTGTTCCCGACTGCCGGTTGGCTGGCGATCGTCGGCATCTGCCTGGGCCTGTCCGGGCTGATCCTGTCGTTCATGCCCGATATCGGCCAGTTCAACCCGACGTCCGCCGGCTGGGGAGACGCGCTGGCCAACGCCCTGATGCAGAGCCTGCTGTCGCTGGTGGTGATCAGCATCGGCGCCGCCGTGATCATCTCGACCCTGCCGCAATCGCGCGCCGTGCGTCGCATCGCCACTCTCGCCGAGATCGACGGCACCAGCGCGGGTGAGATGGAGTCCGACGCCTCGGTGATCGGTCGCCGGGCGGTGACGCGCACCGCGCTCAGCCCCAGCGGATCGATCGACCTCGCAGGACGCGATATCAGCGCCACCACCGAGCACGGCGAATACCTCGATGCCGGCGCCGCGGTCGAGGTCGTCGCCATGCGCTACGGCGCCGCGATCGTCCGCCCGGTGGCAGCTGCCGGGAGCGCGTCGTGATCGACCGAGTCCTCCTCGAACTGCCCGAACAGGTCGTCGCGCTCGATCCGTGGGCGCAGGTCGCCGCCGCGCTGGGCCTCCTGGCGATCGCCGCGGGACTGCTGGTGGTCGAATTCTTCGTCATCAGCTGGGGCATGCTGACCTTCGCCGCCGCTGCATGCGCGTTCGGCGCCTGCGCCCTGGCGTTCGCCGCATCGCCGGCGATCGGCTGGCTCTTCGTCGCAGTCTGCCCGCTCCTGCTGCTGGCGATCGTCCCGTGGGGCTTCCGGCGCATGGCCGAATCGCGCGCGGTGCCCAAGACCGAGATCACTGCCGATGCCGGCTATCGCCACGAGGCCGAGCGGCTCGGCATCGTCGTCGGCGCCATGGGTGAGCTGGTCACCGATGCGTTGCCGACGGGTCGCGCCCATTTCGCCGGCGGAGATATCGACGTGACCGCCATCGGCGGGCCGCTGACGCGCGGGGCACGAGTGGTTGTCCTGCGCATAGAAGGCGCCATCGTCGCCGTCCGCCCGGCCTGAACGCGCTGGCGTCGACCCTCTCTTTTTCCTCATCGGAGCGATTCATGAACCAGGCGATCACCATGTTGGACGGCATCCTGCAGGCATCCATCGGCGACATCTTCGGCCTTCCGCCGGTGCCGTTGATCATCGGCGTCATCGTGGTGATCATCGCCTTCTGGATCGTGATCGGCAGCGCGTTCTTCCTGTGGATCCAGGCCTTGGCCTCGTACGCGCCGGTGAGCCTGGTCGCGATCATCTTCATGCGCGTGCGCAAGGTGAACCCGACGGTCATCGTCAACGGCCGCATCACCGCCAAGAAGGCGGGCATCGACATCCCCACCGACAAGCTCGAGGCCCACTACATGGCGGGCGGCCATGTGCCGCGCGTGGTGAATGCGCTGATCGCCGCCAGCAAGGCGAACATCCCGTTGACCTTCGACCGCGCCTGCGCCATCGACCTCGCCGGACGCGACGTGCTCGACGCGGTGCAGACCTCGGTCAATCCCAAGGTCATCGATGTGCCCGCCGCCAACAGCGGCCAGCAGACCATCGACGGCGTCGCCGGCAACGGCATCCAGCTGCGCGTCAAGGCGCGCGTCACCGTGCGCACCGCGCTCGACCGGCTGGTCGGCGGCGCCACCGAGATGACCATCGTCGCGCGCGTCGGCCAGGGCATCGTCACCACCATCGGCTCATCCGCCAACCACATGGAGGTGCTCGAGAATCCGCACCGCATCAGCAAGACCGTGCTCGAGCGTGGCCTCGACGCCGGCACCGCCTTCGAGATCCTCTCGATCGACATCGCCGACATCATCGTCGGCGAGAACATCGGCGCGCGCCTGGACACCGACAAGGCCGAGGCCGCCAAGAAGGTCGCCCAGGCCGAAGCCGAGAAGCGCCGCGCCATGGCCGTCGCGCGTGAGCAGGAGATGGTCGCGCTGGTAGCCGAGAACCGCGCGAAGGTGGTCGAAGCCGAAGCCGAGATCCCGCGCGCCATCGCCGAGGCCTTCCGCGCCGGCAACCTGGGCATCATGGATTATTATTCGCTCAAGAACATCCAGTCCGACACCGACATGCGCAATTCGATCTCCACCCCCGGTGGCCAGAAGCCGAGCGACAAGGGACCTAACCAGAATGGGTAGCCGACGTCCTCGGTCCTCCGTCCTCCGTGCTCCGTCGGGACCATCAGCTGCACTCTGCCTGCAGTCCGACGGAGGACGCAGGACTTGGGACGGAGGACGTTCCTAATGGGCTTCCTCGACGATCTGGTCAAGACCATCCAGGAAGCGGCTGAAGAAGCCAAGCGCCAGCAGCGTCGGCAGCAGCAGCCGGAGTGGACGGCGCCCGAGGCCACGCGACCGGTCGAGACCCAGACCGCGCGGGTCACC
>JACCZE010000215.1 GCA_013696105.1 Planctomycetota bacterium | reverse complement strand
GTTGCGAGCTGCGCCGTGCTCGTGCTGTCTGGGCTGTCGACTCGGTGGGTAGGACGGATGATCCAGGTCCCTATCTTCTCGCCCATGGAATCGCCAGTCCATGCCACTCTGCGGTCCCTCGCCGCCGAATGCGACGTGAGCCGGCTGCCGATCGAGGGGCGGCTGCCCAGCTGGCTGAGCGGCGTCCTGCTGCGCAACGGGCCTGGCCGGTTCGAGTCCGCTGGCCAGGAGGTCCGGCACGTCTTCGACGGCTACGCGCTGTTGCAGCGCTTCGGTTTCTCGGGCGAGGGGGTGTCGTACCGCAGCCGGTTCCTGCGGTCGGGAATCTTCCAGGCGGCCCAGCGCCATGGCGGCCCGCGCATCCGGCAGTTCGGGACCGCCGCCAATCGCTCGGTCATCGACATGGTGCAGACCCTCATCGCGCCCCGCTTTCCCGACAATGCCGGCGTCCACGTCGCGCGCTTGGGCGGACGTTGGATGGCGCTCACCGAGAGTCCGCATCCGGTCGAGTTCGACCCGGCGACCCTGTCCACCATCGGCACCTTTTCGTTCCCCGACGATATCTGGGGCGAGACCACGACCGCGCACCCGCACGAGGACTCCACCACCGGCGAGGTGATCAATGTCAGCACGAAGTTCTCGGGCCGCGACCGCTTCTATGAATTCTATCGCCTGCGCGGAGATGATCTCCGCCGCAAGAGCATCTGCCGACTGCCGGTGCGCGAGCCGGCGTACCTGCACAGCTTCGGGATGTCCGCACGTTATCTCGTGCTCGCCGAGTTCCCGCTCGTCCTCGATCCGCTGCGCCTCCTGCTGTCGGACGTCAGCTACATCGGCGCGTTCCGCTGGAAGCCGAAGCTGGGCACGCGCTGGCGCGTCGTGGACCGCGCGAGCGGACGCATGGTGGCGGCGTTCACCACCGACGCTTCCTTCGCATTCCATCACCTCGCGGCGTACGAGGAGGGCGATGACCTGGTGGTCGATCTCGCGGCCTACGCGGACCCCGCCATCATCGACTCCTTCTATTTCGACCGTCTGACGCGCGACGACGCGCGTTTCCCACCGTCGCGGCTCGAGCGCTACCGCTTCGATCTGGCCCGATCGACCTCGACGCGCGAGTCGTTGTTCCCCGACGCGATGGAATTCGCGAGCGTCGCTCCCGGATACGCAGGCGCACCGTGGCGTTTCGTCTATGCCGTCGGCTCGTCGGGCGACGATCGGCGCGGTTCGTTCGACCGGTTGCTCAAGGGCGATGTGCGTACCCGCTCCGTGAGCGCATGGATCTCGGCCGGGTGCTCGGTCGCCGAACCGATATTCGTGCCCGCCCCGGGGCGCGCCGCCGAGGACGACGGAGTCGTGCTGGCGCTGGTGCACGACCGCTCGGGTGCAGGCGATTCGTTGGTCGTGCTCGACGCTATCCACTGGGGCGAAATCGCGCGCGTACGCTTGCCCGGGTCCGTGCCGTACGGGTTCCACGGACGGTTCGTTCCCGAGGCCTGAAGCTCGATCGATCGTCGATTGCCTGTGGAGTGTGCACTGCCTGGAGCGTTCGAGCGCCTGTCGCAGGATCGCGGGCCCGACCTTCGCCGTCGAAGCAACCGGTCCTAGGCTCGACCGTCAGTAGAGGTGACACCATGGATTGGAATGCCGAAACACTCGAAGCGATGAATTCCACGCAGCCGCCGGTCGGCGGTGCTTCCCCCACCCCTGCGGTCGAAGCGCCCGTCGAAGCGCCCAAGACCACGCAGTCGCAGGTGATGCAGTTCGCCAAGGAGATGACCGCGGATGTCGAGATCCGCACGCCGGGCTCGTCGGCGCCCGCGGCCCCGCGCCAGCGTCCGCCCGATATCGACGTGTTCATGGGCGCACCCGCCGCGGCCAAAGCGCCAGCCAGTGCGCCAGTCAGGGCTGCAGCGAGTCCCCAGGCTGCTCCGCCGGCTGATGCGCTCGTGGCCTCTGCTCCAGCGTCGGCACCGGCTCCCGAGGTCGCACCAGCGCCTGCACCAGCCTCCGTCGCAGCTACTCCGGCACCGGCACCGGCTGCGGTGAGCGTCGCGCCGCCCACGGCGGCTCCGGTTCCAGCACCGTCTGCGCGGCGACCGTCGGCTTCGGCGCACCAACCATCGGGCCGCAGTGCTCCCGCCGCCGCTCCTGCGCCCGGTGCGACGTCGGGCGGCTGCGCGATCAGCGAATCCCAGGACGCGGGCAAGCTGAATTGGGACGTGTTCCTGCCCCACGGCGGCGGCGTGGTGGTGTCGATGACTCCGCGTCGCACCACCTTCTTCATGGGCTCTGAGCGTACCTTGGCGCCGCACGTGTCGTGGCGATCGGCCGACGCCATCGCCACCGAGGACGTCCGCGCATTCGCACGCACGTTGCTCGCCGCCGCAGACCAGGCGGACGCACTCGCCGCCATCACCGTCGAAGCCAACGCTCAGGCCTGAAGGCACTCAACCGACCTGAAGGCACTCAACCGGCCTGAAGGTTTTCAACCGGACTGAAGTCTCACAACTGGACTGGAGGTTCCATGGATACCACGAACACCACCACCGATAGCGCGAACTGCGCGATCAACCGCACCGAAGAGGGCATCAAGCACATCTGGGACGTTCGCCTGCCCAGCGGCGGCGGCGTGCAGGTGACGATCGTGCCGAGACGGGCGACCTATTTCATGGGCGTCGCCCGCGAGATGCCGCCGCACCTGGCGTGGAATTCAGCGAGCTCGATCGCCGCCGGCGATGCCAAGGCCTTCGCCCAGGCGCTGATCTCGGCATCGGAAGCGGCCGAAGCGCTGCCGCGGTCCACCGTCGATCAGTGACGGCGGCGACGGGCAGGTGGCGGTGGGGGGGGGCATCGACCCTCTGTGCACCGTCCATCTGTGCACCGTCCATCTGTGCGCTGTCCATCTGTGCGCCGTCCATCTGTGCGCCGTCCTTCGGCTCGCGACGACCTGTATGTAGAAGCTTGGCACGCGCCGTTCCTCCACGTGGGAGGAAACGACGGATACTTACAGCGGCTCTCCTCGCCCTGGAATCACCCATGCCTGCACCCAGGCCTGCCGGCATCGACAAGCTCAAGCGCGTCTTCAGCGGCATCACGTTGACGACCAATGATCTCACAACCATCGCCGCGCGTGCGACCGAGGTCGGACCGACCGTGGCGATGAAGGCCAACGCCTATCGCATCACCGACATCGATGAATTGTCGCAGGTGCTGGCCGAGGACATCGTCCTCGACCGCTTGACCCTGATGGTGTTCGACCTGGACGGCTCCGCTCTCGAGTTCACGTGGGAATCCAGCTACGTCCTGATCCAGGCCGACTGCACCGCTCCGGGCGTGCGTCCGTCCTTCGAGGCCATCGTCGACCTGCTCGAATCGCGACCACGCAACGGTTTCAACTACAACGTCATCGAGGTCTCGCCGCCCGGCACCTGGACCGCGCCAGCCGCCCTCGCGGCGGCGACTCCGCCGGCGGCATCGGCATCAGCGCCTACGTCACGGTCGGGACCCTACGCCACCGCGTCATCGGGCATGCTCAGCCGCTGGTGGAAACGCCTCTCGCGTCCAACCGACAGGAAAAATCCTGAGATGAGGCCCTGACATTTTCTGAAGGGAACTGAGAGATTCGCCTATTTCCAATCCTGCCCGCCCAGCCTGCCCCGCCCCCCGTTTCCCAGGGGGCAGCGCCAGAGGCGCGCTGTTGGGGGAGCCGCCTGCTGCGGCTCCCCCAACTAACAGCTAATCCGCGCCCACGTTCGCCGCGACCTCGAACAGCCGCTCGACGTCGCCGGCTTCGAGCGCGCGCGCGAGGCCTTCGAGGGCGAGGTCGCCGACCAGGCGGCGCTTCTCGGCCTGCAGACGCAGGACGCGCTCCTCGATCGAGTCGACGGTGACGATGCGGTAGACCATCACCGGCTTGTCCTGGCCGATGCGGTACGCGCGGTCGGCCGCCTGGTCCTCGGCTGCGGGATTCCACCACGGATCGAGGATGATCACGTAGTCGGCCGAGGTCAGGTTCAGACCCACGCCTCCGGCTTTCAGCGAGATCAGGAACAGCGGATCGTTGCCCTTCTGGAACGCCTTGACCTTCGCCGCGCGGTCGCGAGTGCGGCCGTCGAGGTATTGGAAGGTGTACTTGCGCTCTTCGAGCTTCTCCTGGATCACCGCGAGGAACTTGGTGAACGATGAGAACACCAGCGCACGGTGGCCTTCGGAGATGAGCTCGTCGACCAGATCCATGAACAGTTCGACCTTCGCCGAATCGACCAGCGGTGCGCCGACCAGCGCGGGAGCGCAGGCCGCCTGACGCAAGCGAGTGATGGCGGCGAGGATCGACACGCGCGAGCGTTCGAGACCCTTGGAACCGAGCAGGTCCATGACCCCGACGCGCTCCTTCTCGAGCAGCTCGCGGTAGAACTGGTGCTGCTCCTCGGACATCTGCGCGTGCAGGAGGATCTCGGTCTTCGGCGGCAGCTCGGTCGCGACCTCGCTCTTGATGCGGCGCAGCACGAACGGCGCGACGCGGTCGCGCAGGCGGTGGATGGCCTCGGGGTCGTCCTGCAGCGTCTCCTTGAGCGTCTTGCGCCGCCCGAGGAATCCCGGCATCAGGAAGTGGAAGATCGGCCACAGGTCCTCAGCGCAGTTCTGCACGGGCGTGCCCGAGAGGCACATGCGCCGCTTGGCGACGATCTTGAGCGCGGCGCGCGTGGTCTTCGCCTCGGGATTGCGGATGACATGCGCCTCGTCGAGCAGCACGGTCGAGTACTCGATCGAGCCCAGCAGCTTGATGTCGCGCTGCAGGATGTTGTAGCTGGTCAGCAGCAGGCCGGATTTCGGCAGCTTCTCGGGCGTCTTCACGCGATCCAATCCGAGGTGCGTGTGCACGGGCATGTCGGGGACGAATTTCTTGCACTCGTCGACCCAGTTGTCGACCACCGAGCGCGGCGCGACCACCAGGTGGACGCCCGGATCCTCAGCGTGGCGATGCAGCACGAAGGTCAGCGACTGCACGGTCTTGCCCAGGCCCATGTCGTCGGCGAGCACGCCGCCCAGGCCGCGGTTGGACAGGAACACCATCCAGTTGAAGCCAGCGTGCTGGTATTCGCGCAGCGTGGCGTTGAGGCCCTTGGGCAGCTCGACGTGCGGGATGTCGGCGCCGCCCTTGGCGAGAGAGGCCAGGTCCTTGGTGATGTCGTCGAGCTCCATGCGCCCGCCGGATTCGGCGAGCGACACCGCCATCGCGGCCGCGTGACGGGGCACGCGCACCTTGCCGTTCACTTCCTTCAGGCCGCCGAATTCGCTGAGCGTGCGGTAGCGGTTCAACCACTCATCGTTTATCCGAGCTCGAAGCCCGTCCTTGAAGACCATGACGTTCTGGCCGCGCGCGGCATTCTTCAGCAGTTCCTTGATCGGTACCGCGCGGCCATCGACCTGCGCTTCGATCTCGAGCTCGAGGTACTCGTCGTGCGCGATGACGCGCGCCGAGGTCACGATGTCCGTGGGCGGACGGCCGCGGTGGAGGCGGTCCTGGCCGCGGATCTCCCAGCCCTGCAGGTTGGGGATGACCTGGGCGAGGAAGCGGTCTGCGGCGTCGCCATCGGCGACGAAGCCGAAGGCGCCGCGACGCTGCACCAGCGCGCCGCGCTTGATGAATTCATTGCAGCGCTGCAGCTCGAGGTCGCGGTCGCGCTCGCACTTGATGATGTTGCCGGTCTTGTCCTCGGCGACGATCAGCCCGATGCGTTCGAGCGGATCGATCTCAGGAAGATCGTCGTGGTACTTGAAGCGCACGTGGCCGCACAGCCGAGAATCGACCTCGTACATCTCGAGGATCGGTTGCGGGCGACCGCGCACCTGCTTGGCGCGGTCGGCCTGCGGCGGAACCTGGCCGGCATGCGCGAGCACGCTGCGCCAGGGATCGCGCACCAGCCATTCCTTGGGCACCATGATCGGCCCATGCATCAGCGGATCGAGGTGCTCAGCCGGGCCGGTCCACTCGAGCGGGATGACGCGGCCGCGGAACACCAGGTTGGGGCCGGGCAGCGACCACACGTTGGCGACGGCGGCGCCGCCCACCTCCATGTAGATGCGCATCTTCTCGCCCTTGTCCTCCATCATCAGGCGGGGCGAGCGCGGGCTGCCTTCGATCACGCAGGGGTACGATTGGCCATCGATGATCATGATCGGCGGCGGATGGACGCCGCGCACTTGGGCCAGCGCGCGCTGGACCGAGTCGACCTCGTGCAGGGGCTCGGGACGGATGCCGACCGCACCTTCGACGATGAGCGTCCGGGTGCGCTTGCAGCCAGGCAGGGGGCGGCTCAACGTGAGCACGATCTGCGTGCCCGGCTTCACCGGCTTGGCTGCCTCGCGGGGATCGCCGGCGTGGGTTGCGGCGGACGCGGCACCGGTGGCTGTCGAAGTCATGGGAGCGGATCCTTTGGGCGGCCGGGGCCGCTCTGGGAGTGTTCAAATCAACCGTTTCGTGACGCGAGTCGGAACGCGATGCTGTGAATGCTGCGTTGCGAGTCGTGTGTCGGGAACGGGGGATCCGCACTATAACGGGTGAAAGTGCCTCGCAAGAAGGGAAAAACAGTGGTTACGCCGACGGATCACCGGTCGATGCGTAAGTGCCAGGACGTGAACCATTTACTGATATGTTCCAAGCTCTTCTCAGAGCTCGGAGGCGCGTCGGGCCACGGTGCGAGGTGGTCAACTATCGGCTGCAGAAAGACCAGGACGTCAGTTTTTCGGCCCCATGAACACCAGCGCGAGCGCCGACAGGACGAGGATCAGCAGCAGGATGGCGATGCGGTAGAAGACCAGTTCTCCGCGCCGGGTCGACGGTGGTTCGAGGACCCGCGGGGCCGAGGACGGAACAAGCCCGGGTGAACCGACCTGTCGCCGCCGTCGACCGCTCGCGGTCGAGCCTTCGGCATTCGCGACTTCACGGCGGATCAATGCCGTGGTGTTGCCGACGGCATCGGCATCGGCATCGGCATCGGCATCGGCATCGGCATTGGGCTTCTGTGGGTCGGCGGAGGCGTTGCGGCGCTCGCGGTGCTTGCGCAGGATGCGGCGTGTGATGTCGCCGATCTGGCTGCCGTCGACCTCCCTCGGTTGGATGACGGATGCCGGATCGATCACCTCGCCGGCTGGTGCATCGTGCGGCAGCGGCGTGGGGAAGCGCGGTCTGGGTGTGATGTGCGCACGGTGCGGACCGGGTCGCGGAGTCGGTTGCCGGCCGGTCGTCGGTGGGGCCTCGGGAGCCGGTGTGCGGAACTTGCTGGGCATCGGCTTGCGCAGGAAGCGCATGGAGCGCACTTTCGCACCCATCAGAAGGCCCAGGGCCCGAGTACACGCGGCCATCAGGCCCTGCAGGCTGATGAAGCGGTCGTCGCGGCTGTGCGCCAGGCAGGTCGAGACGATCTGCCGGGTTTGCGGACTCAGGCCTTCGACGACGTCTCCCGGATCGAGGATCGCCTTGCCGAGATGCCCGGCACGCACGTCATCGATGGTGCCGGAATACGGGGGCTTGCCGGTCAGGAGGTGATACATGATCGCACCCAGGGCATAGACGTCGGTGCGCGCATCCACGGAGCTGTCGACCGAGAACTGCTCGGGAGCCGTGTAGTAGGGCGCGCCCAGGGACGGCGCTTTCTGCGTGTCGTGCCAAGGCACGCGCGGTCCGACGAAATCGGTGAGCTTGATCGACTCGATCTCGTTGGTCGCCTGGATCCCGGCGATGCCGGAATACGCGACCAGGATCGAGGATGGACGCAGGTCGCCGTGGTGGATGCCGCATTCGACCCGGACGTGCTGCAGTGCCGAGGCCACCTGCTCGGCCATGCGCAGCACGTCGATCTCGCCGACCGGATCCCCGGCGACGAGCACGTCGGACAGTGATTTCCCGCGCACCGATTCCAGAGCCAGGTATGGCTGCCCGAAATGCACACCATGCGCGAGCACCTTGACCACATTGGGATGCTCCGGCATCGCCATCAGGTTCTCGCAGTCGCGGCGGAAATTGCTCATGAAGGCCGTATCGCTGGCGAGCTGCTTGTAGAACAGACGCAGCATGACGTTGCTGCCGCTGCGGTTCTCGCGTCCGAGATAGGTTTCGCAGTACGCGTCGCCACCGGTGGCGCCGAGCAGCGTGAAGCGATCGGTCAGGCGATGGCGCTCGCCGACCAATGACCGGCCCGGCTGCGGATCGGCTGCGGGCTCGGACGCCGCCGCGGTCGCCACCGGGGCGGCCATCCCATCCAAGAGCAGTTCGCGGAGATTGTCGGGCAACCGGCCTTCCGACGCCGCCAGCTTGAGCGCATCGAAGACCGCCGAGGACACCGCCTTGGAGATGTCCTTGGCCAAGGATTGGAGTTCACGTTTCGGTATCGGGGTCGGAATATTCATGGGGGAGAGTATACCATCACCATCGTGGACGCGGGACCGGACTTGTCTGTCGCGCGGCGGAGCCACAAGGGGGCCATGCTTCCCTACCACCCCGCCACCGTCGCCGAAGGGGTGCACCAACTCCTGGATCGGGCAGCCGCCGGGCAGGGTCGCGCGACCCTCGCGATCCCGGGGGGTCGGTCCCCGGGGCCGGTCCTCACCGCCCTTTCCGGGCTGTGCGATCATTTTCTTCGTAAGCGCCTTCATCTTCTGTGGTTGGACGAGCGAGCCGTGGCCGTCGGCGACCCCGATCGCAACGACGGCCCGACCCTCGCGGCCTGGCGAGCCGGGGG
>JACCZE010000164.1 GCA_013696105.1 Planctomycetota bacterium | reverse complement strand
ACCTGCAGGAGCCCTTGCGCATGGTGAGCAGCTACCTGGGCCTGCTGAAGCGCAAATCGAGCGCGAAGCTCGACGACCAGGAGCGCGGGTATCTGGACCGCGCAGTCGATGGAGCCAGCCGGATGAGCCAGATGGTCCGCGACCTGCTGGCGTTCGCCTCTGCGGATAGCGCAATCGTGACCAAGATGCCCGTGGAGTCGTCGGAGATCGTCGGTGACGCCCTGAAGAACCTCAGCCTCAAGATCACTGAGGTCCAGGCAACGATCACGGTTGCCGAGCTGCCGTCGATATCCGGTGATCGGATGTTGCTGGCGCAGGTCTTCCAAAATCTACTTTCCAACGGCATCAAGTTCCGCGGCGATCGCAATCCCGACCTCGTCGTCTCTGCGTCTCGCCAGGACGATCAGCACCTTTTCCGTGTCCAGGACAATGGTATTGGGATCCCATCGGAGAGTGTTGACCATATTTTTGGGCTGTTCCAGCGACTTCATGGCGCAGATGAATACCCGGGAACCGGCATCGGCTTGTCGCTGTGCAAGCGCATCGTCGAACGGCATGGTGGCCATATCGGCGTCGAATCGGTCGTCGGTACCGGATCGACATTCTGGTTCAGTATTCCTGCGTGAGTCAGCGATCGTCCACGCATGGCCCGTTCAACGCGCCTTGACGCTCACGCGTCATCCATGGGACAGACGGTGTTGACGGAGTTTGTCGGCGGCGGCGCCGTCGGCGGCATAGGCGACATAGGCGACATAGGCGACATAGGCGCCTGTTTCGCTCCATTCCCGGTGCATCCACGCGGCAGTCTGGACGTCCAGCTCTTCATGGTGTAGCTATATGCATGGACGCTGCGATCGTCATCGATGATGCCCATGGCACGGGGCGCGACCTCGCGACCTGGCTCGGGTCCTGCGGGTGTCCGTGCACCGTGGTAGCGGACTTCGCCGAGGCGGAGGCGACCGTCTCGTACCAGCAGCTCGCAGGAGCCGCGCGGGTGCTGGTCTTCGGTCCGTTGACCCCGCCGATCGCGACCCACTTCCGTATCCTCGGTGAGAGCTACCCCGGCGTGCAGCGCGGTTTCTACACCCGGAGCCCGGCGCGGGATCACGACGCGGCGCTGATCGCCCAGAACGGCCTGGTCGCCATAGTGCACCAACCCTTCGCCAGCGAATCGGCGTCGGCGCTCGGACTCGGTGCCGTGGCCGCGGAACCGGTCATCCCCGACATGCCGGCGCACCCGCAGGTGCGCGCCTCGCTACCACCCGATGCGGCGGGGCATCAGCAGCAGGATCAGCAGCCGCTTCCGAATCCGCGCGCGAGCACGCCCGCCAGCAATTTCGCCAAGGTGGTGCCCCTCGCCGACAGCAGCGCGGATGTCCCCGGCGATCCGCGACGCGCCCTGTGGATCGCTGTGATCGAGGATCAGCCCGGATGCTGCCGTGCCATCTGCGAGGAACTCGCCATCCCGTCGGTCATGGTCAAGATGCTGCCGTCGTGGCAGGAAGCGGCGGACCTCGCATTGCACGCGCTCACCGGCGGCTTGGTGATCGGACCGCTGACCTCGGACGCCGTGCGCCTGTGCCGCCGCCTGCAGGAAGCGAGCAATGGCAGCCAAGCCATCCTGTACACCGAATCCCAATCGCAGTCGCAGGATGCTCGTCTGCCGCAGCAGTACGGATGTCTCGCGATCGTGCGCAAGCCGTTCAAGGTCGATCAGGTCATGCGCCTGGTCGAGGAGATCCGCGCTCCCGGTTGGAAGCCGGCTGAACGGCAGGTGCCTCCTGCCATGACCGCGGCCACGGCGCGCGTCGAGCGTCCCAGCGAATCCCCGGGTGCAGCGGCGACGGCGACCTGGGCCGCCGCCCCTCCGGGCATGCCGGCCGCGCCGCTCACGGCACGCGTCCGATCGACCACTCCGAGCCCGACACCTACTCCTACTCCTGCCGCGGCTCCTCCTCCGGTGAGCGGGATCGCGGCCATCCGCGCGCGGCGCGACGCCCCTAAAGCCGACGCCCCCAGGGCCGAGGTCCCAGCCGAGCCGACGACGAATCTCGCCGCGGTCACCCGGCAGCGCCTGGTGGCGTGCGTGCGGTGCGGTGTGGAGACCATGGTCCCGATCGGTCGCACGGAAGGCGTGTGCGCTGCCTGCGCGCGCTGAGCCGGATCGTATCAGTACCCGGATCGCCACCAGCCAGGTCGCACTTGGATGGCTGAATGATCGCGTCATGGTCGCACCCATGGGTGAGCATTCGCACATCGCCGCACGCCGTTCGCAATCGCTGTCGATGTGGTTGGCCGCCACATGCCTGGGCCTGGTCCTCGGCTCGGGCGATGGTGCGGCGGCGGACATCGAGGTCCTCGAGCCGGAACCGAGCGCCCCAGCGGCTCCCGCGGATCAATCCCCGTCCACGCGCGGCAAGCGGACCTCGCCCGAGATCGCGTCGACTCCGAGCGACCGAGCGCCGGCTGCGGCCGAAGCTCCCGCTGTCCCCACGACTCCCGCTGCACCAGCGACGGTCGTAGGGGCGATGCCAGCGACCGTCACCGCCACTGGTTCCGATGTGGAGGCACTGGCCATGCTGCGCGAGCGCATCGTCGCATCCGTCGCCTCCGGACAGAAGCAGACCTCGACCTCGGCGATGAACCTCGGCGAGGTCGAGGTCCTCTCGGCCGACGCCGACAAGATCGTCGTGGCGTCGTCATCGGGAGAAGGTCAGCGAGTCGAGATGCCATTGACCTGGAAGGTGACCAAGCCACGCGAGCTGGTGGAACTGGCGCGCGGCCTGCTGAAGAAGCAGGACGTCGACGGCCACCTGGCGATCGCCGAACTGGCGCTGCGCCTCGGCGTTGGTGGCGACATGGACGACGCGCTCGAACGTCTGGAATTCGCTGCTCCCGAAGCGACGCCACGGATCGCTGCGGTGCGCGACCGCATCGCAGCCCAGGCGCCCAAGCCCGAGAAGAAGGAGGCGCCTGCGCCCGTCGCCAAGCCGAAGGCCCCGGTGGCGAAGGCGCGCATCAACCATGCCGGCCGGCAGCTGCCGCCCCTGCCGGCCTTCAACAAGCCGATCCTGTTCAATACGCCCGAAGCCGATGCCATCGTCTCGGCGATGCAGATATTCCCGGTGACCAACGCGTGGAACGAGGACATCACCAAGCGCCCCGTGCATCCCGACTCGGCGAAGATCGTCACCGCGATCGGAGAGAAGAAGATCTTCCTGGTGGAATACGGCATCAACTTCGTCCTGGTGCCGCCGAAGCAGCCGATGATCGATGTCGCGATCAACCTCACCTCCGAATCCGACAAGGGGCCTTTCCCGTTCCCCGATAACGCGCCGATCCAGGGCTGGCCGGAATTCTGGAATCCCAAGCACGAGTCGAATGAGGTATTGCAGAAGGTCGGCGAGGGCGACCGCCACGTGATCCTCGTCGATCCCTTCAATAACCTGCTCTACGAGTTCTTCTACGCGCGCCTGACCGCCAAGGGCTGGACGGCGTCGAACATGGCCAAGTGGGACCTGACCTCGAACAAGCTCCGCCCGCTGGAATGGACCGCCGCCGATGCGGCCGGGTGCCCGATGTTCGCTGGAGTCATACGCTACGACGAGTTCGAGCGCGGCGTCATCGAGCACGCCATGCGCATGACCGTGGGCAAGACCCGGCCCGAATACATCTATCCGGCGACCCACAAGGCGGGCCTGTCGAAGGACCCGAATTCGCCCGCCATGGGTCAGCGCTTCCGCCTGAAGGCGGGCTACGACATCTCCAAGCTGTCCAAACCGGCGAAGGTGGTGGCGACGGCGATGAAGACCTACGGCATGATCGTCGCGGACAACGGCTCCGACTGGGCGATCGTGTGCACCCCGGACGCGCGCATCGACACCAACGCGATGCGCGAACTGCGCGCGATCACCGGCGGCGACCTCGAGGTGATCCTCACCACGGGAGAGAACGAAGGTCCGCGCGCGCAGGGTCCTGCCCGCTGATCGTCATGGCCCGTCGAGCTGTGTGACGCGCCACTGGGCGAAGCGCTTGACCACCGGGTCGGGATTATGCCCACGCTCGAATTCGGGAAGCTCCAGGTATCGGCGATAGGCGTCGAGTGCGGTTCTGGTCGCACCGTCCCGGTCGGCACGGATGGCGGTGCACAGGAGCAAGTTGGCCTTCGCGAACAGGCGGAACGGTTGATCCAGATAGCCCGCTTCGTCGATCTCGCCGAGCACGAACATGGCATTGTGCCAGGGTCGCTGGATCGAGATGTAGCGCTTCGAGGTCAGGAAGCTGCGGCACGTCTCGTCGAGCGCTCCTTTTCGTCCGTCGAGTTCGCGCAGGAAAGGCACGATCAGGTAGTGCGCGGTCTCGAAGTTGTTCTGGTGGAATTCCACGGTGGGGGGCGCTTCGAACCAGGCGAACGCGCCGGCACGGTCGCCGGCGATGAAGGCCTCCAGTCCCAGCATGTGCCGCGGCCACATCATGTGGCGGTAGCTGTGGCCGTATCGTTCGAGTGCTTCCTGGTATTGGCCTCGCGCCATCAGGACATGTAGCCGCCCGGCGGCCTGCTGCGGGATCTCATCCAGGCGTCCCAGCAGCATCAGGGCTCGGACCCGGTAATCGGCATCCGAGCCGACGACGAGCTCTTCGAGGCGACCGCAGATGGCCAGCGCCTCGAGCATCCCAGGATCCGTCTCGAGCAGTTCGGTGGCGCGGCCCTGGTAGATCCTCATCAGCGCGAACACGGCGGCGCTGGTGTCGGTCCCATGGAGTCGCTCGAGCTCCTCGAAGCGGCCCATGTCGAGCAAGGTCATCTGGCAGGCTTCGGGGTCATCGGCGAGATGGACGAGCACGTCTTCGGGCCGGCCCAGGCCGACGAGCGCATCATATCCGGCGAGATCCACGTAGCGTTCGCGATCGAGGACCTCCTGGAATCGGCCCAATGCGTTCAGGCAGTGGGCGTACTGGCGATCGGTGATCGGTTCATCCGCGAGCCATCGCCGGTGGAACTCGATGTAGCGTTCGAGCAGCGGACGTCCCCGCTGATCGTTCAGGATGCGTGCATTCATCTCGCCCGCGCAGGCGACCCATGCGGTCGCCGCTCTGCGTCGCGAACCGCGCTCGCCTTCACGGCACATTCCCGCCAGGCCCGAAAGCACCCGATCGTGATCATCGGCGGCGAACGCGTGATCGATGCGGTGGGCCTCGACCGCCGCGAGCCAACGCTTCCCGTCCAGGTCCTTCCAGATGGAGAATGCGCGGTCGTACTCCTCGGTGCGCCAGGCGCACAACCCCTGCTTGTAGCGTGCCTCGTCAGCGATCGTCGTCCCGGGATGTGCGCCGGCGACCCGCTCGTAGAGCGCCGCCGCCTCGTCGTAGCGTTCGTGCTGCACGCAGTGATCCCCGAGCGCGTTGGCCGACACCTTCTGCGGCGGGGCTCGAGAATAGACGCGCAGGTCGTCGAACGTCTTGCCGCGGTAATATCCGTACAGCGTGAGGTAGCCGCCGGTGAACGGGAAGATGTCCTCGTGCTCGAGGATCCGCTGCCCATCGATCGAGACGCTGATGCGGGTGTCGATGATTTCGGCGCGGATGCGGTACTTCCGTCCGGCCACGGGACGGAAATGGCTGAACGCCGCTTCCCGGATACCGCGGGCCTGAGGGACGAGGATGCGGGAGAACTTTCCGCCATGGGCGCCGACCTGGAGGATGTAAGAGTTCTGCATCAACTCACCTGTCGGCTTGCCGAGGTCGCGATCGCGGGACCACACGATCGAGAGGTCGCAGGGACGGGTCCCGGGGAGGATCTCGCCGTCGAACTCGATGGCGGTATCGCCGACGAACTTGGTGCGATAGGCGAGCATCGCTTCCGTTGCCGAGGTCGTCTGGAGCCTGCCGTCGCGTCGTTCGAAGCTGCCCTGCAGCGTCTGCCAGCGATCCTGCCACGAATCATCATCGAACCGCTCCTCGAGGATCGGCGCGCCCCAGGAGGCGAGCTCCTTCAGGCGCTCGCCATAGAGCGTCACGGCGAGGATCGCCACCAACGCGCTGGCGCCCAGGCCGGACCAGAACATGCGCGCATGCCGCCGATGCCAGCGGCGCAGAGCTTCGAACGGCGAATCGCGGTGCGCGCTGACGGCGAGACCCGCCTGGTAGCGTTCGAGATCGGCGATGAAGTCCTCCGCCGTCGCGTACCGGTCCTCCCGCCGCGCCGCCATCGCCTTCAGCGCGATATGCAGGAGCGCAGCGGGCGCCGAGCGCAGCTCCGCATCGGTCGGAGGATCGACGATGCCCGCACGCTTCTTGCGCCAGAACTCGTCCGCGTCGTCGTCCCAGGTCGGACACCGCAGGGTGAGGACGTGGAAGAGGGTGGCGCCCAGGCAGTAGATGTCGCTCAGCCCATCGACACGCTCCCGACGCGCCTGCTCCGGACTCATGTACAACGGCGTGCCGTAGAGGCGGGTCTCGGAATCTGCGAGGCGGATGGCGCTGCCCCAATCGACAAGCAGCACCTCGCCGAAGTCCCCGAGCATGATGTTGTCGGGCTTGATGTCCTGGTGCACGATTCCCGCGTGGTGGGCGAACGCGAGGGCCTGTCCGACCGCCATGGCGATGCTGACCACGGCATTGAACGAGGCGATGCGCGGTGCGCGGCTCTGCAGGGTGGAGAGATTGATCGCCTCTCCCAGCGAAGCGCCGCGGATCTTCTTCATGGTGAAGAATATCTGGCCGCCTGCGTTGACATCGATCTCGTGCACCGGCAGCACGTTCGGGTGCTCGAGCGAGGCGGTGATCTGCGCCTCCTCGATGAAGCGATCGATCTCGCCGTCCGCAGGGGAGTGGAGGAACTTCACCGCGATCTCGCGTTGGAGATCGTGGTCGAGCACCGAGTACACCGCGCCGGTCGCGCCATCGCCGAGCATCGCCTGCACCGAGAACCGGCCGATCAGCGTGCGCTTGGCGCGCAGGCCATGCTCGACCAACCGCTGCGACAGGCTCGGACCGGGGATCTCGGGCGTCTCGCTTTGGGCAGTCATTGCCCCCGACGGCTCCGGAGCCAGGGCCTCGAGCCGGCGCATCCCCTCGGCCGAGAAGGCATCGGCGGCGACCGTCTCGCCGAGGGAGACGGCGGACGTCCGCTCAGGTCCTTCCGGGTGCCGAGTCGTTTCCACCACTGAAGATACACCGGGAACGGGGGCCCGTCCACGCATCCAGGAGGATGGCGGCATTGCCGGCGTCCACGCGGGGATAGCGTTCAGACATGGACGTGCGCGAGGTCGGGCCGGGAAAGTACTTCGGCGCCATCGTGCGTCCCCCCGGCGCGGCGGAGGCGTTCCCGTTCCATGTCCGATTCCGCGAGCTCCATCTCGTCGAGAGCCGGACGCAGCTGTTCGTCGTCCGCGCGCACCGCCACGATCATTTCGAATTCGTCCTGGTCGACGAGGGGCCGTACCATTGCCGCATCAACGGCGAGCTGGTGGCGGTGGCCACGCGTTCGCTGGTGATGCTGAAGCCGGGTGACCGACACGAGGACCAGTGCCAGGGACCAGTCCGCCTCTACGCCCTCACTCTGAGCGTGCTTCCCGGCTCCGAGCCGGACCGGTCAGCGGACATCCTGGCCGTGGGCGGGCCGCCGGAGCAGCAGGTCATCGGCGACGAACGCGGTCTATTCGCCGACATCATCCGGCGCATCGAAAGCGCAGGCAGCGGCAGCGATCCCTTTTCTGGTGGGACGATGGATGCGCTCTGCTGCGAATTCATCTGGGCCGTGCTGCGCGCGCTGCCACGCGCGGCGATCGAGCCGGGACTGCTCGCCGCATTCACGCGCAACGCATTCGGCATCGAGCTGAACCGCCTGTTCGCGCGGCACCTCCACCACCACATCGGACTGAGCGACATGGCGACCGAGCTGGGCATGAGCGAACGCACGCTCAGCGCCCGCTGCCGCACCGAACTGGGGGCATCGCCGACCAAGCTGTTCGTCCGTCATCAGATGGAGCGGGCGCACGTCCTGCTCGCCCAGACCGACCTACCCATCGCCGAGATCAGCGCACACCTCGGATTCGAGAATCCCTACCATTTTTCAACGGTCTATAAGCGCGTGCATGGGGTTGCGCCGACCAAGCATCGGGGGTAGGGGGGACGACACCGTCCTCCGTCCTCCGTGCTCCGTTCTCTGTTCACTGGGACGAGATGGGTTCCGGATTACTGACCGTGCGCACAGCGGCGCTGCAGCGCCCACACGCGTGTCCCCCGGCTGTCGACGGAGCACGGAGCACCGAGCACGGAGAACGCAACATGGGCACCGAGCACGGAGAACGCGGCGCCGTAGCCTTAGCTAAAGCCCCCGCTGTACGCGCGAAAGGCCGTCTCTTGCCGGGATCGACATCCCTTCCTCCCGCGCAGATATGGCGGGCGAGCGCTGGATCCGGTACACCGGCAGGCCAGGAGAGATCATGGCCAACACGCTGAAGGTCG
>JACCZE010000140.1 GCA_013696105.1 Planctomycetota bacterium | reverse complement strand
CATAGGCCGTGGTGGTGCCGTACTGGACCTGGGTGTCGCTCGCCTCGTCGGTCGTCCAGGTGATGGTCGCGCCGGTGGAGGTGATCGCGGTCGCGGTCACAGCTGATATCACCGGCGCCGTGGTATCCGGCGCCGCGCTGGTGGTGAAGGTGAAGTCACCGCTGGTCGCGAGGTTGCCCGCGGCGTCAGCGCTCTTGACGCGGTAATGATAGAGGGTGCCTGCCGTCAGCCCGGTCAGCACCTGGGAATGCGCGGTGACCTTGGTGGTGTTGAGGGTGGTGGAGGAACCATAGGCCGTGGTGGTGCCGTACTGGACCTGGGTGTCGCTCGCCTCGTCGGTCGTCCAGGTGATGGTCGCGCCGGTGGAGGTGATCGCGGTCGCGGTCACGGCTGATATCACCGGCGCCGTGGTGTCCGGCGTCGCGCTGGTGGTGAAGGTGAAGTCGCCGCTGGTGATGACGTTGCCAGCAGCGTCACGGCTCCTGACGCGGTAATGATACAGCGTCGAAGCCGTCAGGCCGCTCAGACTCTGGGAGTGCGCCGTGACCAGGGTCGCATTCGTCGCAGTCGAGGTGCCGTAGGCGGTGGAGATTCCATAGTCGACTTGCGAGTCCGCTGCCTCGTCGGTCGTCCAGGTGATGGTGGCTGTGGTCACTCCGGGATTCGCCGAGACCGAGGAGATGATCGGCGCCGTGATGTCCGCGGGAGTCGCGGTGGTGAAGGTGAAGTCGCCGCTGATCGCCAGATTTCCGGCGGCATCGGAGCTGCGGACGCGATAATGGTAGAGCGTGCTCGCGCTCAGACCGCTGAGGCCCTGCGCATGGGCGGTCACCATGGCCGCGGCAAGCGTGGTCGACGAACCGTAGCCCGTGGTCGTTCCGTAATCGACGCGCGAATCCGAGGCCTCGTTGGTCGTCCACGATATCGTCGCGGAGCTGGTCGTGATCGAGGACGCGGATACCGAGGTGATGGTCGGCGCGATGGTGTCCGCGGTGTTGCCGGTGATCGCGGCATCGAGCGCGTCGAAGTCGCAGCCGAAATCCTTGCCGTCGGTGCCCGCCAGGTAGTAGGGGCTCGTCGTCAGCAGCCGGTAGTTGCGGGCGGCGAAATTGGTGAAGCCGACCGCCGACCAACTCGATGGGAAGAAGTTGCCGGTGGGATACGACGGGGTCCCGGACGGCTGCGCCAGGGCGTTCTTGGTGCACACGTAGGCGGGAGATCCGTTGAAGTAGGCGGTGAGCGTCGGAAGCCCGGGATTGGTGCCCGCACCATTGATGCCGGTGTTGGCATTGATCGGCCGAGCGCACGCATGGTTGGCGATGTTGTTGGTGAAGACGAAGCCGCCCGACTGCACGGGAGATGCACCGGTGGTGGCGAACGTGATATCGCTGTCATGGATGATGGTGTTGTGGTTGATGGTGAGATCCGACACGCGGTTGATCTGCGCGAACATGCCGGTGCGGTCGTTGCTTCCCCAATTCAATCCGATGTCGTCGAAGAGGTTGTTCTGGATCTTCATCCGCCGGCTGCCTGCACCCTCGAGCCCATAGAAGGCGATGCCCGCGTTCGATTTGCGGATGATATTGTTGGTCACGGTGACGTCCTGGACCGTCGCCCAGGACGCGACCCCTCCTTCATCGCGCACGGTGAAGAGCAGGGCGTAGCCCTGCTGCGCCGATCCGTCTGGTCCACTGCCGTTGAACGGCCAGTTCTGCTCGAAGATGTTGCCGTCGATCAGCACGCGGCGGGCGTTCTTCAGCTCGAACAGGTTCTTCACGTACCACTGCGTGCCGGCATAATCCGCGCTGCCCAGCCGCCAGGAGGTGGGCTTCTGGCAGAGGTTGCGGCGGAACTCGATGTCCGACGGGATCAGTCCCGAGATGCTGGGAACCGCTCCGCCGAAGAGCACCTGGATGGTCGAGCCGCCGAGGAAATTGTTCACGATCTTGAATGGGCCGGAGCCATTGACTCCGGCGATGCAATGCGATTCCACCGTGGTGCTCTGGCACTGGTCGAAATGGGAATCGATGATCGCCGAGGTCGCGCTGTTGATGCGCAGGCCGTTCTGCACGTTGCCGGTCGCGCTGCCGTGCACCCAGCAGCGATCGATGATGAGATTGTTGGGCAGGGCTGCAGTGCTGGTTTCGGTTCCCTCGCCGAAGGTGATCAACCCATAGCTCGATGGGAAGGTCATGGTGATCTCGAGACCGACGAGGCGGTAATGGTGCGCCGCTCCCGAGGTCCGGATCGCCGGCAGATCGGCGTTGGTCACCAGCTTCGCCATCGCTCCGGCGTCGACCGGACCCACGCGGGTTCCAGGATTGGGTAGGACCCCGTCGGCTGCGGAGGTGCGGATGGTGATCCAGCCGCTGCCCGATTTCACCGGCAGGGTGAAGTTGCCGGTGAAGGTCGCGCCCTGTTGGAGGGTGATCACATCACCGGGGACCGCGGCATTGATCGCCGCCTGCAGGTTACCACCCGCCGCCACCGCGATGGTGGCCCCGGTCGGAGCCACGTACGTGGTGTCGATATAGGTCAGGGGAAGCGTCGGATCGACCGCCGAAGCAGCCACCGTGAGCACCAGCACGGCCGCAAGTCGGGACAGACCCCGCCATGCACGGCATCCCGTGGAAACCCCATCCATCGATGAACGCATCGCAACCCCTCCCAGGACAGCCACGGACGAGAGCCGATACTGGAGAGAGAATACACCGGTTTTTACCGTAATTTGAGCAATTCCGGCCTGGCTCTGGCACGGACGATCTCCTGCGGCGCAGCCGTCCGGAACCACGTAAAATGCCGGGAACCGAGCGCTTACAGGGAGGGCCTGCGGCCACGCATCATTCGCACGGTCGGCCGTGGGCGCGTGCCAGCAGTTGCGCGATCGATCGATCGTGTGGTATCATAACCGTGCCATGCCGATCGAAGCTTGTTTCGTCCCCCTCGCCTTCCTGTCCCTATGCGGGTTCATGTGGTGGGCGAGCCGGTCCGGCTGTTGAGCGCTGGGGCGACCACTGGTCGCTCTGCCCGACTTCGTGGCTGATAGCTGATAGCCGATAGCCGATAGCTTCCCGGGCCTCCGCCCCAAGCCCTGGCTGACCCCTTGTTCCAACCCTGGCAGACGGTGATCAGGCCGTTCCGGCCGCCACCGGCGTCGGCACCCGCCCACGCCACAGCGTCGGGCAGACGATCGGATCGCGGTAGTCGGGGTGGCCGTCGACGACGCGGGTCATGGTGTCGTTACCGTGCTTGGCGATCTGGCCGCTCGGGAAGACGTGCTTGCGCCAGCGGTTGGCCTCGTCCTGGAGGTGCACGGCGATCGAGCGACGGGGACGGTCGGAGCGGTTCGGTCCGCTGCCATGGATGGTCAGGCAGCTGTGGAAGCTCACCTGGCCGGCCTTCAGCACCATCGGCACCTTCACCACCGGACGGCCGCCGCTGTCGAACTTGGCTTCCAGCGAGGTCAGGTCGGGATTGAAGAAATCCAGGCCGCGCTCGGTGTTGTCCGGCCAGCGGTGGCTGCCGTCGATCATGCTGACCGTGCCCATCGACTCGTCGCAGTCGTGGAACGGGATCCACGCGGTGAGCATCGCGCTGGAGGAACACGTCTTCCAATAGCCGCGGTCGGTGTGCCAGCCGACGTTGTTCGAGCGCTCGGGGCGGTCGACCGGCTTGTAGAGCAGCTGGTCGTGCCACAGGCGGATCTCATCGGTGCCCGCCAGGGTCGCGGCGATGGCCGCGAGCACCGGCGAGCGCACGAGCTGCCACAGCTCGCGGTTCTGCAGCGAGGCCCAGTCGTTCTTGCGCAGGCAGTCGCCCTTCGCCGGCGTCCAACCCCAATCCGGCGCGCCGGCCGGCATGGGCAGGTCGCGCTCGCCGGCGTAGTAGCGTTCGCTCGCCGCGACCACCCGTTCGAGCTGCTCGGTCGAGAACAGCGGCCGCGAGATGTACCAGCCATGCTGCTGATAGGAGCGCACCTCGTCCGGGGTGGGGAGGAGCTCGTATTCCGCATCGGTGAGCGTGAAGGTCATGCCCGTGATCCTAGCGGCACGGGTGCGGAGATTCCTTGTCCGCGGTTGCGGAAGATGTATCAATTCCTACGACAACCATGTCTTTTTTCCAACCTCATGGGCTGCTCGCCGGCTTCCATTCGGAAGCTCCCGAGCCGCTGCTTCCCGAGCTCCAGAGCATTGGCGAGCAGTGGTTTCCGATGCGACGGCAGATCAGTTCGCATGCCCACAAGGCCTGGGAGCTCTACCTGCAGCTCGATGGAGTCTCGCGCTGGCGCAGCCGGCGGGGAACCATCGAGCTGAAGCCAGGCCATCTCTACGCCGCGCCACCGGGGGTCGAGCACCGCCTGATCGAAAGCCTCTCGACCAAGCATCATTTCGTCTTCGCTATCATCGATCTCGACGCGATTTCCGCACGGCTGCCCGGTGTCGCCAGCGCCTGGAAACTCGGGGAGTTCATCACCGCGGAGGGTGCCGAGCATCTCGAGGCCCCCTTCCGTCAGCTGGTGCGCGAGGCGAGCATGCGCCAGCCGCACCGGGCCGCGGGCATGCGCGCCGCTCTCGATGCAGTGGTGATCGAGGCAACGCGACTGCTCGAGGCTGCGGCCGGTGCCCTGCCGGGAGCGCGCCTGCTGACCCTCCACCCCGCGGTGCAGCTGGCGCAGAACCTGATCGACAACCACCCCGAGAAGCCCTGGCCGCTGATCGAGCTCGCGCGCCTCGCCGGCCTGTCGCCCAACCATCTGGTCAACCTCTTCACCCACGCCATCGGCATGTCGCCGCGGCAGTACCTGCTGCGTCAGCGCATCGACCGCGCCAAGCACCAGCTTGGGACCAGCGACGCGCGCATCACCGCGATCGCGCTCGACCTCGGTTTCTCATCGAGCCAGCATTTCGCCAAGGCCTTCGCGCGCATCGCCGGATGCTCGGCCCGCGCGTGGCGCGAGCGCGGCATGGCCACGGTCAGCCGAAGCGCACCGCGCAGATCGACAGCGAACCGCAGCCGACGCCGGTGATGGGGAAGCCCACCGGTGCGCTGGTCGGCGGCAGGGTCGATCGAAGCCCCCATCCCCATCCGGGACAGCCCGCCTTGCCGCTTCGTCGCCCCGCACGGCGGCTAGCATCCCTGCCGGGCCATCGGGCCATTGGACCATCGCCATCGATCGCCAAAGGAGGATGCATGTCGGACGACTTCTTCGAATCCAACCGCGCCAACCTGCAGGCGGTCGAGATGGCGCTCGATGCGCTGTCGGCGATGGCGCCGGAGTTCCGCGGACGCGAGGAGCACAGCGAACGCTGGTTCTACGATCTCGCCTGCGACACCGTCGCCGGCAACCACCGCATCCTCTACCTGCTCGATGCGCTGTCGGGCGCGACCTCGCCGTGGAAGTCGCGGGTCGCGACGCGTCTGCTTATTCAGGAGACGATCGCGGTGATCGAGAAGATGGGCGCCACCCTCACGCGCACCTTCGACAATCAGGTGACGGCGCTGACCAACAACCCGACCCTGCTCGAACCGCTGCAGGACGGCGCGAAGGACTTCGCCACCTTCCGCCGCATCAACGACAAGGACATCCGCGGCTTCCAGAAGGCGCTGAACCTGGTCGAGTCGAGCAAGAAGCGCGAACAGGTATCCTTCGACCATGACCTCGACACCGCCGCGGTGATGCGGCTCGCGCTTGCGACCGTCATCTGGATGTCGGGCTTCGGCAAGGCAGTGACGCTGCTGATCAGCGCGCTGCGCACCCGCCCGTCGCCGGAGTGAGCACGTCCTGAGATGAGCGTCAGTGCGCCTGCCCCGCGCTGCGGCCGACGTCCTGCCGACCAGGCCTGAGCGCGATCGACCGCCCGCCGGCGACCCATGTCCCGCTCACCGTTCCCGGCAGCTCGACCGTGCCGGTGAGCTGGCCATTCTCGCATGCGACATCCACGGTGATCAATCCCTGCGGGTGCGGCATGGATCCCCTGGCGCGGACGAGCGGGCCGAGCTGCGGCTCGATGCGCACCGTGGCGAAGCCGGGACTGGCCGGGCGGATGCCCAAGAGCGTCGCATGGTAATGGAACACCGGGTGCGCGCCCCAGGCATGACAGTCCGAACGCGTGGGTTCGGGCATCTCGATCAGGGTCTTGAGCCCGTTGGCGGCATGGTCGAACCACAGCTGCATGCGCTCGATGATGCGATCGGTGCGCCCGAGCAGGCGGTAGGCCTCGAACAGGTAATGGCTGAAGTAGATCGTGGTGCGATCCAGTTCCTGCGTGAGCAGGCCCTCGCTGATCCGCGCACGCTTCGGCCCGTCGATCCCGGCGAGCAGCGCCAGGCATTGGCTGTGCTCACTGAAGCGTGTCTTCGCGCAGTCGTCGGCGAACAGACCACGCCCCTCGTCCCAGAAGGCTGCCGAGGCTGCAGCGGACACACGCTGGGCCAGCGCGCGGTCGCGGCGGGCGAGGTCGGGCTCACCGCACAGCTCCTCGAGGTCGGCGGCCTGGCGCAGGACCCACGCGTACTGCCACGCGAGCAGCCCGCTGACGCCCGCTGCGCCATCGATGGGGACGCCGGCATCCCAGCCCGGGACCCAGTCCTGGAAGTTCCAGCCCTTGGGCGCGGACAGCAGCCCGTCGGCGCCGAGGGTCGCGCCGATGGCATCGAGCACCGTGCGCACCCCGGGCATGCGTGCGCGCACGAAGGCCGCATCATCGCGCCAATACGCGTAATCGTGGATCATGCCGATCCACCACAGCGAGAACGGCGGGATGATCTGGCGATCGCGCGTCGGGTAGCGCGACTGCGTCAGACCCGAGAGTTGCCGCGATTCGTCGAAGGTCTGCAGCGCCTTGCGCGGCAGCCGATCGTCGGCGCTCGAGACGTAGGTCACCAACGCCTGCAGCCGCGTGTCGCCGATGTACATCAGCTGCTCGTAGTATGGGCAGTCCATGTAGGTCTCGTGCGAACACATCGCCAAGGTGCGCAGCGCGAGCGGCACGACCGCGGCCAGGCGCGGATCGCTGCTCGCGAATTCTGCGACGAAACGATGGGGATACCCGGTCTCGCGGATGCCGAGGCGGTCGATGGTCAGCGGCTCGCCCGCAGTCTGCACCACGATCTCGAGATAGCGCCCTGCATGCCACCACGGCGCCTCGAAGCGCCGGCCGGGCTTGCCGTCCGCGACAAACGTATCGCCGATGGCGCCGACGAGCTTGCCCTCGAGCTGGTCGCGATTCCCTTTCGCCCATCCCTTCTCGTTCTCCCAGAGGCCCTCGGCCCAGCCGACCGTCACGCTCGCGCCGGCGCCGCGCGAGAGCACCGCTTCGGAGAAGCCGCAGTAGTAGTCGCCGAGGTCGACGACGACGCGCATCCGGCGATTCGCCGCGATCGTCAGCGCCTGATCGCGCTGCAGCAGCGCATCCCAGGTCGGTGCCTCTGCGGATCTGTGATGGGCGGCGAGCACTGGACGATCGCCAGTCGCGTCGGGTGGCACCTCCTCGACATGGACCGCGCGGCCGATGGAGCGCGGTTCGTCGCGCATCGCCGGCAGCTGCGCGGCGCGCAGACGCCAGAGCCCGCTGGGGTACTCGGTGTAGCCCGATGCGTTCACCGCCTGCGCGATGCGCACCGCTGGCTCCCAACCGCCCCCCTCTCCACGCTCGAAGCCCCAGGCGAACGCGGCACCGTCGATGCGCACCTTCGCGCCGCAGGCGTAATAGCCGCGCGCGGCCGGCTTGCTCCAGGCGATCCCGGTCAGGCGCTTGCACTCCCAGACGGCTTCGCCGGTGTTCAGCACCTCGGCGGCGAGATTCTCGGCCGCGACCACCAGCGCCGGACGCACCGAGACCTGGCTGACCGGCGCCAGCGCGCCCAGCCACTGCACGCGCACGACGGCGACATGTTCGCCCGCGGCGAGGTCCAGGTCGTAGGTGTCGAAGCACCACTGCTCGATGTCGCCGCGTTCGGGACCGCGTCCGACGCGAGCCCCGTCGATGAACAGCTCGTACCGTTCGTCGGCGCTGACGTGCAGGCGCACCGTGGTCCGAACGGCGAGCGAGAAGCGGCGGCGGAACGCCCAGGCGCGCGGCTCCAACTCGAGCGGACCTGCGGCGGCGATCCAGTGCGCCGGCCAGCGGCCGAGCTGGAACCAACCGGGCTTGGATTCATTGAAGGGATCGTGCGCGATGAGGATCTTCATGGGTCCCCGATCATCCGCTCACAGGCCGCGACACGAATAGGATTTTTTACCTGCGACTCTAGGACGATCTCGGAAGCGATACGGTCCGATGCGATGAGCTGCCCGGGGCCGGCGATCCCCGTGCGTCAGGTCTTGGATCGGCGAGCCGGAGGGCCGTCACGACTCGATATCGAGACCAGCGTGCGGAAGTGACACCGACAACGGATTCTGTCATCTGCTGGATGGAGCAGGCAGGCCAAGCCACGGCAGAAGCCGACGCAAAAGCCCGGACCCGCGCAGGTCATCCCGGCTCTGCCGACAGCTCGGATGCCACAGGCGCACTCGCTCCACCGGCGAGGTGCGATCGCGCATCCCGGATGCGCCGATGTCCGATCATCAACGCCGCGCCGAGCAATCCGAACGCCGCCCAGATGATCAGCCAGGCCTTGTTCGCGGGGATCAGATACGGCAGCGCGCACCCGCCGGGAATCAGCAGCGGCGCGAGCACGCCGCGGTCCCGGCAACGCCAGGCCGCCAGGCACAACGTGGCCGCGAGCAGCGCGCAGCCGAGGATCGGCGCATGCAGGGCCGAGCGTTCGCGCAGGCAGCAGTGGAGCAGTCCGGCCATCAGCATCCATCCGGCGAGGCGCACCACGTGCTTGGGCAGCAGCGTGGGTGCCGAGATGGCCGAGATCACCGTGGTCAGACCCGCGATCGCGGCGATGCCAGCCAGCACCGACAGCCCGTGCGCGCGCAGGATGGAGCCCACCTCGGGCACCAGCAGGATCGACGCCTGCAGCGCCACCGCTGCGGCGATCAGCAGCAGCGGTCGACGTCGCCACGCCGCCCACGCACCGCACGCCAGGGCGGTGGCGGCCAAGGCCGCGGCCCAATTCAGGACGCCGTCCTCGGCGCCCCAGACCAGCGCTGCCGTCGCGAAGGACACCGCGACGCCGATCAGAGCGCCAATCCGCCGGCACCGCGTCCACGTCCACATCCCGATGATGGCCGACAGTACGAGCAACGCTTCGGGCGAGACGGTCAGCCAGCGCGATGCGTATGCCATCCGGTCCGCGATTGATGTCCTCGTGCCCGAGGTGGGCGCTCATCCCGGTCGCGACCAGGATCGCGGTCGCGAGCGCAGGGAACGCGTACGTCGCAGCATCCGAGGCCACGCTGCGCCGCGACCGTGGGATGAGTTCGTTGCCGATCAGAGCCGACAGCAGGACCAACGCCATGAAGTCGGTCCAGACGAAATCGAGGTTCGCGGTATAGCCGAGGATGAATTGATGGACCCCCGCGGTCGCGATCAAGACCAGCGCCAGCACCCAACGCATCTCCGGGCGCGACAGGAATGGAAGCGTGCATGATCCGGGCCGGGTCCGCTCACGAGATGCCGACTCGCGCACCACCGCGATGAGCACCAGGATCGCTGAGATCAGCAGGATCCACCAACCGGGAAGCCACACGACCATCGCGTGGATTCCCGAGCCTCCGCGATCGCCGCGCAGGTTCGCCGCCGTCGCCATCGCCGCGTTCACGCCCATGAGCACCGGCCACACGAAGCTCCACCCGCACACCAGCACCAGCGGCAGCCAGAACCGCGCGGGAGTGGCACCCGCGGTCGAACGATTCCACACTCGCCACGAGACCATGGCCGCAGCGCAGCCAGCGATCGCGAGCAGACCGGCGACGCCCGGTCGTTCAGGAGCGATCAGGTCGAGCACCACACCCTGCGCGATGACGAAGGCGGTCCCGACCACGCTCGCGCCCAGGGCATCGGGATTGCCCGCCTGCCATCGGCACATCACCCACACCACGCCCTGCAGAGCCAGCAGGTACACCGCGACCACCGCCAAGATGGCCAAGCGTCCGCCGAGATGGTCGCTGGTGCCGATGGTCGGCGCGAGCAGACCCCACGCGCCCGCGAGCAGGCAAGCAGCGCTGACCAGGGTGGTCGCGCTGGCAGCGGCGGGCCACGCCAGGAATCGGACACCGACATCGGCCTCGGCGGCGGTGGCGGCCCGGCGTGTGCGTTGTGGGCGTACGAGCACGGGGTCGGTATCGGCCATGGATTCGGGTGGGCTCATCGAGGTCTCCTGGGGACATCAGTGCATAGCCGTTGGATGCACGCCCGTTGAAGGCAGGGTGATGAAATATTGCTAAATTGAGAAATATATTGCTAATAGAGTTGGAATTTTGATTCATGCAGTGCGTTGTCTCCATTTATACGTGCCGTCTCACTGCCTGATGTTGCGTACGGACGCATGCGCGGTCACACTTACCCATGGGTCACAGCGTCGAATTCGGCGACCTGCTCGCCTCCCTGGTGCGGCGGCGCGGCCTGACCATGGGCGCCTTCGCGGCACAGGTCGGACTGAGCGCGTCCACGCTCAGTCGCGTCCGGACCGGGCGGCAGGCGCCCGACGAAGCCCAGTCCGAACGCTGGGGCGACGCGCTCGGACTCACCGGCGAGGAACGCGCCGACTTCATCGATCGCGCCATCACCGCCGGGATGCCCAAGTCGGTGCGCGACCGGCTGCTCGCGGCGGAAGAACGCGCCTCCTCCGCGCACGATCACCGCGCGCGGCTCGAGAACGATTTCGGTCGCTACCGCGGCGCCACCGGATTCCACGACGGATGGTGGCTCACCTATTCGCGCTCGTTCTACAACGACGGCGCGATCCAACGCAGCCTGCTGCGCATCGCCGGGGACCAGGTCGCGATGGAAGTCCGCGATGCGGGCATGCTGCATTACAGCTACCACGGCGGCTGCGAAATCCTGGGAGAGAAGCTGTTCATCCGCGCGAGCGAAGATCGGGGAGGCACCGAATGGGTGCAGATCACCCTGAACTCGCTGTTCGATTGGAGCCGCCCGACCTTCCTCTATGGATTGGTGTGCGGCATTTCCGGCAAGGGCGTCCAGCATCCGGTGAGCTGGCCGGTGGCGGCACGGATCGTCCTGCTGCATGTCGGCGGGCTGGCCGAGATTCCCGAAGGATCTCCACCGCACACGCGCCTCGGCGCGATCCTCGGGTCGTTCGATCCCGCGCACCTGCGCGGGGTGTGGCCGTCGTTCCTGGGCGATGACGACCACCTGCGGGCGGCGCTGCACCTCGAGGACGGCAGCCTCGATGCGGCCATCCTGGGGATGACCGACAACGGCCTGGGTGGCAACCATGTGCTGCGTGCCGTCCTCAGCAGCTGATGCGCTTCGACCTGGCGTGATGGCGATGGACGGGCTTGTGCGCTGTATGGCGACGCGCACAACAGCTGCCCTTCCTGGAGGCCCCATGCACCGTTCCCTCATCCTCACCGCCATCCTCGTCTGCTCGGGCGCGACCTGCGCGATCGCTCCCCTGCGCGCGGCCGAGGTCGTGCCGGCAGCGCCCGCCGCTCCTGCCGCCCCCTCCGCCCCTGCCGCACCGAGCGTCCAGCCCCAGGTGAACAAGGACTTCCTGCAGAAGTGCTCATCGGCCGCCGACCTGCTGGTCAGCGCGTGCAAAGCGACCGGAGCGGGAAACAAGATCGGGGGAATGCTCGGTGGCGGCAACGCAGCCAAGGGCGACGATCGGCTGAAGCTCGCCGGCAACTTCAAGACCGACGTGCAGTCGCTGATCGACAACAAGACGGTCGCCAAGGATGGCGCGTTCGCGACCCTCACCGCCGGAAAAAAGGACTCCATCGCCACCAGCTTCCAAGGGATCCCCATGGCCGCGAAGCTCCAGGGCGTGTTCGCCGACGACGGCATCGGCAAGGCCCTGCTGAGCGCTACGCCAGTCGATCAGGTTCCGGGCTACCAGAAGAGCCTCGAGACGCTCCAGTCGCTGACGAAATAACCGCGCGTCGCAATCGCGACAGCAGGCGCATGGTGCGCCAGAGTCTCTCCGGGGCGCATTGCGCCTCGGCCAATGCAGAGCCATACTCCCCCGGTAGATCGGAGGAGCGATGGCGATTCCCGAAGCGCCGACGCCCCATCCCCCCTCCGACGCGGATCCCACCCGTCTGATGTCGGGCCCCCCTTCCGGGGTGTCCGGGGTGTCAGGAGACGATTCCGAGTTCACGCCCACCCGCCTGATGGCGTCCCGCGGAGCCAGCGACCATCACGACACCGACGCCTCGGTCGCTCGTCTGGCGGCGCTGCGTTCGCTCGCCCCCGGGGATGAGCTCGGTGAATACCTGCTGATCGAACGCATCGGATCGGGAGGCATGGGCGAAGTCTGGAGGGCGGCGCACCGCCGCCTCGAGCGCACCGTGGCGATCAAGGTGATGCTCCACCAGTCGCGCGCGGCATGGGCGCGCTTCGAGCGCGAGGCGCGCCTGGCCGCCGGGCTCGATCATCCGCACATCGCCAAGCTCTACGAATTCTCTCTGGATCCACCATTCATCGCCATGCAGCACATCGAAGGCGCTGCGCTCCATCGCACCGGATGCGATCGCATCCATGCGCTTCGTGACGCCGCGCTGGCAGTGCACCACGCGCACGAGCGCGGGGTGCTGCATCGCGATCTCAAGCCCGACAACATCTTGGTCGACGCGCAGGGATGCGCGTTCGTCGTCGATTTCGGTCTCGCACGGCCGGTGGATGATGAGCACGGACACCTGACGATGACCGGCGACGTGGTGGGCACGCCCGCATTCATGGCGCCAGAGCAGGCGCGCGGCATCACCGCGTCGATGGACGCGCGCACCGACGTCTACGGCTTGGGCGCCACCCTGTACGCGCTGATCAGCGGTCATCCGCCGTTCTCGGGCAGCAGCACCTGGGAAACGCTGCGCCTGGTCGTCGACGAGGATCCGCCACGGCCGGGCGGTGACCGCGACCTGGAGACCATCTGCCTGACGGCGATGGCCAAGGACCGTTCGCGACGCTACGCCAGTGCGCAGGATTTCGCCGATGAGCTGACGCGCGCCCTCGCGCATGAACCGGTGCTCGCCCGCCGGGCCGGCGCCGCCTACCGCATCAAGCGCAGCATCCAGCGCAGGCCGGCGGTCTGGTCGCTCACCGCGCTCCTCGCCCTCGCGGTGATCATGGGGGCGGGCTTCGGAGTGATCAAACTGGTCGACGCCCAGGTCAACCTCGCGCGGGCGCTGCAGGCCGAGCAGGAGCGCGCCCGCACCGAGGCCGAGCGCTCGCGCGATCTCGCGCTCCAGGGCCTGGTCGATGCGGCTCGGCGCGAGACGCGCGAACTCGACGACACCCTCGCGCGCGAGCTCACCGACGCGGAACTGGCGACCGCTCGGACGCGTCTGGACACGCTGATCGCGGGCCTGCGCCGCGAACGTGCGGCGCGCGCGGACGAAGGCATCCTCGCCTACCTGTGCGGCGAGGCCGAACTGCTGCGCAACCAGGAGGACACCGCCATCGCCGATTTCACCGCCGCCATCGCCGCGGCCCAGGGCCCGGTATCGCGCGCGTCCGGCACCCGCGGACTCGCCTGCCAAGGCCGTGCGATGGCTCGTCTGCGCCGGGACTTCTTCGATCAGATGGCTCGGTTGTTCGTCTTCCACAATCAGGGCGGATATTTCGCGGCCGATGCCGGCGGCACGCACGTGGTCGCCGATCTCGATGCCGCGGGAACGATCGGCGACGCCTACGAACGTCAGGTGCTGGCGTTATGGGTGCGATATGTGCGCGCATTCAAGAGCGCGGACATCTACCGCGAATACGTCGCCACGCACGCGGATGCCCAGGCGCTGGCCGCTCGCGGCGGCCGCCGCAACGAAGCGTTGTTCCTGCTGGTGGGCGTGCTGACGCCCTTTCCGCGCGACCTCGACCAGGTGGTCGCCACGTATTCCTCGGCGATCGACCGCTGCCATGGCTTCCCCCAGGCCTGGGTGATGCGCGCGCTCGAACGTTCGAGCAATGGACGCCTCGCCGACGCGCGCGCCGACCTCGACCACGCCCTGCGCCTCAAGCCGGATTACGCGGTGGCGCGGCTGATGCGCGCGGGCTGCCATGGGGACTCGCCGGAAGGGGCCGCCGCCGCTCTCGCGGACCTCGATGAAGCGGTGCGCCTCGCCGATCAGGAACCGATGTGCTGGTACACGCGCGGCCAGCTGTACCGCCGCGGCGGCAGAGCCCGCGAGGCCTTCGCCGATCTGACCACGGCCAGCGAACGCGGCTCGGCCCTGACCGGCTTCCGCCAGCAGTCAGCGATGTGGAGCGCGCTCGGCGACTTCCATCGCCAGCTGGGTCGACGTGCGGAAGCGATCGCCGCCTATCGCTCAGCCGCCGCGGCAGGAGACGTCGACGCATCGCTGATGGTGGCTCGGCTGCTGGCGGAAGACGGAGATGCCGGCGCTGCCGAGCGCGAGATCGCCGCTCTGCTCACCGACGGTCCGGTGCAGCGCGGCCACGAGCGCGGACGATGCGAAGCGCGCATGTTCCGGGCGAGCCTGCGCGACCAGGCGGGAGACCGGGATGGGGCGCTGGCCGATTTCCAATGGGTGATCACGCAGGTTCCGACCTACACATCGGCGCGGATGCAGCGGGCCGCCCTCCTGCGCCGGCTGGATCGTTTGGATGAGGCGATGGCCGACCTCGATGCGGCGGTTGCCGGTATGCGCGCATGGGCGACCCAGGCGACTGGAGCGGGCTGGGACAAGGACCGTGTGGGTGGGCGGGTCGCCGATGCCCTGGCAGCGCGGGCGCGCGCCCGCATCGATGCCGGCGACCTCGCAGCGGCTGCCATTGATTGCGACGAGGCGCTGACGCTGTCGGCCGGACACGCCGAGGCGCTGCGCGCGCGCGCCCTGGTGCAGCGCGGCAAGGGGAACATGGCCGAGGCCGAGGCCGACGACCGTCAGGCGGCGGACCAGCTCATCTCGGCCGGAGACCGTCTGCGCGGGCAGGGCGATTACCGTGATGCGATCGACCGCTACCAGCTCGCGGCAGCGATCGGGAGCGATGACCGCGCACGCGCAGGACTCTTCGACGCGGCCCGTCTGCAAACCGCCGCGCTCGCCGAGCTGGGGGGAGCCGGAGCGCCCGCTTCCGTCCCCGGTCCGGCAGGCCGCCAGGATGAGCCCTGATTCCCACATACGGGGACACCGAAGCACTCCCTCGTAGCGAGGGCACGATCCCACTGTGGACGTCGTTGCAGTGAAACCTGCGAAGACGCTCGTTGTGCGAAAGCGCTGTGATTATGTCGCGAAACGCTACGGGAATGCGGTATCATGGGACCTCGCGAGGTTCCCCATGCTCCGCATGCCATTTTTCCTGATCGCCGTCCTCATGAGCGCAGCCGCCGGAGCTGCCGCTGCCGATCCGCCGGAGGCGGCGCGGATCGCGCCCCTGGTCGCAGCCGCCGATTTCGAGCGCGCGATCGCCAGCAAGGGACTCGTGGTGGTGGATTTCTCCGCCACCTGGTGCGGTCCATGCCGCATGCTCGCGCCCGAACTCGAGGCGGTGGCGCGCGATCACCCGGATTCGGTGCGCATCGTCACCGTCGATGTCGACCGCTTCCCGGAACTCGCCGCGCGTTTCAAGGTCACCGCACTGCCGACACTGATGTCGTTCCGGGATGGTCAGCCGGTGTCGCAGCTGCTCGGTTTCCACGATGCCGATGCGCTGGCGAAGTGGCTCGGGCTCGGCACGACCGGTTGACGATTGAACGATTGAACGGAAACCGGATTTGAACGGAGAGCGGAACAGCTGACCGGCCGCAGGCCAGCCGGCACCTCACATCGCCGGACGTCCGTAGCCTCGTGCTTTCGAGCGCGTGATCGCCAGGAGGATCGATCCCACGACCAGTGCGACGATGGTGAGATCGACGACGATCGCTCCTGCCGCCAAGTGGTGATCGTAGGTACCGCAACCGCTATGGGTCTTCAGTGCTGGTGGGCCGGCTTCAGCCATGTTCGGCTCCTTCCTGGCCTAACGATCCAGACAGGCGGAAGTTCACGGAGGGATGGAGCCTGCTGAAGGTCCCATCGCGTGGGCTCTGGAGAATTCCCGGGGATTCATCCCGTACGCCCGGCGGAACGCGCGCGCGAAGTAATTGCCGTCGGCGAATCCGACCTCGCGCGCGATGCGCGCCACCGGCAGGACGGTGGACACCAGCAGCTCGCGGGCGCGCAGGAGGCGCAGGCGGGTGCGGTAGGACACCGGCGTCATGCCCATCTCGGCGAGGAACAGGACGCTGAGGTGGTTGACGCTCATGCCTACGCGGCCTGCCAGCTCCTCGAGCGAGCGGTCGGGATCGTCGGCGTACTGCTCGATCAGATCGCGGTAGATGCGCACGGCGCGGTCCTCGCCCCGCGGTCGCGCCGGAGCATCCGCCCACAACGCGAGCGCCTCCAGCACCAGTGAACGCGTGCGCAGCTGCGATGGCAGATCGGGACGACGCCAGAGCACGCCGATGCGACGGAAGAGCGCCACCGCGGTGCGCAGCTCGGCGGCTTCCAACGGGCGCAGGTGGCTGCGGTGGACGCGCGATCCCGCGAGCTCGAGCGACACGCGCGATCCCCCCGCGCGACACACCGCCTCGCTGTCGAAGGCGAACCAGCGCAGCTCGAAGGGACCGATCAGCCCGTTCGCGTCGCGGTCGCCCGCCGGCACCAGCAGCAGGTAGGGGGATCTCACCTCCATCCGCTCGGTACCGACGGAGTATTCCCCGCTGGCGCGCACATGGCAGGACAGGACGTGGTGGTCATGGATGCAGGAGCGCCACGCTGAACGGCTCGGCGCGGTGCCGTTGCGGCTGGCGACATGGTGTACGAATGGCTGCACCGACCGCCCCCGTGGACACCCTATCCTCGTCGGACCTCTAAGAAAAGTGCTAGTCTCGGGAGATCACGACGGATGACCCGGAACGGGTGGCGCCATGATCAGGGCCGGAGGACAACCATGCTCGCAGCTTCTCAGATCGGCGTCGGCGTCATCGGACTCGGCATGGGCAGCAGCCTGTTCCTGGCCCACGGCGTTCCCCAGTGCTCGATGCGGGTGACTGCCGTGTGCGACACGGACGCCCGTCGGCTGGTCGCGGCCGAGCAGGCGCACCAGGTCGCCGCCACCACCGATTACCGGGACCTGCTGCGACGCGACGATATCGACGTGATCGGGGTCTTCAGTCCCGACCATCTGCACGTCGAACACGTGCTCGCGGCGCTCGACGCCGGCAAGCACGTGGTCTGCACCAAGCCGATGGCGACCTCGCTCGCGGGCGCGCGAGCGATCCTCGATCGGGTGCGCGCCACCGGCTTGAAGTTCCTCATCGGCCAGACCTGCCGCTTCATCGAGCCCTACGCCACCGCCAAGGCGCTGGTCGACGCCGGTCGCTATGGCCACCTGCTGCATGTCGACGCCTGCTACCACCACGACATGCGCCCCGTCTTCGACAAGACCGCGTGGCGCCTGGAGGCCCCGCAGGATTTGCTCTTCGGCGGACTTTGCCATCCGCTCGACCTCGCCATGTGGATCGGTGGCCGCATCGACGAGGTCTCGGCGATGTCGTCGGCGAGCGGCATCGATCCGCGGTATCCATCGGGTCTGGCCGACAACTTCGCGGTCACCCTGCGCTTCGCGAGCGGCGCGCTCGGCCGCGTGAGCGGATTGTACGGCATCGTGCATGCGGATGGCGCCCCCTACATCCAGTTGTCCCTATCCGGGACCGCGGCTGCCTCGCACGAAGGCTCCATCACCTGGGAGGCCTCCCGCGCCGACGGCTCGCGCGAGCCGCGTCGCGTGGAGGAGCTCTCGCGCCACCGTGCGGTCGTGCACGAAGGCGTCGATTACACCGGCCACGGCGGCGAGGTGATCCGCTACCTGCTGCACCTCGAGGACTGCATCCGCCACGATCGCGAGCCGACCCCGGGAGCGCTCGAGGGCACGCGCGTCATCGCCGCGCTCGAGGCCGTGCGCGAATCGGCAGCTACCGGTCGGAGCGTGCGCGTCGCCTGGGATTTCTGAGCTGTTTCTTCAGGGGCTTCGCCCCTACGGCCTGCGGCCTACCCCGCGGGCTTTGTCGGGGTTCGCTCAGGACTGCGAGAGCAGTCCTGAGCGTGGCGGCATCGGCTGCGCCGATTGTATGCCTGTTTGTGCAGGGGCTGACGCCCCTACGGCGCCTGAGCGGCGCCTACCCCCGGGCTTTGTCGCGGCTCGATCAGGACTGCGGGGCAGTCCTGATCGTGGCGGCATCGGCTGCGCCGATTGTATGCCGCCACCACCGCTCGGCGCCCGGTGGGACAGCCTCAGATTCGACGACAGCCGACATCAGAGCAGGTCGAGGGCGGTCTTCCAGTTGACGGTGTCGTTGTGGGAGTGGGTGAAGCCGATCGAGCGCTCGTAGGCGACGGTCGCGCGGGAGCGGTAGGCGATGACGTAGGTCTTGCGCCACTGGGGCGAGGGGTTGCCGGCGGAGCCGTGGACCACCCATTCGTCGTGGACGGTGATGCTCCCGCGCCTCACCTCCTGAGGGACGATCTCGACGTCGGTGGGGAGGTCGATTTCCAAGGTGTGGGAATCGGAGCGGTCGCCCGATCCCTTCGGACGATGACGCACCAGGGTGCGCGGCAGGTGCGAACCCGGGACGAAGCGGATGCAGCCGTTGGAGAGCAGCGAGTCGGTAATCGCCAGCGAGCAGGTCGCGGTGCGGGTGTCGGGCGTTCCGACCGGCCAGTAGCCCATGTCCTGGTGCATCGCGAAGGCGGCGCGGGGACAGTCGGGCTTCTTGCTCAGGAACTGGTCGTAATCCAATTCCATGTCGTCCCCCAGCAGCTGGCAGGAGATCGCCCGGCTCAGGCGTTCGAAGAGGTTCCCCTGCAGGGCCGGTTCGTAGCGGCGCGGCAGCATGGCGTTGACCAGCGCGAAGTTCGCGAATGGGTCGCCGTAGGTGCCGCTCATGTCGCACAGGTCCCGACCCATGCCCGGGACGCTGCCCGAGGTGAAGCGGTCGTACGCCGCCTCGATCGCCTGCAGCTCGTCCTCGCGCATGACGTCGGGCAGGGTGATGTAGCCGCGCTCAGCGAATGAGCGCCGGTCGGCCTCGCTCACCAGATAGTCGTCACCCCGGCGGTGCGATCGGGCGTCGATCGAAGACGTGGCCCTGGACGGTGACGGACGGTTCATAGGGGCTCCTGAGCGGGTGCGGTTGCAGATGCTGATCTGCGGCACGGTACCACGACCGGGGCAGGCCGCTTCCGCCGGGCTCTCTGATTTATACTCTTTTTTATCATTAGCACTTGAATCTATGGCCGGATCGGTGAAAAAAGCGTGTGCTGACCCCACTCCACGAGCTGACTCCCGCCCTCGCGGGCCAGTCCCTGCGCGTCCTGATATGGGATCGCGACCTGGTCGACATGTGGTGCCTCGACCAATCCGGCCAACGCCAGCCGTACATCGGCAAGGGCTCGCATTGGCATCTGCATCCCGAGTACGAACTGACGATGATCACCCGCGGCGACGGAGTGCTCTCGGTCGGCGATCACATCGGTCGATTCACCGCTCCCGACTGCCTGCTCCTGGGCGCGCACGTACCGCACGCGTGGACCTCCGAAGGAGCGATGGCGGGCGTCTCGCTGCAGTTCCGCGTGGATGCGGCATCGGGCCTCGCGTCCCTGCCTGAATTCGACCAGCTGCAGCCGTTGTGGTCGCGAGCGCGCCACGGCCTGCGCTGGGCCGGCGGAACCGGTGAACGATTGCGGGAGCAACTGCTGGCGATGGAGACGCAGCCGTCGCTCGAGCGCCTCGCGCAGTTCATCGCGTTGATCGGCACCATGCGCCAGTCCCATGCGCACGACGCGCACGAACTGTCCGAGGGCATCCTCTTCACCGAAGACATCGCCCGCGGCGACGACGCGATGCACGAGGTCCTCGCCCACATCATGGATCACTCCAGCGAGGAGATCCGCCTGGGGACGGTGGTGCGGATGAGCGGCCTCTCGCAGGCGACCTTCTGCCGTCGCTTCGTGCGCATGACGGGCAAGACCATGAGCGCCTACGTGAACGCCATCCGCCTGCAGGAGGTCCGGCGCGCGCTGCTCGAGACCGACCGCAGCGTCACCGACATCGCCATCAGCGCCGGTTTCACCAGCCTCACCAATTTCTATGCGCTTTTCCGCCGTGCCGTGGGCTGCACGCCGCTGGCGTTCAGGAAAGCTCGCCAGTCCACCACGACGTCCCGCATCACCACGTCCTCGTGACCGGACTGCGTGACCGGACCATGCGTGACCGGACCATGCTGCCTGCGCTCGTGCCCGCAGGCCGAGGGCGAACACCAGCACCAGCGCGTCCGGCGCCGCCCGTCGCTCCTGACGAGGCCTCGATTGCCGAATTCCGGATCTCCATCGAACCGACGGCGGATGCGGGCAGGGCCTGGGTCGATGACCGCTCGCTCTCCGTCGCTTCACCACGTGCTCGGACCTGTGCGCTCCACCAGCAGTGACGCAGCACCGGGCGATGCCCGACCCCCCTGCTGAACACCACGACGATTCCGCTTCTCCCGCCGCCAGCGGTGCCGACAATGCCGGAGTTGACAACTATATATGGGGGCGACCAGGTTTTGACGGAGTTGCAACGGCGATTGCCGCGTGTCGTGGGGCTGGAGGCCACGTAAATAACCAGCAAAAAAATAAGTGCCGACGATCACGTCGAGTACGCTCTCGCTGCTTAATTAAAAACTAAGCGAC
>JACCZE010000138.1 GCA_013696105.1 Planctomycetota bacterium | reverse complement strand
CGTCAGGGCCTGCGGTCCGCAGCCAGGACGTGGCCCCACGCACCGGCGCGCCAGAACGCACACTGCGTGCGATCAGAGCATCGAGCACATGTGGAGGACACTCCAGCCCCTGTTCGTGATGATTGAGCCGGACGTTGTTGAGGAACCTGAGGCTATGCCGCTCGCATGCGCCTGGCCTGGCCAAGTTGGCCGCCAAGCGCTCCAGGAAGGGCTTGGATCGCGCCTGCTCGGACTTGGCTCGTTGGATCTGGGAGCGTAGGGATTGGCGTTGCTTGTCATCTGTCTGCGGATTCTCGGCCTCGCGTTCCAAATCTGCGAGCGGCACGTTGGTTCCAGCTCGCTTGTAAGCCTGGATCAAAGATGTCAGCCCCTCGTTCGGTGCATTGCGCAGAAGACTGTTCGACAGGACGCTCCAGCTGTCGGATCCCATGACCATCAGGTCCCTCGCGCCGATATATCTTTGATAAATCGTCATCTCGAGGCGCTGCCGCATCCAGTCCGCGACATCGCCGAGCCCAACGACGATATGCCTGCCGTCGAGAGCACGGAATCCTGTCCGGCCATGTGCGAGCTGCGTCAGCACCGCGAGCGCGCGTGCGATGGCAGCTCCATCATCCAGATCGACTTTTCCTAGCGCTTCTTCGCACCGAGCGAGAAGAGCCTCTCGACTCGAATCGGTCTCATCCCGCGCGACTCCCCCGAGTAGCATGTGCGTCAGAGTCCGAAGCCGCGGGAGATCGATCTCAGATGATCCCAAAGCGATGACGATTCCGGCGAGGACACCACGCACAGCATCTGCCCCGTAGTCCCGAAAGGGATCGCCGGCCAGGGCATCGAGGACCGCTTGACGGTATGGCGCCGCGATCACAGCGGGAATGGACTTCCCGACTCGGAACAGCGAGGTGGACATACCCGTTTCGTAGCGAGCTCGCATGAGAGCGAGGTCTTCGATCGGTTCGCGACGGGACAGCGAGTGCAGTACACGCCAATCGCGTGTCACCAGCGCAAGGCAGCCGCGATAGGTCGGATCCTCAGAACTGGTCTTCCAATGATCGAGTTCGACCATCGCTGCGACCATATCTCGTTCGGCGATTGCGAGCATGATCTCGGGTAACGCATCTGCGAAGGTTTCGGCGGGACCCGGATGGTTGGCCCGTCGCAGGACAGCGACCTGCCGCGCATGATCGAGCCATGGTCCTGCATCGTCGCGGTCGGTGCTTGGCCCCATCAGCGAGAGCGACACATAACCGATCATCGCCTTTCCGAGGAGTTGGCGATCATCAGGGGAGCGATCGAGCGGGATGCGCAATGCTGCCAACGCTCGTATCGCCTCACTGATTCCAATGGGTGGAGCTTCGACCACGTCGACAGCAGCGATCACCGATGCGATGACGAACAGGACGATGATGCGCAGCATGGCAGACCCCGATGGGGAAATGTCATGCCTGAACTTTAGGCCACGGCAAGGCTATCGCCGCGCCGGTCTGCTCCGTCGGGTCAGGTCAGCGCGTGCGTCAGCCACGACCACACGCCGCTGGCGCGCTTGCTCAGGCTGCCTGCGTGGCTCGCCAGGTGCGCGCGTCGGTGATCTGCGGCAGAGCACACCAGGCCGGTGGTCAGCAGGCCATCCAGTTCGTCGCCGGGATGGCGGTTCTTGTCGCCGGTCCCCAGCATCACCGGCAGATCGAAGATCTCGCGCAGGTGAAGCGACAGTCCGCCGAGCGAACTCGCGCGGCCGACCAGGTGGATCTGCCCCTGCTGGGCGAGGTAGCCGTGATCACGCAGGTCGCGGGCGCGCTCCTTGAAGAAGGCGGCGATGGCCTCGGCGCAGATGCGCGTGGCCGGCGCCAGCAGCGCGTGGCGCTCCTGGATATCGGTCCAGATGAACTGCTGACCCTGGAAGCCGTCGCTGGCGAGCGCGGTCTGACCGATGTCCACATCGCGCTTGAGCGCCTCCGCCTGCTCGGCCTCGAGGCCCAGTCCTTCACTGATGCGCGTGGTCAGGTGATCGCCGCCGAAACCGAAGGTTTCGACATGCATCAGCTTGTCCTTGCGACGCACCAGGAACGAGGTGTGTCGCGCGCCGAAGTCGATCACCAGTGAACTGCCGCGCGAACGCAGCTTGCCGGACATGCCACGGTAGAGCGCCAGCGGCTGCGGGATGATCCCGTCGAGATCCAGGCCGATGCCGCGCGCGAGCTGCGTGAGCTCGTCGCGAAAACCGCGGCGCGCGGTCAACAGCAGCGCCTGGCACGTCAGGTGGTTGCCGTGGCTGCCGATCGGGTCATCGACCTCGTGCTCGCCGTCGCGACCACGTACGGTCCATTGCACCGGCAGGACGTCGACGACCTCGCGGTCGGCGCCGGTCGCCTGCTCGCGCGCGCGGCGCAGGGCCCAGGCGCGCTCGATCTCGGTCAGCGGCATCTCCTCGCCGGGCGAGGCCCAGCCGACGGCGATGCGCGACGCCAAGCTGGTATCGTTGCACGAGAGATAGACCGACCACGGTTCGATGCCCGCCGAATCGGAAGCCAGGCGCACCACGTCGGCGAGGATCTCGAGACGCCCGCGATTCGACAGATCGTACCATTGGCAGTCGATCGACTTGTGCGCTACCACCTTGTCGCCGTGCTCGGCATGCAGCGCGGCGACGGTGGCGGTGACGTGCCGGCTGGAAATCAGCACGATCAGGACGAGGTTCTCAGGGGAGATGTTCATGTGGTCTCAATCACGCAGGACGAAGAAGGGCTGGTTGAAGCGGACGTTGATCATGGCGATGCGGCCGAGATCGCCTTGGCAGCGGATGGTGTGGACGAGGTCGCGCGCCTTGTCGTCGACGCGCACGCCGTAGCGCTCCTCGGCGGGATCGCCCCAGACCAGGCGGCTACCTTGCCTGGTGTAGAGCACGATGCCGCGATTTCCGCGCTCATCCACCAGATCGTTGAGCACGATGTCGGTGACGAGATTGCGCTCGAGCTGGGGCTCGAGCTTGTGCCACATCGCGAGGGCGGCCTGGACCTTTGCGGTGCCGGCGGCTTCGATGCCGCGCAGGTTCGGCCGCTTCACCGCCGGAGCGGGCAGCACTCCGGGAAGCACCCGCCCCTCGCGGTCGACCCAGACGCGCTCGCCGGTGGCGAGCACCGCCGGCATCGCGGGTTGGCGCAGCGCCATCACCAGCTCCATGCTCCGACGCGTCCCCGATTTGCCATCAGGCTCGTGGATGAGGCGGAGCTGACGGACTTCGGCGACCGCGGGCAGCGCGCGCAGGTATGCCGTGAGCTGGTCGAGCACCCAGCTGTCGGGATTGCTGATCTTGGCGCGGCCGGGGAATTTCCGCATCCACGACAGCACCTCGCTGGTCGGCAGCTGTGGGCCGGGCAGCCAGGTGATCGTGACGTTGCTGACCGGCAACGGCTTGGGGGTCTGACCCAGCGCATCGACGGTCAGTGCCAGGATGGCGACGGCGGCCGCGCACGCGGCGATGCTCCACGGGCCGACCCGTCCAGGTCGCAGCGAGCGAGCTGGGCGCGCCGGAGCGCTCGCGCGGCGTTTGCCGACCCCTGAATCCTCGCCCAGGGTGTCGGTGCTGATCGGCTGGCGCTTGGCCGCGAGCCGCTTGCGTGCGCGTCGGGTGTCCGGAGCCGCCTTCACCGCGACCTCGCTGTCGGAGTCCGCCACGGAGGCCTTGCGCTCGAGCGCGCGGTTGCGCGGCGGCTGCTTGCGAGCGAGCTGCTTCTTGCGCTCAACCGCTTCCAGCAGCGCCTCCGGATCCCCGCCGTCGAGAATGTCGCTGTCGTTCATGGATGTCCTTGCGTGCGTGGAGGGATGCGGGAGGTGCCTGAGCGAGACGCGGCGCGGGATGCCAGGCGGTCGACCAGCTCGTCGAAGCCGATTCCCGCCGCAGCCGCGGCCTTGGGGGTGAGGCTGTGATCGGTGAATCCCGGCAGGGTGTTCACCTCCAGCGCGGCGACATCGCCGTCGCCGGTGGCCATGAGATCGGTGCGGCTGACGTCGCGGCAGCCGCATGCCCGGTGCGCTCGCACCGCGATGTCGCCGAGCTTGGATGCGAGCTCAGCGTCCTGCACCAGTTCGTAGCGGGTGTCGTCGCGCGTATACTTCGCCTGGTAGTCGTACGCGCCCTCGGCTGGACGGACGCAGATGGGCGGCAGCGCACGTGGACCGGCATCGTCCTCGATCACAGCGACGGTGTACTCTGGTCCGGGCAGGCGTTCTTCGATCAGGTAGGGCACCGCGCCGACCTCGGCGATCAGCTCCTCGATCGCCGGCAGCACGAAGCTGGGGTTCGGCACGATGCGCAGGCCGACCGAGCTGCCATCGCCCACAGGCTTGAGCACCAGGCCACCGTGGTTCGGCAGCTTGAGGTCCTTGGGCGAGAACGGCGATCCGAGATGGACGCGCACGCCCCAGGGCACGCGGATCCCGGCATCCTGCAGACGCTTCTTGGTGCGGTCCTTGTCCATGCACAGGGCGCTGGCGGCTGCATCCGATCCGACGTACGGCTTGCCGATCGCATCCAGCGCCGCCTGCAGCCGTCCGTCCTCGCCGTAGGTCCCGTGCACGATGTTGAAGACGATGGCGCCATCGCGCAGCCACTGCGGCTCGAGCTCGCCGCGCAGATCCACGATCTTCACGTCGTGCCCTGTGCGCGTCAGTCCAGCGGCGATGGCGGTGCCGGACCGACGACTGAC
>JACCZE010000117.1 GCA_013696105.1 Planctomycetota bacterium | reverse complement strand
ACGCGCACCATCGCCGCGGTGGCGCGCGACGGCGGCCTGCCCTACGAACTCACCCGCCGCCGCCATGACACCGTGGTGTGGGAAGGACGTCGCCTGAGCGCCCCGGAGCACATCGCCGCCACCGCCGGCGTGGTCGATGCGTGGGTGCTCGAATTCGCCGATCTGTCGCCTGCAGCGATCACGGAATCGGTTGCTGCGTACCGCGGCTTGGCCGCGGGCACGGCCTCACCCGTCGACATTGCACGGATCACCGCGCGGCACGCGCCGCACGGCGTATTCAGCGGTCATCTGCACCAGGGCAGCCGCGAACTGGACGAGGTGCGGGACGAGGAAGCGGCCTCGACGTCCTGAACGTCCTGAGTCCTCCGTACTCCGTCACGACGCTCGGAGTCAGCGCGACGGATCCGGTCCGAGGAGACGGAGAACGGAGCACCGTTGCAATCCTACAACCCCCTCCGGATCACCGATCCCGCGAAGCGGATCTCGAAGCGGTAGCGCGGGCGCTTGATGCAGATGATGTAATTGGTCACGGGATCGATGCGCGCCGGGATGTCGCGCGCCTCAACCGTGCCGGTGACGCGGTAGCCGCGCTCGTTGAGCACGTCGATCAGCATGTTCATCGCCAGGGGATTGGCGAAGATCTCGTTCTCGGTGGTGATCTTCGCCAGACCGGTGATGCCGTGGATCAGGACCACCGGCATCATCTCCTGGTCGATGACGCCGATCACGCGCTTGAACAGCCCGTCCTGGTCGCGCTGGTAGGAATCCAGACGGCGCACCAGGTGCTGCCGGGCATTGAGCACGATCTCGCCCGCGATGGGGATGTGGTTGATCGCGTCGAGGGTCTCGTCCTCGAGTTCGAGCGAGCTCTGGTACTTGAACTCGCGCATGATGTTGCGCTCGACCGCGGCGATGTCGGCCTGGGCGTTGATGATGTGGAAGTGGAAGACCTGCTTCAGGCCCTGCAGCACCCCGTAGGTCTGGTCCATGAACACGCGGTAGCGTTTGCGCGCGGATTCCTCGCTGAAGTCGGTCGGCCGCTCCTCGAAGACCGAGCCGACGCCGGTCTCGGCCACGCGTTGGTTGTGCGCGACCATGGTACGTCCGCGTTTGAGCTGCCGGTCGACGGATTCCTTCTCCTCGACATAAAGGATGGTGATGTGGAACGCCGGCTTGGGGAAGAAAGGCGCGAGGGGGGTGGAGCGGAACTCGTTGCGCAGCTCGAGCATCTTCTGGTAGAGCAGCTTCAGGCATTCGACCTGGATGCGCGTGCGCGGGAAGCCATCGACCAGCACGCCGTTCTCGTATTCGGGGGTGAGCAGCCGGCTGAAGAGCAGCGACACCACCGCGCGGTCGCCGACCAGGTTGCCGGCATCCTTGACCTTCTGCATCTCGGCGCTGCTGAGCAGGTCCGAGGTGACGATCGGCGCCGCGGTGATGCCGCGCTCACGCAGGATGAAGGGGGTGTTGGTGCCCTTGCCCGACCCCGGAGCGCCGCCCAGCCAGATGATCTCGCGGGGAAAGCGCAGCTTGTCGCGGCCGATCTCGCTCTCGAGCCGGTTCCACAGGTCGCGGAAGATCAGCGCCGATTCCTCGACCGCCGGTGGCAGGGTGCTGTCGGCCGGAATCTTCGGCTGGGGACCGGATGGGGTGGCCATGATCGTCCTTCCCGGGCAGCGTGGAGTGGTCCGGGGGGGCGGCAATGGTCAGTCCGATTTCGTGGTCATCCATGTCGGCGATGGCTGCCGATCGATGTCGCGGGTCGAGAGCCCGGAGGATCCGGCCATGTGGTATAGTTACCCGGCGTCACCGATCCGACCGCACAGTGCCGTGTTGCGGCTTCCGTCGCGGTCGGGAGGATGCCGGCTTCGCCCACCAGAGGACCCATGCCCAACAGCAAGACCGAACAGAACGCCTGGCGCATGTTCCGCATCATGGGCGAATTCGTCGCCGGCTTCCAACAGCTCAGCGAACTACCCAAGGCAGTGACCATCTTCGGCTCGGCGCGCACCAAGCCATCCGATCCCTATTACAAGGCAGCCGAAGCCATCGCCGCCCACGCGGTCGAACGCGGCTTCCCGGTGATCTCGGGCGGCGGCCCCGGCATCATGGAAGCGGCGAACAAGGGCGCGGCCGAGGCCAACGGCCAGAGCGTCGGCCTGTGCATCCGCCTGCCCAACGAGCAGAGCGGCAACCGCTTCATCAACGTGCGCGTCGACTTCCACTACTTCTTCGTGCGCAAGGTGATGTTCCTGAAGCACACCTGCGCGGTGGTGGTGATGCCCGGCGGCTTCGGCACCCTCGATGAGCTGTTCGAGTGCGCGACGCTGGTGCAGACGCGCAAGATCTCGCCGATGCCGATCATCCTCTACGGGAAGTCGTACTGGCATGGGCTGCTGTCGTGGATGAAGACGCACATGGATCACGAGCACCACTACATCACGCACGGTGATCTCGATCTGCTGCATCTGGTGGATTCGCCCGAGGAGGCGGCGAAGGCGCTGTCGCACATCCAGCTCGAGATGCCGGATCCGGTGCCTTACGCCGCCCCCATGGACTGACGGCCCGACGCGCGGCTGCGCCGCGCACGCCGCCTGCGGCGGCTGACGCTGTTCGGGCTGCGCCCGCCCAGCGGTCGGGCCTGGCGACGCTCGCGGTGCTCGGTCGCCTTTGCATCAGGGGCTGCCGCCCCCGACACCCCCGCTGGGGGACTTCGTCCCCCGTACCCCCCCGATTGGCGGCCTTGTCGCGCACGCGTCTGCGGGGGCTCATGGTCTTGGCGACGCTCGCGGTGCTCGGTCGCCGTTGCATCGGGGCTGCCGCCCCCGCATCCCGCTGGGGGACTTCGTCCCCCGTATCCCCGATGGGCGGCTTTGTCGCGCACCGGGTGG
>JACCZE010000101.1 GCA_013696105.1 Planctomycetota bacterium | reverse complement strand
CACCAATACCGCGGCCTCGGCGGCGGTGACGATGGCGGCCTCGCGGCAGCCAAGAAATCCGGGAAGCGATTCTGATGCCCAAGGAAGACAACATCCGGCTCGAGGCGAAGGTGAAGGAGAGCCTTCCCAACGCGCGCTTCGTCGTGCTGCTCCCCAATGGGCACGAGATCCTCGCGCACATCTCGGGCAAGATCCGCATGCATTACATCCGCATCCTGCCCGGTGACACCGTCACCATCGAGATGTCGCCATACGACCTCACCCGCGGTCGCATCGTCTACCGCGAAGCCTGAACCCAAACCGTGCCACCAACCCAGTCGAAGAGCCAGCCATGAAGGTCCAAGCATCCGTTCGCCGTCGCTGCGAGAACTGTAAGATCGTGCGCCGCAAGGGCCGCGTTCGCGTCATCTGTACCGATCCCAACCACAAGCAGCGCCAGGGCTGACCCCACCAAAGCTCCAGGAAATCCACCATGCCCCGTATCCTCGGCGTCGACATCCCGAACAACAAGAAGGTCCCGTACTCGCTCGCAGCGCTGTACGGCATCGGCTTGAACCGCGCAGCCGTGATCTGCGAGAAGTGCGGCGTGGACATCGACAAGCGCGCCTACCAGCTCAGCGAAGAAGAGCTCGGCCGCATCACGAACTACATCGAGAACAACTACGTCATCGAGGGCAACCTCCGGCGCGAGATCCAGGCGAACATCGCCCGCTTCAAGGAGATCGGCTGCTACCGTGGTTACCGCCACGCGCGCAACCTGCCTTGCCGAGGCCAGCGCACGCGCACCAACTCGCGCACGCGCAAGGGCAAGAAGAAGACCGTCGCCAACAAGAAGATCCTGCGCAAGTAAGCGCGTTGACCGCCTCAATAGAACTACAAGAACGAGCGAGACATGGCATATACCAAGAAAAAAGTGAAGAAGACGGTGCGCTCGGGCATCGTGCACATCAACGCCACGTTCAACAACACGATCATCTCGATCACCGACCAGAACGGCGAAGTCGCCAGCTGGGAATCGGCGGGTTCGATCGGCTACAAGGGCAGCAAGAAGAGCACGCCCTTCGCCGCGCAGCTGGCGATGGAGCGCGCCGGGGACAAGGCGATGAAGCTCGGCCTCAAGGAAGCGGAAGTCCGCGTGCGCGGCCCAGGCGCCGGTCGCGAAAGCGCCATCCGCGCGCTGGTCAACAGCGGCATCATCGTCAAGGCGATCATCGACGTCACCCCGCTGCCGCACAACGGCTGCCGCCCGCGCAAGAAGCGTAGAGTCTAACTGTCAGCATGGGGGAGCGGCAGCAGGCCGCGCCCCCAGGATCGCCCCTCCGGGGCTGCCCCCGGGAAACCGGCGGGCTGGGCATTCGAGCCGGGCATTCGACAACCTCTTTCGCACATCAAAACTTTCCTGGAGTAAATCATGCGTATCCGCTGGCGTGGCTTTGAACTGCCGACCCGGGTTGAGAAGATCGAAGGCACCGGACTCGCGAACTACGCGAAGTTCCATGCCGAGCCGTTCGAACGCGGCTTCGCGACCACCATCGGCAACGGCCTGCGCCGCGTGCTGCTGTCGTCGATCCAGGGCGCATCCGTGCGCTCGATCCGCATCCAGGGCGCCAACAACGAGTTCACGTCGCTCGACGGCGTGCTCGAGGACGTCACCCACATCATCCTGAACATCAAGCGCCTGCGCCTGCGCCTGCACAGCGACGAGAACGTCGTCATCCGCCTCGAGAAATCGAGCGCGGGCCCGGTGACGGCCGGCGACATCACGCCGCACCAGGACGTCGAAGTCATCAACCCCGAGCTCGTCGTCGCGACCCTGACCAAGGATGTGCGCTTCGTGCTCGAGATGGACGTCGGCAGCGGTCGCGGGTTCGTGCCTGCCGAAGCCCAGCGCATCGATGGCTCGCCCCTGGGCACCATCGCGGTGGACAGCATCTATTCGCCCGTCCAGCGCTGCGCTTTCCACGTTGCTAGCACCCGCCTGGGCAAGCGCACCGATTTCGAGGCGCTCGACCTCGAGGTGTGGACCGATGGTTCGATCACTCCCGAGCTCGCGCTCGTCGAAGCGACCAACATCCTGCGCAAGCATCTGAATCCGTTCGTGAAGTACTTCGAGATCGGCCGCGACTTCGAGGGCGGCGGCGGAGCCTCCGATCTCGTCATCGAGGGCGACGGCGAGCGCACCGCGCTCCTGTCCAAGCAGATCTCATCGCTCGACCTCTCGGTCCGTACCGAGAACGCCCTGCGCGCCGCGAACATCAAGCTGATCGCGGATCTGGTGCAGATGGACGAGCCCGAAGTCGCGGCCATCCGCAACCTCGGCAAGATCGCCACCAAGGAGCTGAAGAAGAAGCTGGCCGACCGCGGCCTCTCCTTCGGCATGCGCCTCGCCACGAAGGCCGAAGCATAAAACCCTGAGGGCGGAGCCGGAAGGCTTCGCCCTCTCTGTTGCCTCACGATTGGATAAGCCATGCGCCACCTCAATGATCACCGCAAACTGGGCCGCACCTCGGCACATCGCCTGGCGATGCTGCGCAACATGGTGTGCTCCCTGATCGAGCACGGTCGCATCGTCACCACGCTGCCCAAGGCCAAGGAGGCCAGCCGCTACGCTGAGAAGTGCATCACCCTCGGCAAGAAGTCGGCCGAAGCGTCCGATCCGGCGAAGAAGCTGCACTACCGGCGTCAGGCGATGACCGCGCTGCACGACGTGAAGGCCGTGACCAAGTTGGTCGAGGAAGTCGCGCCGACCTACAAGGACCGCAAGGGCGGCTACACGCGCGTGCTCAAGGCCGGCTTCCGGCTGGGTGATCATGGCGCGAAGGCGATCTTCGAGCTGGTCTGACTGACTACAGGGCGAACGGCGCTTCGCGCCTTCGCATCGCTGCGCGATGCCCACGGCCTTTGGCCGTGGGTTCGCCATTTGTATGGGGGGATCGGGGACGATCCCCCCATGCCGCCCGGGGTCCCTGCCCCAGGCTCCCCCCTTTCTGTTTTTTGACGCGGGAGGGGGCGCGCCCGGGCGCGCTTGCGCGCTCGGCCGCTCACGGGCGCTGCGCGCCCCTGCATCGCTGCGCGATGCCCACCGCGGGGCGGTGGGTTCGCTCGGATGCTGCATGCATCAACGACGCTGCGGCTCAGTGGTGCTGGATCAGCTGCCGGTACCAATCGCAGCTCTGCTCGAGGCCTCCGGGCCGGCTGCGCAGCAGCCAGAGGCGGCGGTGGTCGGCGAGGAGCTCGGCCAGACGCGAGGCCAAAGCGCGACGCTCGTCGACGGTGGGGGCACCGCGACGGAGCACGGCGCGCTGCGCGGCGTAGCGGGCGATGGCCAGTGCGTGGGCGCACTCGTCGCGCACCTGGGGCGTGACGTCGTGCGGCAGCGTCGTCTCGAGCTGTGCGAAGCGGTCGTCAACGGCTTGCCAGAGCGCGGCGTCGCCGGGTTTCCAGGGATGGAAGAAAGCCTGCTTGGAATCCTGGAACAGCCCGCCGTGGTGGCGGCGCAGCTCCAGGTCCACGTCGCCGAAGGCGATCAGCCAGCGCCCGAGCGCTGGCGATCCGAACGCGTGCAGGCCCATGGCGTCGTCATCGAAGCCGACGTCGCCGCTCCATTGCGCCTGCGCGCCATCGGCGATCCCGGCGAGGGTGAGCGGCCATTGCTGGCGATGGCCGTTGTCGCCCCAGATGGTGTTGAGGATGCCGGTGGCGCCGATGGCCGCGCCATCGCGGGCGGCGCGCGCGAGATTTCCACGGCGCTCGTGCACGCGGCCGGTGAAGCTCACCCAGCAGTTGGTGCTCGGGGCCAGCCAGGTCTCGAATCCGCGCTCGCGGAAGCGACGGCCGCGCGCGGCGAAATCGGTGTCGGGGTCATACCCCCAGACCACGGGCACGACATCCGTCGGCAGCAGGGACGACAGGTGCGGGGCCTTGGAGGCGTCGATCCCAGCCGCGCCCGCGAGGTGCTCGGGATCGGACCAGTACAGTGCGCGCTTGCCGTGCGCGCGCGCGAACGATGCGACGGTGGTCACGTGCCGGGCGTAGACCGCGTGGAATCCGTCGGTGTCGACCGCTGCCTTCGAGCGGCCCGTGCCCAGGTCCCACGGCTCGTCGCAGCCGATGTGCGCGTAGCGGCCCGAGCAGCACGGCAGCAGCTGATCCAAGAGGCCCCGCACCAGTGACAGGCCCTCGGGGTCGTTGGCGACCAGCGTGTTCGGATCGACGTACCAGCTGCCGAAAATGAGATGTCCGGCAGTGCGTTCGCCGAGATGGCCGTAGCCCGGCACCTTCAGCCAGCGCTCGACGTGGCCCAGGCAGTTCTGGTTGGCGGTCAGCTCGATGCCGTGATCGGTGCACAGGCGATCGAGCTCGCGCATCTCGTCGGCGGTGATCGGCGATGAAGCGCGCCACACGTCCTCGTGGCCGCGGTAGGCGAAGGTGTGCTCGATGTACAGCTGCAGGTGATTGATCTTCCAGCGCGAGAGGGTGGCCACCAGGTCGCGCAGCGACGCCATCGTCGGCACCCGATCGCGCGAGATGTCGAGCATGACGCCGCGCACCGCGAATGCAGGAGCATCATCGATGCGCAGGAGGGGGATCCGGTTCCCGCATTGCGAGAGGATCTGGTTCAACGTCGTCAGACCCCAACGCAGTCCAGAACGGGTGCGCGCGCTCAGGCGGATGGGTGACGCCGCGCCGATCTCGAGCACGTAGCCGTCATCGTCCGTCGATGCATCGGTCGCGACGACGCAGTGCACCGTGGCCGATCCACCCTCGGCGCTGCGACCGCGGTCTCCGAGGGTGGCGGCGATCAGCGCCGCATCTGCGCCCGAGATGCTCAATACCTCAGGCAGGGGGCGATCACCTCCGGTCAGGGTCAGCGTTTTCGGTCGGGGCAGCAGGTGCAGGTTGGGCATGTCCGGCATGGTCGCGGCGGTTGCCGGCGGGCCATGGCCGTCCACACTGGATCGCGACCATATGTCTGATTCCTATCAGAGGTCTAGTCGAGCGCGCGGCCAGGCCCTGTTCGATCCAGAGGCCTTCGCCTGCTGGCGGGATGTCGACGCGGTGCCGTCCAGGCTGCGCGGCGTGCGCGTGCTCACGGCGGCGACCGCTCCCGTCGATGGGCGTGTGGACGGCCACGTCCACGACGGGCCGACCGTCGTCTGCTGCCTGACCGGGACCACCCGCATCGAATCCGCTTCCGGCGTCCTCGACCTCGCCGCTGGCGAGGCGGTGCTCGTGGCGCCCGGCGCCTGGCACCGCCATGCCACGCTGCGTGCGGGTTCCTCGGTGTACGCGCATGGGCTGATCGGGTGCCGCAGCGACGTGCTGTTGGCGACCGCCCGCCGCCGCTGGTGGCTCATCCTCGCCGAGGAGCCGAGCCGAGGTCTGCTCGAGCGCGCGATGCAGGCAGCGAATGCCGACAGCCGGCGCTCGGCCGTGGCCGCGCTGATCGGCCATTTCGCGCGCGAGCCGGCCGCAGCGCTGCACATGACCCCCGAACAGGCCGCTATGGCGCGCTTCGTCTGGCGCAATTTCTGGCGACCGGTCACCGCAGGCGACGTCCTGCGTGCCAGCGGCCTCCAGCGTGCGCAGGCCCACGCGTTGTTCCGCGCCTGCTACGGCGATTCGCCCAAGCGAGCCCTGACCCGCAGTCGCATCTCCCTCGCGCGTCAGCTCGAAGCGGAAGGGCTGGATGCGGTCCAGGTGGCGCTGCGCAGCGGCTTCATCACCCCCGCCCGGATGGCCCGTGCGCGCAAGGGGTTCCACGATTGATGCAGGCTTCCGCACGGGTTCCCGGACCTCGTGCGCACGATCGTCGCCTTGACGGTCACCGCGGGGTGCGACAATCCCGGACCCCCGTTCCCCGCTCATCCGGAGGCTCCATGCCCTTCATCCCGCTCCGTCCCCTGCTCGATCACGCTGCCGCCAACGGCTACGGCGTCTGCGCCCTCAACGTCAACAACATGGAGCAGATCCAGTCGATCATGGAGGCCGCCCGTGCGACCAAGAGCCCGGTGATCGTCCAGGCCTCGCGCGGCGCGCGGAAATACACCAACGACATCTTCCTGCGCAACCTCATGCAGGCGGCCGCCGAGCTGTATCCCGAGATCCCGTTCGTGATGCACCAGGACCACGGCAACGCGCCCGACACCTGCATCAGCGCCATCCGCATGGGCTTCACCAGCGTGATGATGGACGGATCGCTTGAGGAAGACGCAAAGACCCCCGCCGGCTACGAATACAACGTCGCCGTCACCCGTGAGGTGGTGAACATCGCCCACCGCTTCGGCGTGTCGGTCGAAGGCGAACTCGGCTGCCTCGGCTCGCTCGAGCACGGCACCGGCGAGAAGGAGGACGGCCACGGCGCCGAGGGCAAGCTGACCATGGATCAGCTGCTCACCGATCCCGACCAGGCGGTCGACTTCGTCAAGCGCACCGGCATCGATGCCCTCGCGGTCGCCATGGGCACCAGCCACGGCGCCTACAAGTTCTCGAAGAAACCCACCGGCGACGTGCTCGCGATGGGAACCATCGAGGCGATCCACAAGAAGATCCCGAACTGCCATCTGGTCATGCACGGTTCGAGCTCGGTGCCCAAGAACCTCATCGATGAGATCAACAAGTACGGCGGCAAGATCAAGGAGACCTACGGCGTGCCGGTCGAGGAGATCCAGCGCGGCATCCGCGCCGGCGTGCGAAAGATCAACGTCGACACCGACAACCGCCTGGCCATCACCGCCTCGATCCGCAAGTCGATGACCGAGAAGCCGGAGGAATTCGACCCGCGCTACTACCTGACCCCGTCGCGTCTGGCGATGCAGAAGATCTGCGAAGAGCGCATGCGCCAGTTCGGCCAGGCCGGACACGCGCCCAGCGTTCCCGTGGTCACGCTCGATCAGATGGCGAAGGACTACGCCGCCGGCAAGTACGGCGAGAACGCCAAGCCGACGAACGACGCGGCGCAACACAAGGGCAAGGGCACCGGGAAGGCGATGGCGCACTAGCTTCTTCGGCCGGCGGAGCCGGCCGGAGAAACGCGCGCTGTCGCGCGCGAATCGCTTCGCGATTCCCACCGTGCGCAGCACGGTGGGTCTCTCTGTTGTACGGGGGGATCTGCGATCCCCCCGTGCCGCCTGGACGGGGCTAACTGAGCGAACGGCGCTGCGCGCCTTCGCATCGCTTCGCGATGCCCACGGCCTTTGGCCGTGGGTTCGCCATTTGTACGGGGGGATCCACAGGATCCCCCCGCGCCGGGGGGGGGGGGGGG
>JACCZE010000095.1 GCA_013696105.1 Planctomycetota bacterium | reverse complement strand
ATTCCATTTCTCCACCACATCCGCGCAAATGCTCCCCAGGATAGGCGATTTTCCCCCGCCGGTCGGAATGACGACGCATGGGTTGTCATCGCGTTGAGCGAGGTGCTGGTAGACGGCCGCGACCGCCTCTCGTTGGTAGGGGCGCAACTCCATCATGAAGAGGCCGTGCCGTGGAATGCCATGCGGTGGACTGCCACGCCCAGCAGTGCCAAGCCGAGATGGTGGTGGCGCATTACGCGACCTGGGACCGTCGGCGATATGCGCGGTGGCGCTTGTCTGCGGATTGACGTGGACGAGCGTATGGCGGGACCACAGCTTCCGGCCCTTGTGTTCGCCATCGAGAATCTGGTATTCGATTTCGAGGTATTGACCGTTACCTGATTTGGTGGGTTTCATCGTGGATTCCACGATGGCGGCAATGTATTTGCCGGCCGGAACGGGATCCTTGCCGGTGCTAGGCTCGAACTGGGTGGCATCGAAGTTGATGAGCGACATGGGAGTTGTCCTGGTGGTGGATGAGGTGATTGAAAAGCCGTGGATTGCGGTGCAGCGCCTCGCCAAGCCTTGCCAGGCCGTGCAGCGCCATGCCGGATTCAGCGGTTGGTGGAGGGGACGGTGGTGCTGGCTGCGGCGATCGCGTTGCTGGCGGTGAGGTGCTTGGCGAACTCCGACCACGCGAGCGGCAGTTCGTCGGGCAGATTCAGGCGGTTCTTGGCGAGATGGCTGGGACGTTCGGTGGCGCGCAGCACGCGCTCGCCGGAACCCAGGCCCTTGACGCGTTTCTGGTTGAAACCCTCGTCGGTGGCCTTGGTGAAGACGCGGTAGGTGGCGAAGAGGACTTCGTCGCACCACTCCGACACCAGTGCGGTTGCGGTCTTATGCAGGCGCGGCACGTAGCGGTCGTAGGCTTCGGTCTCGGGATTCTCGAAGCGCTCGATGCGTGCATGGGCAATGAGGATCACCGTCATGCCCCGGTGCTCGCGCAGCGCGGCGAGTCCATCGAGCACATCGCGCCAGTGCGTGAGCGCGAAGGTGTAGCCCTTGCTGTAGCCGATGTCCTCGATGGTGGCGACCTGGCGCGTGGCGCAGACCTTGGCCCAGATCAGCCGCTCCAACCAGTCGAGCGAGTCGCTGACGTTGCTAAGGTGGAGGCCGATCGACGGCGGATCCTGGCCAAGCTGAGGAGCGAGATTAAGGGCAGACTGGACCGCTTGATGAACGTCTACCTTGACGGCGCGCTCGAACAGGCCGAGTTCTCGGTGAAACAGGGCGCGTTGCGGGTGGAACTTGCCGACGTTGACCGCCAGTTGGAAGAGAAGCCGAGCTATGACAACAAACGCGGCGAATTGGCCCTGACGGTCTTCGATTTCATGCAAAATGCCGCAGATCTCTGGCGCCGTTCAAACATGGCCCAACGGCGAGAGATTTTGGGTGCAGTTTCTTTGAACCGCCTGGTCAGCGACGTAAAGCTCGTCCTGGAAAAGAGAAAGCCCTTCGACATTGCTGCCGAAGGGGCCCCAATCCAAAATGGTCGGACCGACAGGATTCGAACCTGCGACCCTTGCGTCCCAAACGCAATGCTCTAGCCAAGCTGAGCTACGGTCCGATGAAGAAGTGGCGGGAGCCTAACCAGACACCTCGGCAAGGCCAGGATCGGACCGTGTACGGCCGCGCATCTGTCGAGCGGCCTCCTGGAAATGCACGGATCACGACTCACCATGCCGCCATGGACATCCTCTACACCTGCGGCATGTGGGGCATGGTCCCCGGTGATCACGCTGGCGCATTCCCCCGCATCAAGGCCGCCGGCTACGACTGCGTGAGCCTGCGCGCTCCCGCGACGCTCGAGGCGGTCGCACCGATCCGCGACCTGGCTCGTTCGCTGGGGCTGCGGTTGGTCGGACAGTTCTCGACCTTCGGAGCGGACCCCGACGCCCACATCGCCTCGTTCCGCGACTTCCTGCCGCGGCTGAAGGCGTTCGAGCCGCTGATGGTCAACTCGCAGAGCGGCGGCGATTTCTTCGCCCACGGTGACAACGTCCGGATCATGGCCGAGATGGACCGCATCGCGCGCGGCGAGGGGGTCGTCCTCGCCCACGAGACGCACCGCGGACGCGGCACCTTCTGCATCCCCGCCACGCTGCGCCTGCTCGAAGCCCTGCCCGATACGCGCCTGACCGCGGACTTCTCGCACTGGTGCGTGGTCCACGAGAGCCTGCTCGAGGATCGGCGCGGGCTCCTGGACCAGATCATCCCCCGCGTGATCAACATCCACGCCCGCGTCGGTCATGCCGAGGGTCCCCAGGTCAACCATCCCGCCGCTCCCGAATGGAAGCCCGCGGTCGATGCGCACCTCGCGTGGTGGGATGCGATCGTCGTGGCGAACCGGGCCGCGGGCGCAGCTCGGCTGCTCGTCCATCCGGAATTCGGTCCGCCGGGCTACATGCAGACCCTGCCGTTCACCGATGTGCCGGTGTCCGACCTGTTCGCGGTGAACAAGCATATGAAGGATCTGCTGAAGCCGCGCTGGGCTGCGGCCTCCTCCGCGGCGCGCTGATCGACAGTTACGCGGGTACGCGGTTCAGGCCGCCGGTCGGCGCCACTCGCGTGGCGAGACGCCCATGATCGCGCGGAAATGACGGTTGAAGGCGCTGAGCGATTGGAAGCCCGCGCTGAGGGAGGCTTCGAGCACGCTGTGGCGCGGATCGCGCAGGAGCGACGCGGCTTTCTGCACGCGGAAGCGCGTGAGGTATTCCTTCGGGGTCTGACCGAGGGCGGCGCCGAAGCTGCGGCGGAAGTGTGTGCCGCTCATCGCGCACACGCGCGCGAGCGTGGGGATGCCCAGCTCCTCGGCGTAGTGCGAACCGATGTAGGCGAGCGCGGGCGCCAAGCGCTGCAGCGAGGGCGCGCGCGACGACGTGTCGCCGCTGCGGCGTCCCGGCAGTCGGTGCAGCCGGGCCATCAGCGACAGCACCAAGCCGCGGACCACGCTGCGATGCCCCTCGCCCGGTTCGCGCGATTCGTCGGCCAGCTCGCGCAGCAGCGCGCAGATCGTGGGGTGCGCGTCCGGCGCGAGCACGTTCGCGAATTCGCGCCCGCACAGTTCGGTGGTCGACAGCAGCAGCGGCTCGTCGCAGGCGCCGATCAGTCGGGCCGGATCGACGTAGAGGAAAGCCCAGCTGCTCTCGGTCCCCGGGGTGCTCTGAGCGAGGTGCAGTTCACGCTCATTGATGACCGTGGCGCAGCCGGCGCTGAAGGGCATGACCTTGTCCTCGACCACGAACACACCCGAGCCGGAGAAGCAGTAGCCCAGTTCGATGCCGTCGTGCCGGTGGAGGGTGGTGATCGGCTCGTCCTTCTGGACGTGGTAGGTCGGCCTGAACGGGAAGTCCTCTGGCAGGGTGATGGGGGCGTGCAGCGGTTGGTACCGTGCGTCCCGTCCCGAATGTGGTCGTTTATGCACAGTCACGAGTCTATTTAAGGAAGATTAAGCATAAATGTCCACCAGTATTCCCCCATCGGAGATCCCATGGACATCGCGAACTACGACGAACAGGTCTACGCCGGCGTGCTGGGCAAGGTCATCGGCGTGTACATGGGGCGACCGTTCGAGGGCTGGCAGAAGAAGGGCATCATCGAGCATTTCGGCCGCGTCGACCGCTACGTCGCAGCCGAGCACAAGGTGCCGCTGGTCGTATCGGACGACGACATCAGCGGCACATTCACCTTCATCCGGGCCCTCGAGGACACCGGGCGCTATGGCGACACCCCGGACGAGGACTTCGGGCGGATGTGGCAGAACTACATCATCGAGAACAAGACCATCCTGTGGTGGGGCGGGCTGGGCATCTCCACCGAGCACACCGCCTTCCTGCGCCTGAAGCAGGGCGTGACCTCGCCCGAGAGCGGATCGATCGCGCGCAATGGCAAGTCCGTCGCCGAGCAGATCGGCGCGCAGATCTTCATCGACGCGTATGGCATGGTGGCTCCCGGCGATCCGCAGCTCGCGGTGACGCTCGCGCGCAAATCCGCGCGCGTCAGCCACGATGGCGAGGCGGTCAACGGCGCGCTGGTGGTGGCGGCGATGGTCTCTGCCGCGTTCGTCGAGAAGGACATGGAGACGCTGCTCGATATCGGCGTGAGCGTGATCCCGGCCGACAGCCTGATCGCCCGAGTGCACCACGATGTGCGCGCGTGGTCGAAGCAGGACGGCGATTGGCAGAAGACCTTCGCGCGGATCGAGGAGACCTATGGCTACGCCAAGTACGGCGGCGGCTGCCACATGGTCCCGAACCACGCGCTGATGGTGATGGCCTGGAGCTACGCCCCCGACTCGTTCCGCGAATCGCAGATGATCATCAACACCGCCGGCTGGGACACCGACTGCAATGCCGCGAACGTCGGCAGCGTGATGGGCATCAAGGTCGGTCTGGACGGCATCAACCGCGATTACGATTTCCAGGGACCGATCGCCGACCGCATCATCATGCCGACCGCCGAGGGCACCCGGCACATCACCGATTGCCTGAAGGAGGCCCAGGCGGTGGCGCGCATCGGACGGCGCGTGATGGGTTGGCCAGAAATCCCCGCGCCCAAGGACGGCGCCTTCTTCCATTTCTCGCAGAAGGGCGCGCGCCATGGCTTCCAGACCGAGCCCACGGCGCACGGCACTCCCGGCGCCGGCACGGTGTCGAACATCGCGGTCGGCGGCCTGCGCGCGCTCGCCATCGACGTGGCGGACGTCACCGCCGAGCGCACGGCGCGCATCACCACGCCGATCCTCGCCGAACCGAGCAGTGGCGGCGGCTATGCAGTGATGGGCACGCCTCGGCTCTATCCGGGCATGAGTGTCGAGCTCGCGGGATCATCAGAGGTCCGGTCAGCGGGCTTGACCGCGCGGCTGTTCGTGCGCGCGTACGACGCGATCACCAGGAAGCCCACGCGCTTGATCGCCTCCGAGGCCATCGCACTGCTGCCAGGCGCAGCCGTCGCCGTGTCCCTGGTCATCCCCGACCTGGATGGCTGGCCGGTCTGCGAACTGGGGATCGAGATCGCTGGGACCGGATCCGGCCGCCTGGTCGTCGACCGCATCCGCTTCACGGGCGCGCCGCGCTATGCGCTCGCGTGCAAGCTGCCGCGCAACGAGGCTGGCGCGATCGTCGGCTGGGTCAGCGACCTCGACATCAGCTTCCGCGGCCCGGTGCGCGGAGAACAGGTCCAGGTCTACGGCAAGAGCGAAGGGCGCGGCATCGCGGTGACCGGGACGACGGATTGGCGCGATTACACCTTCTCGGCGAATTTCTGCACCTACCTGGTCGATCGGGCCGGGCTGGTGGTACGCTACCAGGGCCTCGAACGCTACCTCGCGGTGGTGAAGACCGCCGACGCGCTGCAGCTGGTGCTGCGCTTCTACGGCGAGCGCGTGCTCGCGACGCATCCATGCCGGTGGGATGAAGGCGACCTGCACCGCATCGAGGCGAGCGTGCGGGGCTCCGAGGTCGTCGTGCGCCTGGATGGACGCGAGGTGCTGCGCGGCAACGACGATCGGCTCGGTTCCGGCGGCGCCGGATTCGTCGCCGAGCGCGGAGGCGCGGGATTCCGCGATGTCGTCATCGCGCCCTGACCGGGGCGCAGCCATCATGCGACCGCTGGTTGATCCGATCAGACGGAGAGTTGTGCCAGGAGCAGCACACCGCACGACGCGACCAGCGCACCCGACCACCGGACGGTCGTCTGCGACCGGCAGAGCGCGCCGACGGCGCTGCCGGCGGCGAGCAGCAGGACCGTCGTGACCAGGAGTCCGCCGATGAACGGAACGGTCTGGGCGCTGCCGAGTTACTGGCCATGCGCCGCGCCATGCGGCAGCGCGCACATGCCGACCAGCAGGCATGCCATCCACACCGGCTGCGGGCGCGCCGCTGCGATCAGCGCGCCCAGGGCCAGCACGGTCGCGGCGATGGTCGGCTCGAGATACGCAAAGGGCCTGCCCACCAAGCCGATGCCCAGTCCCGCGACCAGGCAGACGAGGAAGGTCGCGGGCACCTGCCACCAGGCCGCGTTCGGGGTGCGCGTGGCGATCAATCCCACCGCCAGCATCGCCAGCAGGTGGTCGGGTCCGGTCAGCGGATGCAGCGCTCCGGCCGCCACGCTCGTCCCATGACCGGGGTGGGCCATGGCCACAGGTGCGGTGAGGACGAGCAGGGTCAGAGCGGTCATCGAGCGGTACATGGGACCTCCGGGGGCGCAGACTGGGGCCGGATGCGGTCCTGCAAGCCGCTGCCGCGTCGGCATCCCCCGGCGGTCAACGTCCAAGTCACTGGCAGGTACCGATATGGATGCTTGTCGCCACCGAGCCGATGCGCACAACCGCTCCCGTGAGCCTACGCACGCTGCTGCTGCCCGGACCGCTGAAGAGCGGCACCGTGATCGTCGAAGGCGACGAGGCCCATCATGGGCGCGTGGTGCTGCGGCTGCGGCCGGGCGAGGACATTCGTGTGGCCGATGGCGCCGGCTGGTGCGCCAGCGCGGTGGTGACCGGAGTCGGCCGTGAAGCGCTCGAGATCGAGGTCTCGGCGATCGAGGCGGTACCCGAAGGCCCCGCTGCTCTGCTGGGCGTGGTCTGCGCTGTCCCCAAAGGGGATCGCTTCGCCGATCTCGTGCGCGGTCTGAGCGAACTCGGCGTGGGCAGCTTCCAGCCGCTGGTGTGCGAGCGCGGCGAACGGCCGCCGGCGAATCTCGACCGTCAACGGCGTATCGCGACCGAAGCGATCAAGCAGAGTCGCCGCAGCCGCACCATGGAGATCCACCAGCCGATCGACGTCCAGACCGTGGCGCGTTCCACCGGTCCGCGTATCATCTGCGATCCTGCAGGCGTCCCTGCCGTTCCGGGCCCGCCGGTCGCCACCACCCTGGTGATCGGTCCCGAAGGCGGCTTCACGGACGAGGAGCGTGAGGCGCTGGTGGCGGGTGGCCGGTCGGTGCGACTGGCGAGCACCATCCTGCGCATCGAAACCGCCGCCCTCGCCGCCAGCGCGGTGTGGGTAGCCGCCTGGGAGGCCTCGCGTCCGTGACCGACACCGCTGCATCAGCATCCGCATCCGCGAGCCCCGCCCCCGCATCTCCTTCCGCGGTCCCCGCGAAGCAGGCGAAGCCTGGATTCACCTTCACCGATCCGGGTTGCCGTACCGAAGTGCGCGTCGGCGCGCTGCTGATCCTGGCCGCGGTGTTCCTGTGGCTGTGGCTGGGCCCCCAGACGTCGAGCCGCCTGTATCTGGTCGGCGCGCCGCTGCTCCTGATCGGCATTCCGCTGCAAGCCTTCCAGGCCGCGAGCGGGCGCCCCGGGTACCCATGGAAGCTCGGACTCGCCTTCGCGATCCTGGCGACGCTGATGTGGCCGGACCTGCGCTACCAGGAGACGCTCGAAGGTAAGGTCCACGTGCAGCCGGTGGTGCCGCTGCTGCTGGCCGCCGGATTGTGGATCCTGGTCTGGTGGCCGGTCGCCCATGCGCGCGCGCGCAAGGCGCCAGCGGGAGCGTTCGCATGACCCCCGATCAACGCGTGCTGGCGATCTGGGGAGGGGGCGCCGGCGTCTGCGTCGTGCTCGGCTGCGTCCTGCTGTGGTCGCGCGGCGCGACCCTGTCGGAGATGACCCCGCGCGCCGTGACGCTGCACGGCAGTTACGAGAAGCTCTATCATCCGGATCGCCCACAGGAGGGCATCCCCGCGGCCGAGGCCGTGCAGGAGCTGACCCGCGCGAAGGAGCGCCAGGACGGCGAGCTGCGCACCGTCGAAGGGGTGCTGGTGCCCGAGTTGCCCAAGCCCTACCTCGCCGTCGGGGTCAATACCGGCTCGGCGATCATCCATTCGGATCACGCAGCGATGCGCTCGCGAGCGCAGAGCCTGCAGATCGGCCTGCCGACGTCCTTGCCGCTCGACAGGGGCCTGAGCGAGAGCGAAGCCGCCCAGGCGATCGAGCTCTCACAGCTGTACCTGTATCGTGCCGTGGTCGACCTCTGCTTCGAAGCAGGCGTGGTGAAGATATCGGCCATCGCCCCCGAGTCGGTCGTCCCCGGCAAGATCGAATGCGATCCGTCGGGCACGTACATGATCCTGAATTGCGATTTCGAGATCGAGACGGGTTACGAGGCCGGTCAGAAGCTGCTGCAGAATCTGCTCGAAGCGCACAAGTCGGGCGTCGGCATCCGGGCGCTGACCATCGTCCAGGGCCGCGAGAACCAGCAGAAGTTCAAGCTCACCGCCAGTCTGATCACCGCCAACCGCGTCGGTGCCAAGCCGGCAGCGCCGACGGAGCGCCCACGCGCGACGGTGCCCGCGAGTTCCGCACCCGCCTCTGCTCCGTCGACTTCCCCCGCATTGCCGCCCGCAGCAGCTCCGGCCGACGTTGCGCCGAAAGCGATACCTCCGCGCGGCCGCCTCGGGGGCGGATGATCCCATGAAGATGACACCGCATGTGTTCGTCGCGGCCGCCCTGGTGCTGGTGGCGCTCATCGCTGCCGTGGTGGCGCTGCTGGACTCGGGAACGAGCTTCCCCGTACCGACCCGCGATCTGCGCGTGTTGGGGCCGGCGGCCGATACCTCGGTGATGCAGGGCCAGCGCGCCTTGGCATCGCTGATGCCTGAGTTCGATGGGCCGATCGCCAATCCGTTCAGCCCGCGCAAGGGGACGACCCCGAATACGGCGCGCATCCCGCTGCCGCCCGCTCCCCCGCTCGATGCGCCAGCACTGCCGGTGTTGCCGCTCTCGGAGAAATGACCATGGCGTACGCCTCGTCGCTCGCGCGTGCGTGTCCGCTGCTCGTCCTCGTCCTGTGCGGCGTGCGCCTGGTCGCCGCGCAGCAGGAACCGGTGCAGCTGGTGGTCAACGAGTACGACACCGTCTACCTGAAGAACAGCAATGCGCAGGGGATGGTCGGTCGCGTGGTCGACCGCACGCCGGACCAGGGCGTGGTCCTGGTGCAGTTCGGCACCAACGCCAAGGTGACGATTCCCGGTGCCCAGATCGAACGCATCGAACGCAAGCAGACCGCCGGCGAGGCGGTGAAGGGACATGGTGCGCAGGCGCTCGCGGCTAACGACCAGTCCGAGGTGAAGAAGACCATCAAGTGGGGCTTCGACCATGCTGCGAAGGACGAGGCCATCGCCCTGGCGAAGCAGGCGCTGGCGAAGAAGCCGAGCGCGGACATCGCCGAGGCGGTGGTGCCGATGCTCATCGATGCATCCGATTTCGACACCGCCATCGCGATGTGCAGATCGGTCCTCGTGGCCAATCCGCAGTGGACCGCCGGTTACGAGAACCTGGCCAAGATCCACCTGGCTCAGAAGAATGAACCCGAGCTCAAGGCGCTGATGGCCCTGTGGATCGACAAGCAGCCGACGTCGCAGGCGGCCAACCGCTTCCTCGCCCAAGCGGCGGAAGCCGCTGGTGATCTGCGCATGGCGCAGGAGGCCTGGCGCAAACCTTTCGAACTGCACCACGATTACGAGGCCGGCCTGGGGTACGCCCGGACCTCGCTCAAGCGCGGTGCCCGAGCCGACGCCTTGGCCGCGGCCGAAACCCTGATCGCGGCGAACCAGTTCGTCGACGAGGCGAAGGCGATCAAGGGCAGCGCGCTGCTCGCGCAGAACCAGGCCGAACAGGCCGAGCCCTTCCTGACCCAGGCGCTCGCGGGAAACCTCTCGCCTGACAGTGCGATCATCGCCAAATACAATCTGGGGCTCATCGCGTTCCGCGCCGGCAAGGTCGATCAGGCGCGCACCTGGTGGACCGGGCTGCCGACTCCAACGGCCGAACTCGGACTCGCGATGATCGAGCGCCGCGCGATGCGCGTGAAGGACCTGCCGCCAGCCCTCGCTCCGATCGCAGCGGAATACAACGCGTGCCTCGACCTCCAGAACCGCCGCTTCGACCAGGCGCTGGCGGCGATCGACCCGAAGAGCAGCCGACGCCAGCAATTCCTCGCCCAGGTCGCGGCCATCCGCAATCCGACCGAGGATGTGATGCGTGCGCTCTCCCAGACCCAGACGCCCGAGTCGCTGCGCTGGCAGGCGTTTGGACACATCCTCGCGCGTCGGTTCGTCCCGGCCGAAGCCGCGCTCGCCCAGCTGCCGCCCAACGATGGTTATGCAGCGGTCTACCGCGTCTACATCGCCGAGGCGCTGAAGGACAGCGCATCCGCGAAGACCCTGTTCGCTGCCGTCGCCGGCTCGGACAACCCTCCGCGCGAGTACGTCGAGATCCTGCAGCGCGAATATGCGGCCGCCGAGGACCAATCGCTGCGTGAACGCTTCGAAGGCACCTCGAGCGACCTTCTCAGTCGCGGTTGGCAGTTCTCGACGCCTGGCACCAACATCGCGATCCGGACCGCCGACAGCAGCCTCGTCTTCGAAGGCACCCAGACCGCCGCCGAGGACAGCGTCAGCCGGGCCTGGGTCGAATACCCGGCCGCCTCCGTGAGATCCGTGCAGGCGACCTTCGATGTCAGCGGACTGTCGAGCGCGATCTGCGGCTTCGAATTGCTCGACGGCGCACGGGCCAATGGCATCGCCTACGGCATCCTGGCCGACAATCGCCTGGGCTGGCGCGAATTGCGCGCCGGAGCATGGGGCCCATGGACGGAGCTTCCCTGGACCGCGACGGGGAACCAGGTGACGCTGCATCTCGAGCAGGATCGCGGTCGCGTCAGCGTGGTGTCGATGGACGACACGACTGCGCGCGAGGTATTGACCAGCGGGCTGTTCAAGGATCAGAAGCAGCTGTGTGTATCGATCTTCGGCAGCGCCGAGGCGGGCGTCGCCTGGAAGACGGCGGTCAAGGATCTGGATATCCGGCTGAAGACGGTGGCCAACCGCCGTCCCAAAGACAAGTAGCGCTCGTGCGAGCGGCCGCGGCCCTGATGGTGCTCGTCGCCGCGACCGGACCGCTGAGCGCGGAAACCCGAGCGCCGCTCTGGGACCATCTTCCCGTCATCGCGTATCGCGGCGACGAGGTGACGGTGTCGTGGCCCGCCGACGGTGCGACGCAACCGCCGTGGAACGTGCATTGCGGCGGTCGTGAATTGGCACCTCGCCGCGGCGATGATGGCCGGTCGTGGACGGTCACCGCGCGGGTGGACACCGACCGGGCGAGCGACGACCTGACATGGTCTCGCGCCCACGAGGCGGTCACGGTGCGTCTCATCGCGCCTGGATGCGCACAGGGCATCGCTCTCGACCACGATCGCCGCCTGGCGATCGCAGGATCCCCTGTGGTGCTGGTTCTTCCGCGAGTCGAAGCCGACGTCGATCGCCGCTGGAAGATCCTGGGAGTCGCGGCGGCCGCCGAGGCGATCCGCTGCCAGGCCGTCTTGCTGGAAGCGGAGCCGGACGATGCGACGCCGAGATCCGGGATCCTCGGGCTGGTCGTCACATCCCAGGCGCTCCCAATGGCGAACCGATCGCTGCTGGTGCTGCTTCCTGCGAGCGACATCCATGCCGGCTGGCAGCATCGCACCTATCGCCAGCTCGTTGCCTGGCTGGTCGCGGATGCCATCCGGCGCGGCGCGAATCAGGTGGTGCTCGCTGGTCCGTTCACCGCGCGCGCGCACGCATCGGACGCCGCTCCGCTGCGACGTCAGGTGGCCGATGTCGCATCCGCGTACCATTGCCGCTCGATCGACCTGGGGGACCTCGATGACGAGCGGTACTGGCAGATCGCGCCGGGGATCCTCGGTCCCGGTCTGAACGATCTCGGGCGCGCCAAGCTCGCGGAGGTGCTCGCTCCGTGGCGAGCCGACCTCACGCCATGATCTGCACGTGCTACCGTATCGATGCGCCGACGTTGGTCGCAGCGCTCACCCAGGTCGACATGCTCGTCCGGTACGAGGGAGCGATCGGCGACGAGATCCCATCGCTGGCGGATCGCTCCCTGGTCAGGCACCTGAGGCGGATGTCGACCCTCGCCAGCCGAGCCATGGCCAGCGGTTTCGATCGCCTGGCCAGCGACGATGAGGCGGCTGCCGACGAGCTGCTCAGCGACGTGTTCGCGGTGGCGACCTACCGCGGGTGGCCGCTACCGATCGCGGACCTGGGAGAACGGGAGGTCGATGTGGCGGGGATGCCACGCGGCCTGCTCGGCGCCGACGTGAGCAGCGAGAGCGCGAGCGTGTGGTTGATCGACCCGGCGACCATCGCCCTGGCACGTACCCGCGAGGCTGGCGATGTGGCCGACCTGGCGCATCCACGCCTTCCCGGGTGAGATGTCTCCTCCGTGTCTGATACTGGCCGCTTGGCCGAAAATGGGTTTCATGCGGCTCATGCCGTCCTGAATGCATTAATGCTACGCAAGCGACCCGTGGAGAAGCCGATGAAATACCGCCTTTTGCTGGTCATGAGCCTCGCCCCGACGCTGGCCTTCGCGGCCGATAGCGGAACGGCTCCCAAGCCGCGGACGACCACCACCAAGCCGACGACCACCAAGCCGACCACCGTCAAGCCCACGACGACGAAACCGGCGGCGAAGCCTCCGGTCAAGGCCGCGGCCAAGCCGGTGGTGAAGCCGCGACCCGGCGCCAAGCCGATGGCCCGCAAGCGGCGCGGTCCGTTCGAGTCCGATACCGTGCTGCGATTGGATCTCGGCTACGGCGCGACCAAGGCGGATATCGAGTACACCGCGACCTCGACGCCGGATACCGTTGTCGCGGGCCAGTTCGAATCGCGCTCAACCTCCAAGTCGGCCAGCACCAGCGCGTCCTCCTACCGCCTCGGCTTCGGGCCGATGTTCGGCGTCCATCCCGCCAGCCGCGGCGATGATTACGGCATGATCTGGGGCGTGGATCTCGCGCTGGCGATGTACCAGCAGGCGAGCTACGACCTGCCCGTCGCCGATGCCGACGTCTCAGGCACCACCAAGAACGGCACCACCTTCTCGTCGGACACCACCTTGCAGACCTTCGGCATCGGCCCGTCGATCGGCGTCTCGTGGGATCCGACGCCGGCGTTCGCGATCGAGACCCTGCTGTTCGGCCACATCGGCATCCTGCATGCGAAGTACACCTCGGGCGAGAACACGGTGTACGGCAGCACCCCGACGCCGTCCCTGTTCGAGAATGATCTCTACAACCTCTACTACGATCTCGGCCTCAAGGTGAACGGCGCCTACCGCTTCGACAATGGCTGGGAGATGATCGGCACGCTCGGATACCTCTTCGGTCAATCATTCAAGGGCTCGATCAGCGACTCAGTGCGCTTCTACCAAGGCACCAGCCCCCCGACCCCGCCCTCGGCGACCGGCAGCTATAAAGAGGAACTGGCCTACAAGGTCACCGGCCCGTTCATCCACGTCGGCGTGGGATATTCGTTCTGATAGCGGTTGGTGGTTGGCGGTTGGTGGTTGGGTCGAATAGCAGATAGCAGATGGCCGTCCTTTCGGGCGCCGAGTCGGCGGTGGCGGCATACAATCGCCGCAGGCGATGCCGCCACGATCAGGACTGCTTCGCAGTCCCGATCGAGTCGCGACAAAGCCCGGGGGTAGGCCCGCTCGCGGGCCGTAGGGGCGCCAGCCCCTGAGCAAACGGGCGCCGAGTCGGCGGTGGCGGCATACAATCGCCGCAGGCGATGCCGCCACGATCAGGACTGCTCCGCAGTCCCGATCGAGTCGCGACAAAGCCCGGGGGTAGGCCCGCCCACGGGCCGTAGGGGCGACAGCCCCTGCACAAAAAGCCTTTACCACCCGTACTGCAGCGTGAAGTACGCCGTGAGGTCCTTGTCGGCGTCCAGCTGTTGAGCGACGCCGAGACCGGGATCCAGCAGCACGTACCAGACTTCCCATTGGAGGTGGAGCTCTCCGCCCACGGAGCGATACCAGCGTCCGGAGCCGCCGATGCGATCGGGCGAGACCTTGGCCACGTCGTAGAACGCCTCGAGCACGACCTGACGGAACACGAAGGGCGAGGTCTTGAAGCCGGTGAAGGGACGCCAGATCGGCAACCGGTATGCGCCGCTGCCACCGAGCAGGTAGAAGCCGACCGCTTCGGTCTTCGGATAGCCGCGCGGTAGCGTGTTCACCGACGTCGAGCCGCCGATGGTGAAATCGCCCTGCAGGTAGCGGTCGCCTTCGCTCCAGCCCAGGATGCCGCCGACCACGATCTGGTGGCTCTGCGACGGCCACACGGTCTGCACCCGCGTTCCGCGTGCGATGACGCGGTCCTCCTCCTTGTCCCCACCGAAGCCGCTGTGGCGGTAGGACACCGCCAGGGTGTCACCGTCCTCGCGGGTGTAGCTCGTGGGGAAGAAGGTGCTGTCGTCGTACGCGACCGTGGCCTCGAGATAGCGCTCGCGACCGATGAATGGCGGCAGGCTCACGAGCGTGGCTCCGCGGTAATCGTCCTCGGTGAGCTTCACCGGATCGTGATCGGCGATGCCGGCCGCGAGGTAGGCTTCGTGGCGACGCCGGAATCCCGCCAGACCGTACCCGATGCGCGCCTCGGCCGAGTCGACGCGTTCGCCGTAGGCGTATTCGTTGCCGGCGATATCGATGACCTGGTCGTCGTACAGGCGCTGCGAGCGGAATCCCACCAGCGTCAGATCGAGCGGCCAGGCGCCGAAGGTGTAGCCGGCGAGGCCGACGAACTTTCCGTCGATGGGTCCGAAGCCGCCGCTCGCCACGATGGTGTGGGTCAGCAGCGGATCGGCGGCAGCGGCCACCGCTCCGAAACCGCCTTCGGGAACCACGTACGAGGTCGGCGTCCAGAAGAGCGGACGGATCTCCAGGACTCCATGATAACGATGGCTGGTCAGCTTCGAGACATCGCCCGAGTCCGGCGGCAGGGTGAAGCGCGTATCGGCGCCGCCATCGGGATCAGCGGCGTCGGCGAGAGCGGTGCCGCTACCGGCCGCCGGACCGCGCGCCCACGTCCGGGTCTTCGCGCCAGCCACCGGCGCCGGAAATGCCAGAGTCAGCTTCGGCACCTGCTTGGGCCACGAGGCGGGATCGTTGGGGACGCGAGCGAGGTACGGACCCTTGGAGTCGTAGTCGATCAGTGCGAGCTCGCTGCCATCGGGCTTGGGAATGCAGGCGATGACGCCACCGATGGTGTTGGTTACCGGGATCAGTTCGTCGGGTACAGAGGGATCGATCGCGTACGCGTTCGAGACGCCGGAGTGGTCAGCGCAGACGAACACCCGGTCGCCGGTGCGTGTCCACGCCGGTCGGATGATGCGGCCGGTTACGTGCGCCAGCACCGTGCGTTTGGTCGGATCCGACAGCGGTGCCAGCATCAGGCGCGATCCGGTCGCATCGGTCTCGACCCACGACAGCTCGTCGTGCCCGGGACGGTAGGCCGGACTCCAGGCGGTGCCTTCGGTGGGGAAGGTCCGCCAATCGACCTCGGCATCGGCGCGGAACCAGCGGTCGTGCAGCGCGATCGCGCTGATCACCAGCTCCTGCCGCGCGGCCGGCAGCAGGCGGATCGCAGCGACTTCGAAACGCTGGTCGCCCGACGCGCGGCGCAGGTCGGCCTGCAGCATGCGCCTTCCGGGAAGCCGGTAGCTGTCGCCATCAGGCGTGATGATGGTCAGGCGGCTGCGCTGCCAGGGATTCGAGTCGGTGGGGGTCTCATCGAAGATGATCGAGCCGTCCGGGGTGCTGCGCGCATCGCCCAGCGCGTACGCCGACCAGGCCGTCTTCGAGACATCCCCGGCAGCGTCGACATAGGCGAAGCCCGGACGCGCGAAGGGATCGTCGAGCGCGACGAAGAGGCGACCGTCGGGAGTCCACGCGGGCGCGGCGACGCGTGCGTTCTCGGGGGTCAGACGCTTGGTCGTGGTGGTCGGCTGCGTGCGCAGGATGCGCAGCTGCTCCTCTTGCTCGCGTGTGAGCGCCGTGCGCGCTTCCGTGATCAGCTCGTCGTGCGACGCGGCGAGGAGCTCCTCAGGTCCGCCGTTGAACGCGAACGCCCAACGGTGCTCCTGCCGTTCGATCAGCTGCCAGATGGTCGCATCGTTGCGATAGGCTCCATCGAGATACCGGGTGTAGGCGACACCGTAGAGGTAGCTGCGCGTCCCGAATGGCCACCGCTGGTAGGTGATGCGCCAATCCGCGGGCTTCGGGATGCCGGCAGGCGAGGCGGCATCGAGCCGCCACACCATGTGCGTCAGGCTGTCGCGGCCGCGACCGCCCCACGGCGAGCCGGGCGGAGCGTACACCGTCTCGACCCACTGCGCGCAGCCTTCGTGCCAGAACGACGGCATGGTCTGGTGCGACGGCGTGCTCAGGTAGGCGAAGAGCAGGCTGACGACATCGTTCGGCACGATGCGCCCGAAGATGCGCTCGAGGACGTACCGGAATCCGAAGCTGCGGTCGTTGGAGACGTGATGGGTCAGTTCGTGGACCAGCGTGCGCTCGAGCTGGTTCGCCCCGGTGAAGATGAACGACGACTGCGTCGCCGGAGCGAGTTCGATGTTGATGATGGGAAACGGCGTGACCGTCGAGAAGCCGTTGTGGGTCTCCTCGTCGTCCGAAAGCATCAGGTTCAGGCGCTTGTCGATGACGTAGCCCGCATCCTTGGCGATGCGTTGATAGATCACGTCCGCCCGGGCGATGAATGGCTTCAGCTGCTCGACCTGATGCGCCGGCACCAGCGCATGGATATGCTCGCTGTCGATGACCGCGTACTGCCGCCCCGGCTTGATGAAGGACTCGCTGGCCGCCGCCGTCGCGGCGAGGCCGACCAGGGTGGCGCAGCAGAGGACCGATCGGAAGAGCGTGCGCATGGGGGTGCCGTTCTACGCGACGCCCTGCTCGGGACCAGAAACTGTTTGCTCAGGGCTGTTTGCTCAGGGGCTGATTGCTCAGGGGCTGTCGCCCCTACGGCCCGTGCATGGGCCTACCCC
>JACCZE010000080.1 GCA_013696105.1 Planctomycetota bacterium | reverse complement strand
AGGCGCAGCAGCGCCCCGTTGGCGATGTTGACGCCTTCGACGCGGGCGATCACCGCCACGTGCGCCTGCGCGAGCGCGGGCTGCGAACGCAGATGCTCGTCGGTGGTCACCAGGATGCTCCGGCCTGGCGCTGCGGCCCATTCCTCGAACGTCGAGCCGAGACGCGGGATGGGTCCACGGTCCATGTAGAAGTGGAAGCTCGCCTCGTCGTACCCCGACACCACGATCGGAACGTCTGCGGCGGAGTGTTCGCGGATCTGCTGAGCCAGGGGTTTCGAGAGCTTGAGCCGCTCGACGACCGGCAGCGCCTGCCAGCCGACCACGATCGCCCACACCGTCATGCCCGAGGCCAGGATCGCCGAGGCTCCCCGCAGCCGGAGGGTTCCCTGATAGCGCCACGCCGCATGGATCATCACGCCGATGATCAATGCGAGCGACAGCGCAGGTGCGAGCAATCCGGGAATCTGCGGCACGCGCGCGACGTTCTTGGCCAGGCGTGGTGGCAGCTCGAGCGCTTTGAGCAGGTGTGCCCATGGAGCGGCGATGAGGGCGATCACCAGGGCGACGCCGACGATTCCCGCCAGCCATCGGCCGACCGCGAGCCATCGACGGTCGCGCGCGCTCAGCTCGCACCGCGGCAGCATCACCAGGGCGGCCGTCGCCAAGGCCAATGCGGGAAAGATCGGCAGGATGTAGTGCGGCAGCTTGGTCGCCACCGCGCTCATCACCACGAAGGACGGGATCAGCCAGGCGAACAGATACGCGCGCAGCAGGGGACCCTGGCGCTTCGCGAGCTGGGATGACACCGCTGCCGGCAGCAGCATGATCCACGGGAAGAAGGTCGCGAGCACCACCGGTGCGTAGTACCAGAATCCGCCGCCATGGCTCTCGAAGCTGGTGCCCATGCGGCCGACGACGTGCTTGCCGAATCCTTCCCTGAGGAACTGCCCGTGCGTCGCATCGTTCGCTGGGATGGCCCAGGCGAAGAACAGCGCGAGCGCGATCAGGCACGCTCCGCCGACATGCCACCAGAAGGCGCCAGAGAACGTCCGGGATCCACGCAGAAGCAACGCGGTCATCGCGAACGCCAGGGCGGGTACGACCAGGCCCAGCGGTCCTTTCACCAGGAGCGCGCACCCGATCGCCGTCCCCATGAGGAGGGTCGTGCCCCAGTGCGGACGTACGGCCTCTTCCGGCTGCGACGTGACCAGGCGCGCGGCGAACAGCGCCATCGCCGCGGTGATGAACGCGACCAGCACCGCGTCGGTGGTCGCGGCGGTTCCACAGACCATCACGAGCGGACAGGTGGCGAAGATGGCGATCGGCCAATGTCCCGCTCGGGAACCGAGGAACGTGCGCGCGGTCCACCACAGCAGCCAGCAGGTCGCGATCGAACCGAGCACCGCGGGCAGACGTACCGACCACTCCTGCGAGCCGAACAAGCGGACAGGAACCGACATCAGCCAGTACGAGAGCACCGGTTTGTGCAGGCGCGGCTCGCCATTGAAGCTCGGCACGAGGTAATCGCCGCTGGCGACCATCTCGACGGTCGCGCGCGCGAAGCGCGGCTCGTCCCGATCCCACAGCGTCGATCGTCCGCTGAACCACAGCGATAGCACCAGTATCGCCACGGTCAGCAGCGCGGGAGCGGCCCAGGCGGGGAGGTTCCATCTGCTGGAGTTCCGCCACCAGCCGATGCGCAGGTGCTTCAGCGCGATCCGCCACGCGAGCACGGGCCCGAACACCAGCACGAACATCCGCACATCGGGGCGCGCGAAGGGATGGTTCCTCTCGGTCCATTCCTGGGTCGCCCACACCACGCCCAGGAACGCGATGAGCAGCATCAGCCATCCGCGCGTATTCATCCAGCCCCAGCGCGGCCTGGGCGCCCAGCTCGCTGCGATGCTCGCGAGGATGCCGAGCGAGATCCCGGCGCAGACGTCGGCAGGATAATGGTATCCCTCGTGCACGCGTCCGAATGCGACGGCCAGGATCGGCAGCGCATACAGCGGAGCGAATCGCCACGACCGCACCATCAGGGTGGAGAAGACCGCAGCGACCGTGGCGGAATCCCCGCTGGGAAACGAATACGTCGCTCCGCCCGAGGGCCGGATGCGTGCGAAGCCGTGCTTCATCAGCGTCACCACCACGCCGACGATCAGAAGGGCGCACAGTATGCGCCACGCCTCGCGACGTCGCCCCAGGGCACCGAAGGCCAGGGCCAAGACGACGGCGACCTCGCCCTTGCCGAGCGAGCGGATGGCGGACACGCCTTCATCGGCGATGGGTCGGGGGAGGCCCTTCCAAAAACGCAGGAGGTGGCTCCACGCCTCGTCGTAGGGATGCGCCACCACGGCAGCGATGGCGAAGATCGCGGCGAGAACGATCAGCGGAGCGTGTTCGCGCAGGCGACTCGCCGGGGTTCCCTCGATCTCGAGAACCGGCTCAACGACTGTTGGCATCGCCCGACCCGGAGAGGACGGTTCGTCGGAGGTCACGATATTCCCGTGGGGTCGGCTCTGGCCCTCTGTCGGGCTGCCGCAGCGCTCGGTAGCGTTCCTCGTCGGCGCTCCACAACGCGACGGTGCTCTTTCCGCGGAAGCTGCGTCGATACTCGGGCCATGCCATGTCCTGCCATGGATGACCGGAATAGGAACCGACGATCACCCCGCGGGGATGCGCGATCGCCCACGCGTCGAGCTGGTATGGCTCGATGATCTCGAGCGGCTGCAGTCGGCCACGGAAGGTGTATTCGCCATGGTAGCGGCCGAGGTGGCCGACATGCACGCCCGACTGCTGGAACCGCGAGATCCGTTCGGCGACCGGACTCAGATCGTACCCGTCGCGCAGCGCCGGCGCGATGGCGAGGTGCAGCGCCGCGACCATCAGCGACACGATCGCCGTGGTGGACAGCACCCAGCTCATGGTCGCGCGTGTGCGTACCCAGAGCAGGGTTATCGACGCGATGATCAGGACCAGGCCTCCGGGAAGGGCGGCGCGCAGGAGCCATTCCGGTGCCTTGGCCGACCCGGCGATGCCGAGAGCGGTCGCTGCGATACCGGCGATCAGGATCAGCATCGCGGCAGGGACACGGTCGTAGCGTCCGCCGCGAGCCTCGCAGAGAGGGATGATGCGAGCGATCAGCAATGCGAATGCGGGCAGGGTCGGCATCAGGTAATGGGGGAGCTTGCCGCTCACCAGGCTCAAGGCCGCGACCACGCCGCCCACCCAGATCACGCACAGACGCGTTCCCGGCTCGGCGAGGACGGTCGCGGGTCCGCTGTCGGCAGCTGCTGCGCCGTTCACAGCAGCTGCGCTGGCCGGTCGTACCGCGGATCGGATGCACGCGCCTGCAGCGCGCATGAGCGCGGGCCAACACACCCATGGAAACAGCAAGGGAGGGATGATCACCAGGTACCACCACACCGGACGGGGGTGGGCGAAGGAGTTCACCACCCGGTCGGCGGATTGACCGAAGAGGATGGAGCGTGCGAAATCCTCACCGCCAGCGGCCGCAGCTGGCAGTGCCCACGCCAGCGCGATCAGCGCCCCGGCCACCAGGCTGACGAGGATCGTCGCATACCAAGCTCCACGAGAGCGTGCGCGACCATCGATGGGCGCACCCCAAAACGCTCCGCAGAGGAGCGGCGCGCAGATCGCGACCGGTGCGAGGTGAACGAGCAGGACCGGCCCTTTGGTCAGCAGACCGCACGCCATGGCGATGGTCGCCATCAGGCCGCCACGGAGCAGTCTGCCACGGCCGATCTCGAGAATCCCAGACAGGCCGACCAGCGTGAAGCACGTCACGAGGGAATCGAAATACGTCAAGCTCGAAAAGACGATCCAGAATCCGCCACCCGCGAGGATCAGCGGCGCCGCAGCGCGCACGTGCGGCAGGTCCGGCCACAGTTGACGTGCGAGGCGTGCCGTCATCAGCACGCTGGCAAGGCCGAATAGCGGGGCGGTCAATCGCGCCGTCCATTCGTTCACCCCGACCAGCAACCATCCAGCGTTGATCAGCCAGAACAGGAGCGGGCCCTTGTGCGCGTAGGGCTCTCCATTGAGACGCGGCACCAGGGCGTCTCCGCTGCTCCACATCTCCCACGCGACCGCGAGATACCGGGTCTCGTCCACCGGTAGCAGCGGTCGCGAAGCGAGGGCGGCGATCGTCACCAGCAACCACAACCCCGCCGCGAGAGTCAGGTGCGATGTCCGCAGCGGCCTCCACTCGGCATGCGGTAGCCTGCGGGCGACCGGCCCTGGAGCTTCAGCTTCCGACGCTGCGACCACCGGTCGGGATGCCGGGGTCGCGGTCCGTTGGATGGAGGTGTCGTGGAGCGATTCGAGCATAGGCGTCCCGGACTCGCTCCGAGCGGCCGCACAAACTACCTCTGGTGTGAGCGGATAAAGAACCAAAGCACCCGTAGCCACGCCCTCTGAAAGGGCTCCGCTTGTGTCCCAGCGGCTGCAGCTGACCGTGTGCAGCGGGGACATCCATGGAACGACGCCCAGACGCCTTCATCACCGAGGATTTCCTGCTGTCGACGCCGCGCGCAGTCGAACTGTACCATGGCTTCGCCAAGGATCAGCCGATCGTCGACTACCACTGCCATTTGTCGCCGCAGGACATCGCCACCGATCGGCGTTTCGCCAACCTGTCGGCCATCTGGCTCGCCGGGGACCACTACAAATGGCGGGCCATGCGCACCAATGGCATTCCCGAGCGGTTCATCACCGGAGACGCCAGCGACTGGGAGAAGTTCCAGCGCTGGGCCGAGACCGTGCCGAAGTGCCTGAGGAATCCGCTCTACCATTGGACGCATCTCGAGCTCAAGCGGCCATTCGGCATCTCCGACCGCCTGCTCGGGCCCGACACCGCGCGCGGTATCTGGGATGCCTGCAACGAACGGCTCGCCGAAAGCGCCTTCACCGCTCGCGGGATCATGCGTCAGATGCAGGTCGCCGTCGTCTGCACGACCGACGACCCGGTGGACTCGCTCGACCACCACCGCGCGATCGCCCAGGATGCCTCCTTCGCCGTCCAGGTCCGTCCCACCTGGCGCCCGGACAAGGGCATGGCGATCGATGATCCCGCCACGTTCAATGCGTGGATCGCACGTCTCGAGGAAGCCTCGGATACCGCGATCGCGACGATGCAGCAGTACCGCGATGCGCTCGCCAAGCGGCATGACTATTTCCATGCGCTCGGCTGTCGTCTGTCGGATCACGGCCTCGACACGGTGTATGCCGAACCGTACTCGGATGCGGATATCGATGCGATCTTCGCGGCCGTCAGATCGGGAAAGGCACCAAACGAGTTGGAATCCCGGCGTTTCAAGTCGGCGATGCTCTATGAATGGGCGGTGATGGACCACGCGAAGGGTTGGGTGCAGCAGTACCACATCGGTGCGATGCGCAACAACAACACCCGGCAGGGACGGGCACTGGGTCCGGATCAGGGGTTCGATTCGATCGGCGACGCCAATTACGCAGCGCCGCTGTCGCGCCTGCTCGATCGCCTCGACTCCGCCGATCGGCTGGCTCGCACCATCCTCTACAACCTCAACCCTCGGGACAACGAGGTGCTCGCCACCATGCTCGGGAACTTCCAGGACGGCACCGTTCCCGGGAAGCTGCAGTTCGGCAGCGGCTGGTGGTTCCTCGACCAGAAGGACGGAATGGAGCGACAGATCGACGCGCTGTCGAATATGGGCCTGCTCAGCCGATTCGTCGGCATGCTCACCGACTCCCGCTCATTCCTCAGCTACACCCGTCACGAGTACTTCCGCCGTATCCTCTGCGGCATGCTCGGTCGCGAGATGGCAGACGGCCAGCTGCCCGACGACGTGGCCATGGTCGGCGAGATGGTGGCGGACATCTGCTACCGGAACGCCGCAGCCTATTTCGACTTCGGATTGCCGAGGTCCTGAGCGCTCACTTTCGCGAGATCACGGTCCCGTCCTCGGCGACCTTCAGCTTGATGTCCTTGCCGTCCGGGACGCGGAATTTCACGCGATACCAGGTGCGGCCGTCGTCACTGTCGCGTCGGATGTCGGTGATCGCCAGACCGGCAGATTCGCGCACGATCGTCTCTTTCACGGCATCGGGGACCTGCTCGATGGCCAGGCGCTTGCCGGTCGGAGGCGGCTCCTCCTGGTCCGTGGAGTCGGTGGACGAATCCGCCGACCGCGCCTGCGATTCGTTCAATTTGCGCTCCAGCGGATCGTCCTGGGGCTTCGGGGTTTCGCCGACCGGCGGAGAATCAGCCCCGCTGTCGCGGTCCCCGCCCGGGGCGCCATCAGCGGTGGGCTTGTTGTCCTGCGTCGCTTCGGGCGACCGACCGCTCCCCGATGATCCTTCCCGTAGGGCGTTCTCTTCCCGGCGTGCCTGCTCCTTGAGATCGTTCCGCCACACGATCGACCCGTCTTCGGCGACCTTCAATTCCAGATCGCGACCCTCGCGTTGGTAACGTGCCTGATAGACGATGCGCCCGTTCTCGCTCGAACGTCGCAGGCGGGACGGCTCTGCGTCCGGTTGTTCACGCCGCAGGGTCGCGCGGACGGCAACGGGGATACCGTCGGAGAGAGCCGGAGCACCCGACTGGCCAACGTCTGGGTGACGGTCGGCAATCGACTCACCCTCACCGGAGGCGCGATCATTCGTGGCCGGTCGACCCGGAGCACCGGCCAACGACACCGGCTCGTGTGGACCGTGTGCTGCGATTACACCCTTTCCCCGCAGGGAACCCACCTTGTTGTCGTGCATGTGCGCGGCGCGATCACTGGTGGGCCCGTGGTCGGCGATCTCGTGGTGGTCGCAGGCCTTGGCCATGCCGGCACAGAGGATCAGAGCCGCGGCTGTGGCCAGAGTTGGAACGAGCGTCATGGTGCCTCCTGATCGGCAGCCGGCATGATACCCGATCGACCATCACACGGGCACAGTTTCCCCACCCAGCTTGCACCCGGTGCCCGTGAACGGTCCGGATTCCGGAATGCCGGACTCTTTATCACGAAAACGGTTTATCGCGAAAACGGGGCCCGGCTCGGGCTACCAGGCTGGTTTGCTGATGTGAGCCGGAAACATCGGGTCTCCGACGGCCTCACGGCAATCCGAGGCGTTTGCGCCAGAGCCATTCGCAAGCGAGCAGCGCGGTGATCACCACCAAGGCACCGTAGCCGTTCCACAGGCTCCAGGTCGAGCGTTTGGAGGTCAGCGTCGGCCTCAGGCCGCGAGCGAGGTCCCGTGCGATCGCGCGGGCCTGATCCATTCCCCCAGATCGGAATCCCCCCGCAGCCGCGAGGTGCGCGAGGTGCGCGGGGTCCGAAGCGAGCTCGATTCCTTCGCGGCTACCGCGCTGCCGCACGATGAGCTCGCGGATTTCGCTCAGGCCGTGGTGCTGGGGATGGTCGCTCGTGATCACGATCCGCCAGCGCCCCTCGGTCAAGGATCCGATCGATGCGTGGTAGATGCCCTCGGCGTCGATCACCGGCTGCAGGGCCAGTTGCTGCTCGCTCATCGCGACGACCGTTCCGCGATCGTCGATGGCGGACAGGGTGGCGCGGGGGACGCTGGCTTCGGAACCGTCGCCGTGGCGTGCACGGGCACGCAGCTCGACCGATTCATCGGGTTCGATGAGGATGCGATCGATGGCCGCCTGGAGTCGCACATCCTGTCCCCGCAATCGGCTGCCCACGCCCCATCGCACCGCTTGCAGCCAGAAGGTCTGGTGCACACGATCGCCCAGCTTGTCACGCCACCGCCAGGTCTCATCGCTTCCCATCCACAGCACGCGTCCGGCACCGGAGCGGTTCGCCACCGCGATCGGTCCTGGAAGCGCTCCGTGGCCTTCGAGCAGGACCAGCGCACCTGGTTTCGCCGTCACTCCCGGAATCGACCACTGGAGAGGGGGCAGTGCGGGCCACAGGCGGCGATTGAGCGCCGGATCGTCCAGCACCGTTGTGATCGCATCGTGGGATCCCCCGGCGTCCGATGTCGGAAGTGCGACCGTCACTGGTCCCTGGGCTGCCGTGGCTGCGGTACCAGTGCGCACCGGCAGCACGCTCGCGAGGGCGCCGAGCCCGAAGCTCGCGGGCATTCCACGTGGACCGCTGATGCAGACCAGGAAGCCGCCGCGATTCGAGACGAAGCGTTCAAGGCGGGTCTGGTCCTCGGTGGTGATCTCGGTCGCGGTGAGGTCGCCGATCACGATGACGTCATACAGGTCGATCGCCCCCTGGGTTTGAGGCAGGAGGACGTGCTCGGCGCGCGCCAAGCGGACGCTGCGGTATCTGCGATCGACATCTACGCGTCGATCTCGTTCGAACAGGCCGACGAGGTAGCGGGATTCCCAGCGTGGAGTCGCATCGACGACCAGCACCTTCAAGGGGTCGTCGATGACGGCGATCGAGCATCGCGCCACGTTGTTCGCCATGCTCGCCTCGGGTTGGTCGGCGATGTCGACTGGTTGTGCCGGCACAGCCCGTTCCGCTGGCGCCAAACGGATGGCGGGGATCGGCCGTTCGAGCTTGTTGTCGGGAAGCTGCCAACCGACGGCGACGTGTCCCGCCCCCAGGCCCTGCTTATGGAGGGCCTCGATGTAGTAGGCCTTGCCCGCCTGCAGGAACACCGGCTTCGATCGCTGGGATTCGAATCTATCCCAGATCTTCGTGTCGGTGTATTCCGGGACGCTGGCGAGGACGCGGGTTTCCAACTGGTCGCTGCCCAGCGCGAGCCGCAATTCGCAGGCATCATCGCCGCTGATCCAGAACGTGTACCAACCGGATGCCGGCGGTATGACGTATCCGCGCAGACGCTCGCCATAATTCTCACGATTATCCTGGACGTCCACCGATTCCACGATCGCGGATTCCGTAGGCCTCTGGTCGAAACCCGGTTGGATCAGCAGATCCTGGATGGATGCGCCAGCGATACCGGACCACACCTCGCGATTGAGACCACCGCCTGCGCGCACCAGGCTGGCGGAGACGCTCGATCGTTCGAGCCGCGCTTCCCAGGTATGCAGACCCGCGACCGCATCGCCATTCTCGAACCGTTCGCTCTGCCAGGTGCCGGTGCCGCGGATCGTCCGACGATCGACCTCCATGCCGTCGCATGACAGCACCAGGTCCCAATCGGTCTGGCCGTAACCGCTGATGCGCACCCGCGCATCGAGGCGCACGATCTCTCCTTTGAAGACCTCGGGCGATCCGCTGAGTTCAGCGACCACCGCGTCGCGGGGCACATCCGGATCGCCGACGCAGATCGTGGCGACGCGAGCGCCGCGCGCGGCCAGAGCTCGCACCGCGGGAATCGCGTCGGATCCCGCCGTCTGCCGGCCATCCGATACCAGCACCACGCCGCCGATATGGGCGGTGCTGCCCTGTGGCCATTCCCGCGCGAGGTAGGACAGCCCCTGCGAGAAATCGGTGGTACCGCCTGGATTCGGCCGATGCGCCGGGTCGAGGTCCAGACGCGGCGCGCGATCGGCGAGCGCGACGACGGATACCTCCGCCACCTTCTCCAGTTCCGGGACGATGGTGTCCCGCACCAGGCGGATCGCGCGCTCGCAGCGGGACAGACGCGAGAAGCGCTCCAGGCCTTGGGCGATCGGCGAGGCCGCATCCGCACCGGACACCAGCGCGGCATCGGCGGCGGCCTGCGCATCGAGGAGCCGGTCATGGATGGCTCCCGCCCCTTCTCCGAGCGCTGCGGCGTCGCTGGCCAGAGCCGGGTCCACGGGGCTGCCTGGCGCATCCGCCGATAGCGCTGCGGCCACCCGATCGAGGATAGCCAGATGCGCGCCCATGTGCTGCGCGAATTCGGGGTGACCGGCCAAACCGCCGACGAGGTCCCTCAGCATCCGCGCGCGCGTCGCGCACGCACTCGCGATGCGGCCGCGCGCAGCGGAGGCGCTGGCACGCGCGCGTGCTGTGTTCGGTACTGACGCGGCCGCGATCATCGTCGGCATCTCGGCTCGGATTTCGACCAGCGCGTCCGCCGCACGGCGCATCACATCCGGACGCAGGTTCGGTTCGATCAGGCCCAGGGCGGTCGCTTCGTCCAGGCGGTGGATCGCCGCCATGTGCGCATCGGTGGCGGCCATCGACCCGGAGGTGTCGACGACCACCGCGATCGCCGGCTTCTGGCTGAGCGAGCGGTCGTGGGTGAGCGTCGGCTCGAGCAGCAGGAGCAGCACCGCCGAGACCGAGATCAGGCGCAGCGCGCGCAGGGATGCCTTCCGGCGCGGCGACAGGTGGGCGATCTCGTGTCGCTGCAGCACCAGCAACAGGGATCCGCAGGCGAACGCAGCCGGAAGAACCACCCACCAGGGGATTCCAACGAGGACGATGTTCCAACCATCCTGGTTCATGCGGGTCGTCCGGTCGCCGGCTGCGGGTAGCTGCGTTCGCGCTTCGACTGGACCTGCGTGATAACGGTTTCGATGATCAACAGGAGGATGCCGGCAGCGATCAGCCAGCGCCACAGCTCGTGGGTGCGGTTCCCCGCGATGGTGAACAGGCCTGACACCTGCGCCGGATCCGCCACATCGTGGCGTGGGATTCCCGCCAGGATTCCCTCGAGCTGGGCGTCGGTCAGGGGCGAGAGTCGCGATTCCGCGCTGGCCAAGCCGACCTGGAACCAGATCGGACGTCGGCTGGCGCCGGTGCGGATGGCGTATGCGCCGATGCGTGTCAGTGGCGCGCTGACCAGCGCGGGGTGCCCTTCCCACGCGCTGCGCATGAGCGGCAGGGTTTGTCCGTCCGGACCCTGGGCGGTAACGTCACCGAGCGAGCCATCGGCAGCCGGGAACCAGGCGAGACGGTCGCCTGCGATCAGATTGCGTGGCGGGAGGATGTTGCCCCCCAACCAGCCGACCAGGGATCGCGACAGGGGAACGAAAGCGCTGCGGTAGGGCAGGTCGTTCCACGCGCCGTCGAGCGAGCTCGCGAAGAGCGCGACGCGGCCTCGGCCTCGGGTGCGGGTCACGAGCAGGGGATTTCCGTCATCCAGTTCCAGGATCCGTTCGAGATCGGGCGGCAGATCGGTGAGCGCGAGGTACTGCGACACGGCGACTTCCCGTAACGCGGCAGCGGCACCGACCGCGAATGCCGAAACCGCGGGGTGGCTCGCCGCCGTGGTCACGGGATGCGCCGAGGGTACCCGTTTGGGCGCTCCCAGAGCCGTCGGCAGGAAGCCATCGCCTCCGCGGGACCAGAACCGGTTCGCGAGATCGCGATCGGTGTCCGGTCCGCCGACGATGAAGATGCCGCCGCCGGCGACTACGAAGCGTTCCAATGCCGAGACGGCCTCCGCATCCAGCGCGGGAACGTCGCCGAGAACGGCGACGCGCGCGTGGGAGAGCGCACGCTCGGTCACCCCATCCGCTCCGACGCGGCTCACCGCGAAGAGATCCCCGCTGCCCGTAGCGCCCGCGACGTTCCTGGGCGCGAGTGCGGCGGCGAGCAGTCCGAGCGAACCGTCGAGACCGGTTCCCGGGCGGCCCTCGACCAGCAGGACCGGCAGGACGGATTCGACTTCGACCGCCAGCGATCGGCGGTCATCCTCGGCGAGCGCGTCTCGCGCGCCTTCCACAGCGACCTCGATGAGGTGGCTGCCCGGCTCGTCGAAGGAGTGCACGAAGCTGATCTGACGCGACTGGTCGCCGGGAACATCGAGTGTGCGTTCCTCGATGGTCCGGCCGTTGATCATCAGTCGCACCAGGGCTGCGGATACCGGCTGAGCACCGTCCTTGATCAGCCGGGCGATGATCGTCACCGGTCGTCCGGGAGGCAGGAGCGTGCGGTCGATGGCGACCTCGGCGACGCTGAGATTGCCGCGGGGATGCTCGTGCCTTGCGGCGAGGAGTATGACCTGCGGCCGCGAACGCGTGCCCACTGCGGCCTGAACCGCGCCGGTCAGCCGGCCGCGCAGGGCGCTCCAGCGGTCGCTGGACTCGACCGAGAACCCGGAAGCACGCGCATCGGTGACGATCACCAGTTCGGCATGCGGGTTCATATGGCGCGAAAATCGTCCGACACCGGCCTCGATCAACGCGGGCATGTCGCTGGCGATCGCCGTGGGGACCAGCCGATCTATGTACTCGTGCGCGCCGACGAGGTCGAAGATGGGATCCGCGGCGGGTTCCGACAGGCGCGAGAGGGCGACCAGGCTGATCTCGTCTCCGGCTCGCAACGTATCGATGTAGGCGTGCGCCAAGCGCTTCATCGTGACGAATGCCGGGTCGGAGCGCGGAGCGGAGGTCGACAGGCTGTCATCGATCACGATCACCGCCGCGGTGCGGCCGGTACGCGAGATCAGGTCTCCCAGACCCGCGGCGCGGAAGCTCAGCTGCGGGCGCGTCAGCGCGAACGCGATGCAGGCGATCGCCAGCATCCGCACCGCCAGGAGCAGCAGATGGTCGAGCGACATCTGCCGCTGGCGCCGCGTCACCACCTCGATGAGGAAGCGCATCGCCCCCCAATCCATGGTACGCGTGCGACGACGATGCGCGATGTGCACCACGACCGGTGCCGCCACCGCCACCAGACCGCCGAGCAGGAGAGCATTGGCGAGTGAGATCATGGCGAACGTCCGAAGTCCGACGTCCGACGTCCGACATCGGGCGAGCGGCAGACGGGAGTCCGCACGGGATACCGGGGCCTCATGTCGCCGGGCCCTGCATCAGGATGCGGATGAGCGAGAGCGCGAGGTCCTCGTCGGTGCGGAGGGTCTCGAGCTGGACGCCGATGGCATGGCAACGTTCGGCCAGCGCGCGGCGATGCGCTGCGAGCGACTCGTGGTAGTAGCCGCGGATGCGGTCGGCATCGAGCGTGATCGTCGGTTCGCCTTCGAGTCCGCGGAAGGAGATGACTGCCGGGAACGGGAAGCTCTGCTCCAACGGATCGACGACCTGCAGCACGCGCACATCCTGCTTGCGGTAGCGCAACAGGCTGAGCGCTTCGGCGATGCGGTCGGGATCGTCGAAGGCGTCGGTGATGAGGATGACCAGGCCTCGGCGCGTGAGCTGTGGCGCCAGGCTGCTGAGCACCGCGCCGATGCCGGTTTCGCCGCCGGGCGCCAGGGCTTCCAGTCGGTCGAGCATCACCAGCAGGTTGCCCATGGTCGTCGCGGGCGGCAGATGGTCGCGCACCGCGCGGTCGAAGGTCACGAGTCCCACCGAGTCGCTCTGACGGACCATCAGGAAGCCGAGCGCCGCGGCGAGGACCTTGGCATGATCGAGCTTCGACCGCCCCGAGCTTCCCGCATAGCCCATCGATCCGCTCGCATCGACGATCAGGGTCGCGCGCAGCCGCGTCTCCTCCTCGTGGACGCGCACGTCGTAGCGGTCGGAACGCGCATACACCAGCCAGTCGAGGCGACGGATGTCGTCGCCGGCCTGGTACGGGCGGTGACCTGCGAATTCCACCGACAGACCGCGCCGCACCGATCGGTGCTGGCCGGAGAGGACCGACTCGACCGCCTGGCGCGCCGAGACGAAGACGTTGCCGAGGCGCTCGAGCACCTGGCGGTGGACGTCGCCCTGCAGGCTCACCAGAGCACCGGGCTCATGCGTTCGCGAGGTGTGAAATCAGCCGGTCGATGATCGCATCGCTGGTCAGGCCATTGGCCTGAGCCGCGAAGCTGAGCACCACGCGGTGGCGCAGCACCGGCTTGGCGAGCGCGGCGATGTCGGCGGTGGTGACATGGAAGCGCCCGTGCAGCAGCGCACGGGCCTTGGCTCCGAGGATCAGCATCTGGCCTGCGCGTGGGCCCGCTCCCCACTGCAGCCATTTGGTCGCGTCCTCGACGTCCGACCCGCCGCGCGGCCGGGTCGCATGGACGAGATCGACCACCGCAGCGTACACCTGATCGGAAACCGGCACCTGTCGCACCAGATCCTGCAGTTGGACGATCTCCTTGGCCGTGAACAGGCGATTGAGCGTCGGTTGAGCGACGCTGGTGGTGCGACGGAGGATCTCGGCCTCCTCGGCCTTGCTGGGATAGCCGACCTTCACCAGGAACATGAAGCGGTCGAGCTGGGCCTCGGGCAGCGTGTAGGTGCCTTCCTGCTCGATGGGGTTCTGCGTGGCGAGCACGAAGAACGGATCCGGCAGCTCGTAGGTCCGTCCCCGGCAGGTCACTCGACGGTCTGACATCGCCTCGAGCAGCGCGGCCTGGGTCTTCGGCGGGGTGCGGTTGATCTCGTCCGCCAGGACCAGATGCGAGAACAGCGGCCCTGGCAGGAATTCGAACTGCCGCCGCCCGCTCTCGGGATCCTCCTGGATGATGTCGGTGCCGGTGATGTCCGAAGGCATCAGATCCGGGGTGAACTGGATGCGGCTGAAGGACAGGTCCAGGACCCTGCCGAGGGTCTGGACCATGACGGTCTTCGCCAGGCCGGGAACGCCTTCGAGCAGGCAGTGCCCGCGGCAGAGGATCGCCAGGGTCAGCTGCTCCAACACCTCCTGCTGGCCGACGATCACCTTGTGCAGTTCGTCGTGCAGGGCGGCGCGGGCGCGCGAGAGTTTCGCGACCAATTCGGCTTCCGACGGCTTTTCGGGTATGGTCGCGTCGCTCGGCATGGCCCTCTCCCCGGGTGATGGCTCCGCTACAGGGTGTGACCTGGGTGGCCGGCACAACGCGCAGGGCGCGATTGCAGGAGCGCTTCGGTCGTGAACAGTAGGGGCGGGAGGGGCAGTGGACGACCTCGATGGCTGGATGACGCGAGCGCGCGAGCACGGAGACCAGGAGGCCTTCGCGCAGGTGGTCGAGAACTGCCACCACCTCATCCGCGCGACCATGCTGCGCGAAACCGCCGATCCCGAACTGGCGGACGAGCTGGCCCAGGAAGCCCTCTCGCGCGCGTGGGTCAAGCGCGAGCAGTATCGGCCCGGATCCAGCCCCCGCGCCTGGCTGATCACCATCGCCCGCAGCCAGCTGATGGAGTACCATCGGCGGCAGGACCGCGACCGCAGGCATCTGCGCGAGCTGGTCCGCCAGGAGCTCCTGCGCCATCAGCCGCCAGATGATCCTCAGCAGGTCGAACGCCTGGTGGCATTGAAGGCGTGCATGGCCGAGATCGGCGACGAGCACCGGCGGTTGTTCGAACTGGTGCACGGCGATGGCATGTCGAGCGATGCCGCGGCCGAGGCGATGGGCATCCGTCCCGACGCCTGCCGGCAGCGCCTGTCGCGGCTGCAGCGTCGGCTCAAGGAATGCGCCGAGCGCCGCATCGAAGGGACCCCGTGACCGAACCAGCGCCTCCGGCGAATCCGGACGCCGCCGCCGCGCGCGAAGCGCGCATCTCGGAACTGTCGGTCGGATTCGCGCTCGGCGAACTCGGCGATGTCGAATTGCGCGAACTCTACGACTACCTGCGCGAACCGGGCGATGCCGGCGCGGCGGCGGCGCGTCTCGCGTGGCAGCAGCTCGGCGTCGTGACCGATCTGCGTTCTGGCCTGGGCGCGCTGTTCCAGGATGAGATCCGTCATCGCATCTCTGGATTGGGGAAGAGCGACCGCTTCACCAGCTCCATGCGCGTGCGCCTAGGCATGGAGCCGCCGGGATTGCAGCCGGTCGCTGCCGCGCCGTCGCGACGACAACTGTCGCTGTGGCCGTTCCTGCTGCTGGCCGTGCTCATCTTCCTCGGCGCGCTCGCGGTAGCAGCGATCGGACGTGGACCGGGTGGAGACACCGTCTGCGAGGTGTCCGACGTGCAGGGCGAGGCGACGCTCGGTGGCGAGGTGCTGGTCGCCGGTGCGCGCATCGACCGCCGCCAGGTGGTGGTGCCCACCGGCAGCCAGCTGTCGTTGCGCTGGATGGATGGTTCGCGTGCGGTCATCGCCGGTCCCGCCAATGCCGTCGCGCAGACCGCCGGCCTGTCGCTCACCAATGGCGCTGCGTGGGCATCTGCACGCGCCGGGTTCGTCTGCGGACTTCCCGATGACACCATCCGCGCTGATCCCGGTTGCGTGTTCGCGTTCGCGGTGGAGGACAACCGCAGCCGGGTGGGTGTCGCGCGCGGTCACGCCACGCTCACCGCGATGGGCCTGGAAGCCGGGCGCGCCAGCAGCGGAGGCACCGGCTTCGCATGGACGCATGTATCTGGCGCGGTGGCCGATGATGTCACCAGCGACCTCACCCCCGAATGGCGCTACTGCGGAACCATCGTCTGGAAGGATGCGGCCGATCGCGTCGAGCTGTCGGTCAGGGACCCGCAAGCAGAGCGGCTGCGGCTGCGGTTCGCTCCCGGTCGATTGATCGTCGACAAGCCGGGGGAGACCTCACGGGAAATCCCGCTGGCGGGTCCGCCGATGATCGCGTCGCCGCTGAACGTGTCCGTTCATCGCGGACGGTTGTCGCTCGAGCGGTCCGGCGCCAAGCTGGTCGAGGAGCAGGTCCCAGGGAGCAGCGGAATCGCGGTGGTCGTCGGCGCCACCTCGGTGAAGGACGTGCTGTTCCACACCGGTCCGGCTCCAGCGCCGCCGCTCGCGGTCGCTGGCTGGCCCGACTTTTAGTTCAGGGGCTGGCGCCCCTACGGCCCGTGCGGGCCTACCCCCGGGCTTTGTCGCGACTCGATTACTTCGGCTTCGCCTCCGTAATCGTGGCGGCATCGCTTCGCGATTGTATGCCGCCACCGCCGCTCGGCGCCCGTTCTTCAGGGCTACGCCTTACGGTACGCGAGGCGTGTCTACACCTGGGATCTCGGCGCGCGCTGTTTGCTCTGGGGCTGTCGGCCGCGGCAGGGCGACGCGGGTCGCCAGGCCACGATGGTCACTTCCCACCAGGCTGATCGCGACCACGGGATCGAGGGCGAGATCGCGCGCGAGGATATGATCGATGGTGATCCCGAAGGGACCGAGCACGGATGGCCAAGTGGCCGGTTCGTGACCAGGCGGGCGGCGGACTCCGGAACGACGGCAAAAGATTGGCCATGCTGGATCGGCGACGGTGATGTTGAAATCTCCGAGCACCAGTGCGGGCATGCCGTCCTGATCGATGAGCGTCGCATAGCGGGTGAGTTCGCGGTTGCGCTCGATGATCTCGCGCTGGCTGCGGGGAGATGCCGCATGGACCGCGAGCACGCGCACCGCGACGCCATCGAGCGTGATCACCGCTTCGATGAAGGGATTGCCGTTGTTGGGATGGATCTTCTCGAATGCGAATGGCTTCGTGCTCAGCAGGGAGATGCCGGACACCTGCTTGGCCCAGATCTGGTGCGGCCATCGCGGATCTGCGAGCACATCCTGGCGATCGATGCCGGTGGTTTCGACCAGGCAGAGCAATTCAGGAGCGTCGGTGGAGGCCTGCTCGACGGCCGCTGCGCGCGTGGGATTCTTGGAATAGATGTTCGCGGTGACCACGCTCAGGCCCTGGCCGGCCTGCCGCGGTGCCCGGTCGTCGTGCGCGGCCGAAAGCCACGGCCAGGCCCCCGCTACCATCGCCGTCAGCATCCCGACCCCGATCATGGGACGACGGCCGAAGCAGAGCAGCGCGGGAAGCAATGAGAGCGTGGCATGAGCGGACCAATGCCGGCACAGCTGGCCGGGATACCAGAGCCCGGCGGTCAGCGACCCGACGATGACTAGCGCGCCTGACGCCGCGATCACGCCTGCGATCACGGCACCGGTGCTGAGCATTGTCCGGGAGAAAGCACGGGAGAATGCACGGGAGAACGCCATCGCCCGCAGGGTAAGGAAAATGCCCCTCGGCGATAGCAGGGGGTCGCAATAGCGCCTGCGGGAGGCGGAGGGCGGTTCCAGCCAACCGGTGGAGACAGTCGTGATGGCCATCAGGCGACTGTTTTCACCAGCATGATAGGCGGCGACATGCGGTCATCGATTCGGCGCCATGGCCACGAGCGTCTGTGCGCTAGGGTTGGATACAGCGAGCAAGCGCGGGATTCCTGCTCGGATCCTGCGACACCTGCGCCGATACCGCCCGCCAAGAGCGACCACACGAGGAACACGCCATGACCGCCGCGACCGCCACCAGAACCGCCGCACGCGTCCAGCGCGCGGTCACCTTCACCGCGCGCGAGACCGCGCAATTGCTGCCGTGCGATGCGGCCGAGGAGCCATTGGGCGAGCTGCAGGTCGAAGGCCGCACCCTAGTGTCGCTCATCTCGTCGGGGACGGAATTGTCGTGGGGGTATGCGCCGCCGGCTGCCACCAATCGCCCGTATCCGCAGCTCTCCGGCTACGCCGCGATCTTCGAGATCGAGCACACGGGTTCCGGCGTCACCGGGCTGAAACCCGGAGATCGGGTGTTCTGCAGCGGTAATCACCGGTCCTGGCAGCGGCATCAGGCTGCCGATGTGGTGCTGGTGCCTGCGGGCCTCGCTCCCGAGCGGGCGGTCTTCTGCCGCCTGATGGGCATCGGCATGGCCGCGCTCACCACCACCACCGCGCGTCCACCGTCGATCGTGGTGGTCTCCGGACTCGGTCTGGTCGGGCACCTCGCCGCCAAGGTCTTCCATGGCTGCGGATACCAGGTCATCGCCTGCGATCCCGTCGCCGCGCGTCGGCAGTCGTTGGACCGCGTCGGCATACGCACCGCCTCGACCGCGCCGCTCGACGACGCGACGGTGGCCGGCAAGGCCGACCTGGTGATCGATTGCTCGGGACACGAGCGCTCCGTGCTGGATGCGTGCAAGATGGTGCGCCGCCGCGGCGAGGTGGTGCTCGCGGGCACCCCGTGGAGCAAGAAGACCGACATCTCCGCATTCGACCTGATGACCGAGATATTCCACCGCTTCGCCGTGGTGCGCAGCGGGTGGGAATGGGAAGTCCCGGTGCACCCGACGGACTTCCGGCCGAACAGCCACCTCGGCAACTATGCCGCCGGCATGCGCTGGATCGCGGAAGGGCGCGTCGACGTTGAGGGCTTGGCGAACCTGGTGTCGCCCGATACGGCCCAGCAGGCCTACCAGGACCTCATGCACCAGCGCACGCCGACGCTGTCGACGATCTTCGATTGGCGCGGGTGAGGTGGTCTGGTTGTCGGTGATGGTGGCCTGGTCGGCCATCGCTCACCGACAATCCACCAGCCGAGCTTTCAGCCGATCTCTCAGCCCAGCTTCTGCGCCAAGCGGATGAGGGTGCGCGTGGCGAAGCCCGTCATGCCCTTGGCATAATAGCGCCACCCACCCGATTGGATGGCGGGGCCCGCGATATCCAGATGCGCCCACTGCGTGTTCTCAGGAACGAACTCGGACAGGAAGATCCCGGCGGTGATCGCGCCGGCGAATCGCCCACCGATGTTGTTGAGGTCCGCGTGCGGATGGTCGAGCAGGCTGCGGTACTCGCCGTACAGGGGGAGCTGCCAGAACTCTTCGCCGGCTTCCTGACCGGCCGCGCGCACCGACTGCAGGAAGGCGTCTCCACGCCCCATCAATCCGCCCATGCGATCGCCGAGTGCGACCATGCAGGCGCCGGTGAGGGTGGCGACATCGACGATGTGCGTTGCGCCGCGTTCGCCGGCGTAGGTGAGCACGTCACTGAGCACGAGCCGTCCTTCGGCATCGGTGTTGTCGACGTGGATCCACTTGCCGTTGCGCGCCTGGTAGATGTCACCTGGCCGCTGGGCGGTGCGGTCGGGCATGTTCTCGGCCAGGCACAGGTATCCGCTGATCGGGATGCCGGGTTCGTGCTCGGCGATCCAGGACATGGCTCCGAGCACCGCCGCGGCACCGCTCATGTCGCCCTTCATCTCCCACATCTTGTCGCCCGGCTTCAGGCTGATGCCGCCGCTGTCGAAGGTGATGCCTTTACCGACCAGCGCCAAGCGGACGTCCTTCTTGGATTTGCGCTTCTTGCCGGGTTTGTAGTGCATTTCGACCAGGCAAGGTTCGGCGGAACCCGCCATGCCCACCTGGGCGAGGCCGGGAAAGCCCGCCTTGCGCAGCGCGTTGGCGCCGCTGGTGATGCGCACATCGATGCCGGTGCCGCTGAGTTCGGCGCGAGCGCGGGCGGCGAAGGTCTGGGGGTTCAGCAGGTTGGGCGGGGTGTCGGCGAGTTCGCGGGCGAGATTCTGCGCGCCCGAGGTCAGCAGGCCGGCTTCGATGGCGGGACCATGACCGGGGATGTGCACTTCGATGCGCGAGCGCTTGGATTCCTTGCCGCTGCGGCACAGGTTGAAGCGATAGTCGCCCAGTGCGATGCCCTCGACCAGCGCCTGCACGTTCGCGCTGCGGCCATGGGCGAGCACCAGGGCCGACTCGAGCTTGCCCGAACGCAGCGCATCGGCGATGTCGCGGCCGAGCAGACGCCAATTCTCGCCGCCGACCAGCCACGCCTTCTCATCGGGCTTGAGCAGCAGGTACCGTCCATCCGCGGTGATCATGTTCGACGGACCGCCGCCATTCCCCTTGGCCATGCGCGCCGCCTGCGCTTCGATGAGCTTCGGCAACTTGGCGGCGGAATGACCGACGATGACCACCGTCAGGTCGGGCTTCTTGATCGGCTTGGCGTCGATGATGCAGTCGAGCATAGATCCCCATGCAGGCGATGATTGATGCGATGATGGAAGCGGCCGGCTGTCGCCTGGCTCAGCCCAGGCGCGGAAGCAGCGCGGTGATCAGCGTGGTGAGGACGGGCTCGGCAGCATTGGCGGCCGCGATGATCGCGGGCACGTTGGCGGGTTCGAGCGCATCGGGCAGGCAGCGATCGGTCACGATGGCGAAGGCCAGGGTCTTCATGCCGCAATGCACCGCCGCGATCGCTTCGGGCACCGTGCTCATGCCGACCACGTCGGCACCGAGCGTGCGCAGCATGCGGTATTCGGCGCGTGTCTCGAGGTTGGGGCCGAGGACTCCGACATAGACGCCGCGATGCAGCCGGATCTTCGCATCCATCGCCACCTCCCCGGCCAATTTCAGCAGCTTCGGGTCGTAGGTATGGATCATGTCCGGCCAGCGCGAGCCGACACGGTCATCGTTCGGTCCAATCAGCGGATTGACGCCCATCAGGTTGATGTGGTCCTCGATGCCGACGATGTCCCCGATCTGATACTGGGGATTCAATCCGCCCACCGCCGAACCCATGATCAGGCTGTGGGCGCCCAGCCGACGACCGAGCCGCACCGGCACGACGACGTCGGCGGACGAATGGCCCTCGTAGGCGTGCAGCCGTCCACTGAAGGCGACGACCGGGATGCCGGACAGATGCCCGAGGACGACTTCCCCCTTGTGGCTCTCGGCGGTCGACTTCGGCATTCCCGCGAGTTCGGCGTACGGCACCCGGCACACGGCCTTGAGCCGCTCCGCGACGCCGCCCAGCCCGGTGCCCAGCAGGAGCGCGACGCTGGGAACCAGATCGCAGCGTTTCCTGACTTGATCCGCCAGAGCGCCGATGTCTTCGTGCAATGCCATGGGGTTCCTCGCGCGGCGGACTATCCGAGCGCTGGGCACTGCCGCAAGCAGGGGTGCGATCAGGGGGCCTGGAAGACGAGGTCCGCGACCTCGTGGCGGTCGACGCGCACCACGCACAGGCTGCGGACGGCTTCGCCCCCGACCTCGCTCACCATCATCGGCAACCCAGGCATCTCGGCGAGCTCGCGCACCAGATCGTTCTCGTGGCCACCTTCCAAGAGCCCGATCGCGTAGGGATTGGGCAGCCCGACCGCGACATCGATGGCATAGGATTTTCCGCGGATGCGCCTGACCAGGTGGCGGGTCGGATAGCCGAGCATGTCGGGGCCGGGGGGATGGTCGTCGAGCGACGTCGGCTCCGGGATCGGCTGGAGCTTCCTCATCGTCTGGTGGCCTTCGACCTGTCCGGCCGCTTCGCCCGTGACCCGATCGACGAGCAGCTTGGCGCCGTCGGCGATCAGCAGCATGCGCTCGCCCTTGACGATGTAATTGGTGCGACCCATGCGGAAAGCTCCGCCACGTGCGGCCACCACGCGCTCGAGTTCGGCCTCGTAGAACCCGATGTCCTCGCGGATGACCCGGGCGATCATCGGAGGCGCCTGCAGGAGCTGGATCCGCGCTTGTTTGAGCCGGTTCTCGATGATGTGGGCGAAACGTTCCAGTTCGTGTTGGTCGCCGCCGCTGGCGTCCGGGCCGTTGATCGTCTCCTCGATGATGATCAGCCCGGACCAGGTGGCCTCGGACCAGACGTATGGCGAAAAGAGGCATAGGAGCAGGAGGAACGACGCCCGGCGCACGGCGCGGAAGGTACGGCGAGCAGGCTGTTGAAAAACAGCCTGCTGGGGGTTGAAGGGGGCATTTTGCCCCCTGGACAAAAAGTCGAAGTTGAAGAAGCCTCGGCAAAATAGCGACCGCAGGTCGCGCCGGGGTTTCTTCAACGATAGCAGGCTGTTGTTTTTCAACAGCCTGCTAGGGGCGGATCGGCCAACCCGCCCAGATCCCGCTAGGGCACGAGTCGAAGTCGCGCGTTCCCCCGCTTGCCCCAGGGCCGCCGCCGAGACAATGCAGGACTGCAACGAAGGGGCCCCTGGTCGATGGATCATCTGGAACTGCTCGAGCAGCAGAGTGTGTACATCCTGCGGGAAGCCTACCGGCATTTCGAGCGTCTGTGCATGCTCTGGTCGATCGGCAAGGACTCGACCGTGCTGCTGTGGCTCGCGCGCAAGGCGTTCTTCGGACACGTGCCGTTCCCGCTCGTCCACATCGATACCAGCTACAAGCTGCCCGAGATGATCGCCTACCGCGATCGCCTCGCCGCCGAATACCGGCTGCACATGGTGGTCGGTCAGGATGCCGAGGCGATCGCCGCCAAGCGCACCTTCCCGGCGACCCAGCACCTGCCGGACGGTCATCCGGACAAGGTCGACCGCACCCAGTGCTGCGGGATGCTCAAGGCCGGCGCCCTCAAGGCCACCCTCCAGGGCACCGGCAAGCGCTTCCGCCTGAATTGGGATACCGGCGCCTACGAGCCCGACCGCGACCTCGAACCCTACCACGGGGTCATCGTCGGTGCGCGCGCCGACGAGGAGGGGAGCCGCTCGAAGGAGCGCTACTTCTCGCCGCGCGACAAGAACAACGCCTGGGACGTCGGCGATCAGCCGCCTGAATTCTGGAACCAGTTCAAGACCGATTTCGCTCCGGGCACCCACGTGCGGATCCACCCGCTCCTGGATTGGACCGAGCTGACGATCTGGGAATACATCAAGCGCGAGAACATCCCCACGGTGTCGCTCTACTACGATCAGGGCAAAGGCACCCGCTACCGGTCGCTCGGCTGCGGTCCGTGCCAGACCCCGATCCAATCCACCGCGAAGAACGTCGACGACATCATCGCCGAGCTCAAGAGCGGCAAGCTCCGGAACATCGCCGAGCGCTCGGGACGCCTCCAGGACGGCAAGCACGGGCTGGAAGAGCTCAGGCGCGACGGGTACATGTGAGAAACGTCCTCGGTCTTCGGTCCTCCGTCCTCGGTCTGACCGCCGTTGAAGATGAACAGGTGGCGGCATGACCACCCAGGCAGAGACCGCCACCGCTCCGGGCGTGGAATCGCGCGAGCAGATGAACATCGTGATCGTCGGCCACGTCGATCATGGCAAGAGCACCGTGGTCGGCCGACTGCTGTCGGACACCGACTCGCTGCCGCAGGGCAAGCTCGACGCGGTGCGCAAGGAGTGCCAACGCACGGGCAAACCGTTCGAGTATGCGTTCCTGCTCGATGCGCTGTCGGATGAGCAGGATCAAGGCATCACCATCGACACCGCGCGCTGCTTCTTCAAGACGCCCCACCGCGATTACATCATCATCGATGCGCCCGGCCACATCGAGTTCCTCAAGAACATGATCTCGGGCGCCGCGCGCGCCGAGGCCGCCGCGCTGATCATCGATGCCAAGGAGGGTGTGCGCGAGAACAGTCGTCGTCACGGCTACATCCTCTCGATGCTCGGCATCAAGCAGGTGGTGGTGTGCGTGAACAAGATGGACCTGGTCGGCCACAGCGAAGAGCACTTCGCCCGCATCGAGGCCGAGTATCGCCTGTTCCTCAGCGACATCGGCGCCGTCAGCCCGAAGCAGTTCATCCCGATCGCGGCGATCAACGGCGAGAATCTGTCGAACCGTGCCGCGTCCATGCCCTGGTACCGGGGTCCGACCCTGCTCGAGACCCTCGATGGATTCGCCAAGGCCAAGACCAAGGAGGACCAGCCGCTGCGCATGCCCGTGCAGGCGGTGTACAAGTTCACCAGCCAGGGCGATGATCGCCGCATCGTCTCAGGCCGCATCGACGCGGGCCGGGTGAAGGTGGGCGACAAGGTCGTCTTCAGCCCGTCGAACAAGACCAGCCTGATCAGGTCGATCGAGGCCTTCAACTCCGCACCGCGCACCGAGATCCAGGCCGGCTGGTCGACCGGCTTCACCCTCGCCGAAGAGATCTACATCACGCGTGGCGAGATCATGAGCCACGCCGAGCACGCGCCCCTGGTCAGTACCCGGCTGCGCGCGAACCTCATCTGGCTGGGCAAGAAGCCGTTCGTCCAAGGCAGGGACTACAAGATCAAGATCGGCACCGTCGCCTCGCCGGTGCGCATCCACAAGCTGCTCAAGGTCATCGACGCCTCCGAACGCAGCGGCGAACTGATCAAGGACCACGTCGGCCGCCATGACGTCGCCGACGTCATCCTCGAGAGCCGCCAGCCCATCCCGTTCGATCTCATCGGCGATTGCGAGGCCACCGGCCGCTTCGTCATCGTCGACGGCTACGACGTGGCCGGCGGCGGCATCGTCACTGGTTCGGTGGCCGACGCCCAGGACGACCTGCGCGCCGAGGCGCGCCTGCGCGACTTCAACTGGGTCAAGGGTGGCGTCACTCCCAACGAGCGCGCCGCGAAGTATCGTCATCGCTCCGCGCTGATCATGTTCGTCGGCAAGGCCGGGGTCGGCAAGGTCCGCTACGCGCGGATGCTCGACAAGGCGCTGTTCTCCGGCGGGCGGCAATCGTACATGCTCGACGGCACCAACGTGCTGCTCGGAGTCGATCACGACCTGGCCGTCGATACGGCGCGGGCCGAACTCGTGCGCCGGTTCGGCGAGGTCGTGCACATCCTGCTCGACGCCGGCATGCTGGTGGTCTCGACCACCAATGCGATCGGCTTGGCCGACCACGGTGCGGTCCAGGCCCTGATCGGCGACACGCCGAGCGTGGTCATCGAGGTCGACCCCACGGGTGCGAGCACCGCGACCTGCGACCTGCGCATCCGCGGCGACGAGCCCGAGGGCCAGGTGGTCGAACGCGTCGTCGACCTGCTCGCCCAGCGCCGCATCCTGAGCTGAACCCCACCCCTTGGTTCTCGGCCCTTGTCCCTGGGCTCCAGGGACATGCATGCATTGGTCGCTACCGGTTCGAACGTTGCCGGTGGATGACAAATGGTGGAAATCGTCGATTTCGTCATACGCTGTCCAGGATGGCGCAGGCCCACGCTGGGCGCCACGGCGGTCTGATCGATCGCTGTCGTCCACCTGGGTGGTTTCCCCACCCGAGCCGCACGGGGTGCCATGACGTCTGTCCGTCGTTTTTTCGGAAATTTCCGCCGACGCTGCATCGCCGCGATCGATAGCCACGATGGCCGCGCCGAGCTGGTGACCCAGGCCGAGCCCGTGACCGATGAGCAGATCGCCGCCGCGGCGACTGCCAAACTGGCGTCAGACCGCATCGATTGGGTACGCTGCATCCCATTCTTCCTGCTGCATCTCGCGTGCTTCGCCGTCGTCTTCGTGGGCTGGAGCTGGCCGGCGCTGATCGTCGCCTTCGCGCTCTATGTCGTGCGCATGCATGCGATCACCGGCTGGTACCACCGCTACTTCTCGCACCGCACGTTCAAGACCAACCGCTTCTGGCAATTTTTCTGGGCCTCGGTCGGCAACTCGTCGGCCCAGCGCGGTCCGTTGTGGTGGGCCGCTCACCACCGCCACCACCACCGGTACTCCGATGAGCCCGAGGACATCCATTCGCCCAAGCAGCGCGGCTTCTGGTGGAGCCACATGGCGTGGTTCCTGACCAAGACCAACTACCGCTCGAACATGGAGGTCGTGCCCGATCTCGCGAAATACCCCGAGCTCGTCTGGCTCGACCGCTTCGACTGCGTGATGCCGACGATCCTCGGCTTCGCGTGCTTCGGCCTGGGCATGGCGTTGCAGCACTGGGGCTACCAGACCTCGGGCGCGCAGATGCTGGTGTGGGGCTTCGTCATCTCGACGGTGTTCACCGCGCATGCGACCTTCACCATCAACTCATTGTCGCACGTCTTCGGTACGCGCCGATACGAGACCTCGGACACCAGCAAGAACAACTTCCTGCTCGCGCTGCTGACGCTCGGCGAGGGCTGGCACAACAACCACCACCACTACCAGTCGACGGCTCGTCAAGGCTTCCGCTGGTACGAGATCGACGTCAGCTATTACCTGCTCGTGGTCCAGAGCTGGTTGCGCATGGTGCGCGACCTGAAGCCGGTGCCAGAGCACGTGGTGAAGGGTCTGACGCTCGCCGAATCCAAGGCCGCAGGCCCTGCGGCTCCTGAGCTTGCCGAGGCCGCGCGCACCGCGCAGCCGTCATCATTCCTGCTCAAGTCCCGCGAACCGGCCGCTTAGCGGATATCGGACGACGCGGTCAGCGCCGACGGCCGACAACCCAGCCAGCGTTTCGATCACCCTTTGGCCGCAGCTCCCCAGGTGGTGCCCGCTGGCCCATCCGTGAGAGCGATGCCCGCACCCGCGAGCGCGTCGCGGATGCGGTCCGAGGCTGCGAAATCCTTGTCGGCGCGAGCCTGCTGACGCAGGGCGATCACCAGTTCCATGACCCGGGCCATCGCCGTCTCTGCTGGGCCGGTCATCTCCCAGGTCGCGCCGTCCTTGGCGTCCTTCACGGCGACGCCCGCTTCCGTCAGCGCGGCGCGGATGCGGTCGCTGGTGGCGAAGGCGCGCTGCGCGCGCGCATGCTGACGTAGATGCAGGACCAGGGCCATGATGTCCGACAAGCTCGCCGGAGCGACCTCTGCCGAGGAGGTCGTGTCCGCCGCGTCGCCGGGCTGGAAGATGCCGATGAGCCGGCCGAGATCCCTGACCAATCGCAGCGAAGCAGCCGCTTCCTGGGCCGGCAGCTTCTGGATGTCCGAGACCATGCCGAACAGGCACGCGATGGCGCTGCCGGTGCCGAAGTCATCGTCCATCGCCGCGACGAACGCCTCGCGGTGGGCGGCGATCGACGGAGGCACGCTCGCCGCCAGCGCCGCGGCCAACGCCTCGGCTTCGCCTCCGGAGTCGGTCGGAGCCTGATCGAGCGACGCGCCGAGTTGGCGATGGAGCCTGCCCAGCGCGGTGCGCGCGGCGATGATCGCCTTTTCCGCGAACTCGTTCGGTCGGCGGTAATGGCCCTGCAGGATCAGGAAGCGGATGGTCGCCGCACCGTAGGTATCGACCAGGAATCCCGCCTTGAAGCGCCCGGCGAAGGCCGGGTCCTTCATGCGTGGATCCGACTTGCCGACCTTGACGCCCTCGTATTGGATCAAACCGTTGTGCATCCAGCAACGCGCGTACGCGTCGCCGTGGGCCTCTCCCTGGGCGATCTCGTTCTCATGGTGCGGAAATTTCAGGTCATCGCCGCCACCATGGATGTCGAAGCTGCCGCCGAGGGTCTCGCGCGACATCACGCTGCACTCGATGTGCCAACCGGGGCGACCGGCTCCCCAGGGGCTCTCCCAGCTCGGCTCCCCAGCCTTCGCGAGCTTCCACAGCGCGAAATCCGCTGGATGCCTGAGCCCAGACGAGCGCTCGACGCGCGACCCCGAGATCATCTCGTCGAGGCGCCGACCGCTGAGCTTGCCGTAGCCATCCTGCTTCTGCACGTCGTAATACACGCCGTCCGCGGCCACGTAGGCGCGGTCGCGTCCGATCAGATCGCTGATGTAAGCGATCATCTGCGGGATGAATTCCGTGCAGCGCGGGTGATCAGTGACGGTGGCGATGCGCAGGCGCTTGAGGAAGGTGAAGTACTGATCCGTGTATCTCCGCGAGATGTCCTGCCAGGATTCTCCGGTGGCGTTCGCGCGGTTGATGATCTTGTCGTCGATGTCAGTGATGTTGTTGACGAAGCGCACGCGGTTGCCGCGAGCGCGAAGCCAACGCGCCACGGCGTCGAACAGCACCGGACCCATCAGGTGGCCGATGTGGCAGTCGTCGTACGGTGTCACACCGCAGACGTAAAGTCCGACCTCGCCCGGGACCAAGGGCGTGAACGGCTCCTTGCGTCTGGTCAGCGTATTGAAGACCTGGATCACGGGTGCCTCGCGGCGGGGAAGTCTTCGCTCCCGAGCCGAGGCGTCCAGCGGCGAATCGCCGGCCTTGCCGGTCAGGGAAGGGCGATCTCGACGGTGTAGGGGAGCTTCACATCCGCGATGTGCACCACGTCGTTGATCACCAGCCGGTACTGCCCCTCTTCGGTGATCGGGTAGAAGTACAGCATCTCCTGGCGGCCATGGTGGACCCAGCTGCCATGGCCGTTGGTGGTGATCTGAGCACCCGAGGGCGGAATCAGGCGCATGCCGCTCTCGCTCAAGTTGCCGTGTCCCATCAGGCCGAGGCCGGGTTGACGCAAGCCCGCGGCTTCGGCGGTTGCGGTATCGTACAGGGTCGCGGTGATAGATGCGTCGCCGAAGGGGAGCAGCGTGCTGACTCCCGGTGACAAGGCGGCCTCGGCCTTGACCTGGCGATGCACGGATAGGCGCACCTGACCGGTGGCGCGGAACGAGGCGGCGTCGGATGCCAGGTCGCCCACGCTCAGGGGGATGTCGTACCGGGGCGTGGTGTCGTCACCGTTGTAGACCCGGTTGATGCGGCCCATCACCACCTGCATGCGCATGTTGCGGATGGTGCGCACGCTGGGTTCGCCGGCACTGGCCGGTGGTTCATCGGTCGAGACGGTGCGGCCGCGATCGTCGGTCGCGAAGGTGTTGACCGCTACCGAGCACGACCCGACCAATTCGCTGTCGACGCGGGGTTCGAGACGGAAGTGGCACACCGCTTCGGCTTCACGCGCGGTGCCGTGGATGCCGCGGGCCGTGGTCACGGTGACGTTCGCCACTTCCACCAGCAATGGACCGTTGGCCTGGTGGCGGCCGGGGGACGGTCCCTTGGGCCCGAGGCTGACCGGTCCTCCGGCGAGGGCCGCGGACCCGTCCCCATCGGTCGAAATGCCCATCGGCGGGGCGGTCGGTGGCATGATCGCGACATCGAAGGCGGCGCATACGGCGAGGACGCCTTCCCAGAAGGTTCCCGAGAATGCCGTCAGGTCGCGTTCCTGCTGTTCATTGGCGCCGAGTTGCAGCAGGACCTGATTGCCGGTCGACGAGAATCGGCTCACCGCTTGCTGCAGCGTCGTCTTCCCCGCGGCCCAGGATATGCGGCTGGGAGTGAACAAGGTGACGTCGCTGTCGGTCGTCGGCGCGGCCGGAGGAATGCGCGCGAAATCGATCGGCACTTTCAGCTCCAGCCGCGTCGACTTCAGCTTCGCCGTTCCGGCGATCGAGACGTCGTACGGTGCGTCGGCGAGCGCATGGTAGGTCGAGAACAGAACACGGCCCGATCCCGTCTGGCTGCCACCGCTGCCACGATGCTGGACCGTCTTGCCGCCGGTGATCAGGCGCATGCGCGGATCGACCTGCTGGCTGTCGCGTGGGAAGAGCAGCTCGAGCATCGGCCCCTGGCTGCCACTCAGGCCGACGTGCTCGGCATCGACCAGGCTGACGTTCAGGGTGGCGCCTCCGCATGCGATGGCAGCGCTCGCGCCCAGCCGCAGGGGAACGTTGATGTGCCAGGGTTCGACCAGCAGCAGCTCGATGTCTCCGGAGACAGCCAGCCCGGACAGGTCCTGCCCGACCTTCATGCGCAGGCGGACGCGGTCGGCGGAATCGTTGTCATTCCCGGTGTCCTGCTCGGGTGTCAGTGCATGGCCGGCGAGGTCCTCGATGCGTCCGATCCTGATGGCGGCGCCGCCGATGCGGTCGGGGTCGATCTTCGGCTCCAGCCGCAGCGCCATGATCAGTTCGGCCACATGCTCGCGCCGGGCGCCGACGGTATGGCGGACTTCGCACGCGTCGATGATCCCCAAGACCGCGCCGTTGGCCACGAGGGTCGCCCGACGTCCCGCGGGGCGATCCCGGAGTTCGAGCGCTCCGCACTGGACCGCAATGGCGCGATCGGCCCTGGCCTGGGCGGCACCGCGCGGGATCCCCGCTTTGATGTCGAGCTCGAAGGTGTCGCAGACGGCGCTCACGGCGTCCCAATAGGTGCCGACCAGCGCGGGAAGGACTGCTTCGCGCTGGGTGTCGACGCTGGCATCCAGAGCCGTCGCATTCCCGGAGGCGGTGAGCAGCGCCACGGCATCGGCGAGACGCATCTTGCCACCCGAGTAGCGCACCGCCGTCGGCGCGATCAATTCGGCCAGGGCCTTCTGCCGCTGTGGCTCTGTCAGTTTCAGGAGTTCGGAGTCGACCTCGACGCGAACGGTATTGGCGGGCTTGGCCGCGGGGTTGTCGGTGGTGGTGGGATCGGCGGACCATGCCACAGCGGCCGACCAGGCGATCAGCAGGATCAGGAAGCGATTCCAGCGGCAGGGGGCGATCGCCATGGGCTTGTCGTACGCCCATGGAACCGACGGGGAAGCGCGAGTGCCTCAGGAATGGCGCGTCCCGTCGAGCCGACCGAACCAGCTCCAGGCCACGCGCATGGCTACCGTGGTCCATGCAGCCGAAATGCCCAACGTCCAGACGATGCCGACGAGCCAGGACAGTCGGCTCTGGTGGGCGATCAGCGGCACGGCCGCGCCGAGGATCAGCAGCCCGGTGTAGACCAGGCTGGCCAGCAGGTTGACCGTGCCGCCGTATCCGGCGACGAGCTTCGCCGGATTGTCCTCGGCGTAATCGGCCAAGCGCGCGCCCAATCCCAATGCGCAGGCTGACAGTCCGACCGCCATGCTGGCGATCACCAGCACCTGATAGGAGATGATCGCGGTCGAGAGTTCGAGCAGGATGCCGGACATGGCCACCAGTCCTACGCTCACCGGCATGCCGACCAGCAGCGCGAAAGCGAGCTTGGCCGTGACCACCCGTTCGCGCGGCCACGGTGCGAGCGCCAAGATCCAGAGCCGCCGACCTTCCAGGCTGAGCATGGGATAGACGAAGCGCCCGGTGAAGGTCGCCAGCGCCATGGCCACCGCGGTCAGGTTCAAGAGCGATACCGCTGGACGCCACCAGTCGTGTTCGCGGAAGGCGTGACCCAGGCGCGGGAGCATGAGCATGTAGAAGGCGAGCATGCCGAAGAACATGCTGAACTGCATGAGCTGCGCAGGATCGCGCAGGAACAGCCGCAGATCCTTGGCCACCAGCAGCGACAGATCGGTGGGAATCAGCGGCAGCAGGCGCCAGGGGCGGCTGGCCGTGCGATCCCGCGTTTCGAGTCGCCCGGCGAGCGCGTCGAGATCCGCGCGGAATCGTCGCCCGGCGATCCACTCGGCCGCCACCGCCAGCGCGCCGGCGCAGGTCGCCAACAGCGCGATGAAGTAGGCGGCATCCCGCCAACGGCCAGAGAGCGAGGCGATCATCGCCTGCTGCGCCCAAGCCGGGGGAAGGAACGGATTCTCTGCGAAGCGCAATCGGCCGACCACATCGCCGATCACCCGACCGGCGGCATCGCCCGCATAGGTCGCGAGAACCAGCCAGGCGAGTCCCGCGAGCGCGGCCGCCCCGATGGCGAGGACGAGGCGTGCATGTCGGCGCAGCACCGGGAGCAATCGCGCCATCGCCAACGCCAGCACCGATCCGGTCGACATGCAGCACGCGACGAAGGCGAGCATCGCCAGGGTGGATCCCAGCGCATACCCCAGCGGATGGACGGCCTGGGTCGCCAGCGCCAGCACCAGGGGAACGGCCAGGGCCAGCACCGCCCAACTGGCCCAGAAGCCGCCTTCGAGATAACTGGCCCAGAAGATCGATGAGTCGGTCACCGGGAGCGAGGCGTGGAACACCGCAGAGCGCGTGCGGAAGAGCGCCGACCACACCAGCACCGCATCGGAGAACGCGACCAGGAAGAAGAGGGCGAAGAAGAACAGCGCGAGCAGGCTTTCGACCAGCCGGTCCTTGAGTGCGGCATATTCGGGCTGGCCCAGGAAGGCCAGCAATCCAAGCACCAGCGCTGCCACCAGCGCCCACATCACCGCGACGACGACGGCCACGGCGAGGCAGCGCAGGCGCTGTTCGCGGATGAAGCGTCGGAGCACGTTGAGTGCCGACCGCCACAGCCGCCACTGGAGCGCGACGCCCCGACCGATCACCGGTACCTCAACGCGCCTGCCACTCGCGTCGTCGTCCCGATGCGAGGCGCTTGTCGCCCACGCTCAACCGGGAGCCGCGGGCCATCGCCCAGGCGATGCTCTTGCCGCGGGTGTCGATCAGCGCGACCGCGAGCTCGGCATCGGTCGCGAACTCGGCGTGCTCGAGGTTCGCCTGATAGGGGCAGCTGGCGATCAGCAGCCGGCCGTGCTCGCCCAGGTCCACGACGTTGGCGCTGAATCCCTCGTGCTGTTGGAATTCCCAGATGGCGGGCTTGTTCCCGAGGTAGCGTGCGCGCGGAGATGCCTCCGCCGTCACTCCGCGGGTCAGCAGGAAGGTGGTGAAGACCGAGGGGCCCTGGATGCGGCGGGTCAGCTCCGCGACCCACGGTCCGCCACGGACGGTCGACGCCGGGACCCCGTACAGTCCATCGAGGCGGCGGTCCTGCCAGGTCTTCCACGCGGTCGTGGCCTCGGCTCCGGGCAGGATCAGCGCCGATGCTCCTGCGCGCGAGGCGCGCAGGGCGTCACCGGGCGCGGGGGCGGTCGTCGAGAGAGTGACGTCACCTTCGCAATGAAATCGCTGCGAGTACTGATGCGGGCGCAGGTCGAGTCCTTGACGGCCGAGGATGTCGACGAACGCGAAGCCGATGTCGCGGATATGGACGACGAAGCGGCGATGTCGCGTCGGCGCATAAGCGTCGTGCCAGAGTTCGTTGACCTCGATCTGTCCACCCGTCTCGATGATCCCGGTCCCGTGCTTCGGTGGGTAGCCGCCCCACGAGCAACCGTGGCCCAGGGCCTTCAGCGGCTTGAGCGTGTCGTCGTTCATCACCAGGCAGCTGTGGGCATCGACGCTGTACAGATAGCCGCGGTTCTCGCGCGCGGTGTCGGCATCGACGGTGCGCTGGTCGGTGTACAGCCAGGTCGCGGGGTCGCCGAAGAGCGTCTGCCCTCGGGTGTGCAGCACGAACGACAGCATGTCCCAGTGGGTATGCGAATGGGGGAGGGAATCAGCGTAATGCGACACCGCGAGGTAATCCGCGTCGGGCGTCCAATCGCTGCGGAAGAAGCTGAATCCGCTCTTCGGATAGCGCACGGTCGACCCTGGCAGTGCCTTCTGCGCGGGCTTGGCAGCCTGGCGTCCATGGGTGAACCATGGCGAGAGGCCGATGCCGGTGGGCGTTCCCGGCTCCCAGCGCGCGAAGCGCCGGGCCAGTTCGGCGGGCGTCTGGTAGGACAGCTTCCCCGGCTCGTAGCCCAGGGCGCGCGCCATCGCCGCCAGCCGGGGCGACATCACGGGCGTGGCGTTGATGCAGAACAGCTGCGCGAGGGATCCCCCGAACTCGTCGCCGAATTCGACCTGGATGCCGTCTGGTTTGCAGGAGTGGGCGAAGAATTCCATCCAACGCGCATACAGCCGCTCCTGCTTCGCGCTCAAGAGCGGGATGCCGTTGGCCTTCGCCAGCGCCACGGGTTGGCCAAGCATGTAGGTGATGTGGTAGAGGTACTTGGTGCAGTGCTCGGCGTAGCAGCCGTCGTCGAGCAGGTTCGCCGCGACATGGTGGCGCACCACGCGCACGCCTTCTGCACGCAGCGCACGCGCAACGGTGAATTCCGGGAACATCACCCCATAGAAGAGCGCCGCGCCGCCATGATCCGTGAGGTGGTGGTTGTCTCGTCGCAGCGGATCGCCGACCAGCCGATAATACTGCATGGCGTAGAACCACAGCTGCTTGACCAGCCAGAACACGTCTTCGTCGATGAAGATGCCAGGCACGTGGAGCGCGCCGCAGTGCATCAGGTCGAGCCAGCGCTTCGAGCGCAGGAAGACGTCGCCGGCATTGTTGACGCCCCCGCCGAAATACCGGTCGTGGTCTTCGAAGAATCCCTCTTCGAGAACGAAGGGGTTGCTGTCGACGAACGAACGCAGGATGTCTCGTGCCTTCCGCAGGTACGCGGCGTCACCGGTCAGCGAGAAGGCGGTCGACAGCTCGACGATCATCACATTGCGCGACACCGAGCCATGGAGCCGGTCCTGTCCCTTCTGCCAGTCGATTCCGCCTGCGGGCGTCGAGAGATCCTCCTCCTGGTAGGGCGGCCACGAACTGCGGAAACGGTTCGCCAGCAGCGCCTTGGCCTTGTCGAGCGCGTTGCCGCGGCCATTGATCTCCATCCACGGCGAGCCGTGCATGTAGAACGGCCAGCGCGGCCCCGTACGCGTGCGGAAGTGATCCGCGACCGCGCCCGCGAGCGCGGCGCGATTCCCGCTCCTGATCGCGCTCTTCAAGCGCTTGCCGTGCACTCCGGGCAGGCGCAGATGCGCGAGGAATTCCTCGTCGGTTGCGGTCCGCTGATCGGCGAAGGCGACGTCACGCATGGTTGCTCCGGTCTTGCGATGATCCCCTCGGGGACCGATGGGCAAGTCGGACGCCATTCACCACCACCTGCCGACCCGAGCCCAGATCGATTACGTCGTTTCGATGTCTCGACGTCTGACGTCGGACTCCGGACGTCGGACGTTCACCGGCTGCGCGCCTTCCAGCTGCGACCCGCCTGCACCGCTTCGGCGATCTCAACCGATTGCAGGCTCTCCGCGAGGTCGGGGGAGAGCGCGTTGCCGGTCCGCAGGGACTCGACGAAGTTGGCTTCCGAACCATAGAAGCCGCCGGTCGCCGCGTCGTAGAGCTTGCCGGTGAATGCGCGGTAGGGTTTGAGGGGATCGGGCAGGCGCACGGGCTTGCCGGCGCTGTACACCTCGCACGACCCTGGCTTGTCGATCAGCCAGCCCACGCCGGCGTGGATGATCGCCATGCTCTGCTCGCCGAAGACCTCGTAGCGTTCCAGCTGGATGCCGGCCTGCGGTCGGATGGTCAGCGTCCCGACGCCGCCATTGGCGTAACCGAGGATCAGCGAGAACGTCGGACGCTCGCCGGCGCGCACCACCCGGCGTTCGGTCTCGACCGAGACGATGTCGCCGCCGAGGTAGCGCAGCGTGTCGAGGCTGTGGATGCCGGTCCCGAAGAAGAACTCCTCGTCGGTGCGATCGAGGCGGAACATGCGCGCCGAAGCGCCTTTCACCGGTCCGCGCTTGGCCATCTCGTCGTGACCCTGGACCAGCACCGGACAGAAGCGCCGATTGAAGGAGACGCAGTTGGGCATGCCGCTCTCCTCGGCGGCGCGGATCAGCTGTCGGCATTCCTTCGACGAGCCTCCGGGCGGCTTCTCGAGCAGCACGGGAAAGCCCATGCGCATGACCGATCCGGCAACGCGCGCGGTCACCGGAATGGGCGTGATCACCACCACGCCGTCGGGCTTCTCCGTCCGCAGCATCTCGACGTAGTCGGTGTAGGAGCGCTGCGCGCCGAACTTCCTGGCCATCGCGGCAGCGAGCTTGGCATCCAGGTCGCAGATGGCCGCGAAGGTGCAGCGGCCCGTGGCGGCCAGGTGCTGGAGACTGGGCAGGTGGTACCCTTGCGAGATGTCGCCCGCGCCGATGACGGCGACATGGGGTCGATGGCGAGAGGTCGGTTTGGCCATGTGCGTCCTTCGCCGGGTGGTGCGGCGCGCAGCATTGCAGCGATGCGCTCACAGCGGGCAAGGGGCGAAAATCGGGTTCACGAGCTCAGCGCGGTTGAGTTTGCGTCCCGACGTGCAACCATCCCTCCGCGCCACCGATCGGGATCTCCATGACCATACCTGCAGGCCCTGCCCACCACACCAGCATGGGCAACACCCTGTTCTCGTCGCTGGCGACCCGCCACGTGCCGCGCGAGCATCCACGCCTGCTCGGTCCGCGCTCGCGCCTGCAGGCCCTGGCCAAGGAGCGCCCCGACGCCTACCGGCGCACCAAGGAGATCTCAGCTCGCGATATCACCAACGGCCCTCATCCGGGCGATCCCAATGCCGATTTCGGAGCCCAGATCAGCGTCACCAGCAAGCTGATGTCGCTATCGCTGGTGTGCGCCATCGAAGAGGACCGTTCAGCGGGGCGCACGGCCATCGAGCTGGTGAAGCAGCACTACCTCGACAAGCCGCTGCCGATCGGCCATGTGCCGTTCGGGCACGACTGCGGGGTGTGCGGAGTCGTCTACGATCTCTGCCACGAGCACTGGACCGAGGAGGAGCGCAAGCGCTACCACACGTTCCTGATCGCCTGCCGCGACAACAACGTCGACGAGGAGATGTCGCCGTTCCACGACGGCTGGTGGGGATACAAGAACGCCGGGTTCATCGTCGCGCTGCTCGCGGTGATGTACGAGACCGAAAAAGAGCTGTTCATGCTCTACAACATCGATCGCGAGTTCCGTACCCTGTGCGTCGATGCCCTGAAGCTCGCGGGCGATGGCGGCGGCTACGCCGAGGGCTTCTACGTCAATTACTACATGCAGGATTGGCTGTTCGCGTGCGAAGCCATGCGCCGCTGCACCGGCGCCGATTACCTCGCGGCGGCGCCGGAATTCTACGCCAGCCGCGCCATCGCGTCGGCGTTCGAGCAGTACCCCGGCGTCCGCGAGCGCGGCTCCCGCCGTCCGATCTGCGTCGGGGACGGCCGCGGCCGCTTCTTCAAGGTCGAACGCGACAGCGCCCTGACCGCGAACCGCATGCTCGTCGCCCATTATCGCGACGATTCCGATCACCAGGCCATCAACTCCTTCCTGAACCTGACCCCGCATGTCGGCGCCGACGAGAACGCGTGGCGCGAGCTGCTGTGGTTCGACCCGGCGGTGAAGCAGGGCGACCTGGAGCGTTTCCGGCTGTCGCACGTCAGCCCCGGACCAGGCTACGTTTACGCGCGATCCTCATGGAAGGAGGACGCGACCTATTTCTTCTTCAAGTGCGGCAAGCGCTTCACCGCGCACCAGCATCTCGATGTCGGACATTTCTACATCTACAAACACGACGAGCTGGCGTCTGAAGGCGGGCACTACGTCGATTTCAGCGGTCCGCACGACAGCAATTACTACCTGCGCACCATCGCCCACAACAGCGTGCTCGTCCACGATCCATCCGAGATCTTTTCGCACGTGCGCGCCTTCACCGGACCGATGGGCAACGATGGCGGACAGGCCTATCCGTGGCCGGGTACGCACTTCCGCCACAACGGCGATGCCATGGATGCCGATGCCTGGCGCGCGCATCCCGAGCTCGGCGACATCGCCGAGCTCCTGGCCTTCCAGGATGCGGGCGCGTTCATGTACACCGCGGGCGACTGCACGCGCTCGTACTCGGCGAAGAAGCTCGAGTGGTTCACCCGCCAGATCGTGTACATCCGCCCAGGCACCTTCGTCATCTTCGATCGCGTCAAAGCCAAGGATCCTGCATTCAAGAAGACCTGGCTGCTGCAGGCGGCCAAGCCCCCGACCGGGACCGCTCCGCACCTGGTCATCGACAACGGCAAGGGTCGTCTGCACGTGCAGACCGTGCTGCCGGCCTCGGCGAGCGTGACTCTGCATCAGGGGGACGAGCTCTATCGCTACGGCGGCGGCCACTATCCGCCCCGCGCGACCTATGGGCCATGCGCCGAGTGCCGCATCGAGGTATCCCCATCGCAGCCGGCTGCCGTCGACTATTTCCTGCACGTGCTGACCGCCACCGACGCCAGCGTGCCGCAGGTTCCGCGCGGGTCGGCGACCGTCGCCGGCGATCGCGTCACCCTGACGATCGGCGACGCGACCATCTCGTTCCTCACCGGCAGCGTGGGTGGCTCGATCGATCTCGGCGGCAAACGCACCGCCTTCACCTCGCGGATCGAGCGCTGAATGGCGATCGACGCCAAGCGTTCGATGGTGTTCAGCAAGCACATCGCCGCCGCCGGTCCGGTCGCGGAGGTATGCTCGGCGATCGGTGCGCGCCTCCACCGCATCGGCGTCGGAGCGGTCGACCTCACGGTGCGGCCCAAGGGACACGTCGACTCGGAGCGCGCCGAGGATGACCTGCCCGCAGCGCAATCCGCTCTCGCGACGCACGGCGTGCGCATCGGCATGCTGACCACCGGCATCACCGAGGCAGATGCGGCGAGCGAGCGCATCCTGCGCACCGCGGCGCGGCTGGGCATCCGCACCTACAAGCTCGGCTACTTCATGTATCGCGGATTCGGTTCGCTCAGGGACCAGCGGCGTGAGGTGGCCGCGCGCCTGAAGGACATCGCCGCGATGAATCGTGCGCTCGGTGTGCATGGCGGCTTCCACAACCATTCAGACGATTACTTCGGCGCCAATCTCGCCGATGCGGATTCCGCACTCGATGGGATCGATCGCAGCGATATCGGCATCTACCTCGATCCCTGCCACGCCGTGATCGAAGGCGGCAGCCAGGGCTGGCTGATGGCCCTGGATCTCGTCGCCCAACGCGTATCGATGCTCGCGGTCAAGGATTTCCACTGGGTGCCCGGCAAGGGAGGGTACGCGGGAGGGCGCGCGAATTCCGTGCAGTTCTGCCCGCTCGCTGACGGCAACACCCCATGGCCCGCGGTGCTCTCCGTGTTGGCCCGGGTCCATTTCGATGGGCCGGTCTCGTTCCACAGCGAATACCAGGGCAGCGCCAGTTTCCGCGATCTCGACTTCGATCAGGTGGCCGATCAGACCGCCGCCGATATCAGCCTCTTCACCGGGTGGCTGCGCGCCGCCCAAGGAACCGAACGATGACCACGCCCCGCCGCGTCCTCGCCTGCATGGCGCCCGAGGAATTCGCCTGGTTCCTCGATCCGGCGATGGCGCAGTGGGACCCGACCATCGAGATGGTGCGGTGCGACGCCACGATCGGAGTCGATGGCCTGGTCGCGAAGCTGCAGGAGACCGGGGCCCCGGTGCTGCTCACGGCGTGGAGCACGCCGAAGGTGCCGGTGGATGTCCGCAAGCGTGCGCCCGAGTTGCGCTACCTCTGCCATGCCTGCGGCACGGTGCGGCACATCGTGCCGCGTGAAGCGATCGTCGATGGGCTGCTGGTGTCGAACTGGGGATCGGTGATTTCGCGCACGGTGGCCGAGCACACCCTCGTGCACATCCTCTGCTGCCTGCGTCTGATCGCCGCGCACCAGGACGCGATCCACGTCAGGCGCGCGTGGGAGCGGACGTCGGAGGCCAGCCGCTCGCTGTTCGAGCGTCGGGTCGGCATGCATGGCTTCGGGAACGTGGCGCGCGAGCTGGTGAAGCTGCTCGCGCCGTTCGGCTGCTCGATCTCGGCCTATGGCCCGTTCGATCCCGATGAGGCGTTCACCAGCCGCGGCGTGAAGCGCTGCGCCTCCGTCGAGGAGCTCTACGCCGGCAACGAGATCATCGCCTGCGTCGCCCCGCTCACCCCCGAGACCCGCGGCACCGTCACCGAGCAGCTGCTGCGGCTGATCCCGGAAGGG
>JACCZE010000049.1 GCA_013696105.1 Planctomycetota bacterium | reverse complement strand
GTCTATTCCCCGGTCGTCGTCACCGGCTCGGTGCCGAAGCTGCTGCACTCGGTCTCCATGGTCGGCCGCGACGTGGTCGAGGCCTCGCTGGGAATGTGCGGCAAGGGCTACAAGGAGTGGGTGAAGGTCACCGATGGCGGCCCGGCGCTGAAGCTCAAGGCGGTGATCGCATGAGCGCATCCGCACGCACCGCGCCCGCGCGCTCGGCCCTGGATCTCGCGGCCATCACCGCCGCTTTGCGCGCGCACCCCAAAGTGGCGCAATGGCAGGTCACTCAGAGCAGGTCGACCCGCTGCGAGCGCTACCTCACCTTCCTCGTCATCGAGAGCGACCGCGAAGCCGCCGCCACGCGCTGGCAGGTGTGGCTCGCGCTCGCGGCCCGGGATTCGGCCGCGGGCAGTCAGCAGGGCGAGGCATCGTTCACCGTCGGTGCGGGCGACGATGCGGCGACCGTGTCCGAACGTTTGGACACCGCCGTCACCGCGGCCGCTTCCGCCGCCAATCCCGCATTCCAGCTGCCTGCGCCCGGCGAACGCGGGGTCGCCGTCCAGCCGACATCGCCGGCGGCGCTGGCCGATGCAGCGATCATCCAGGATCCGACCGTCGCGGTCGACCGGCTCTGCCGCAGCTATACCGACGCGGTGGGCGCCTGCCCCTGGGTGCGTCCGAGCACGTTGGAAGTGTTCGTCACGCGCTCCGAGCGGCGGCTGGTCAACCATCGCGGTCTCGACCTGAGCGATCGTCGGAGCCGCGTGTTCGTGGAGTTCGTGCTGTTGCACCGTCCCGACGGTGGCGAGGAGGTCGAGTTCTACGACAAGTGCGAAGGGTCCTCGCTCGACGATCTGCGCCTGGCCGAGCGTGTCGCCCACGCGGCGCGCTGCGCGCGCGACGGGGCCATCGCCACGCCCTCGCCGACCGGCGCGATGCCGGTGGTCATCGCGGACGACTACGTCGCCGAACTGCTCGGCTATTACGCGCATCACGCCGATGCGGCGGTGCACGCACGCAAGATCAACGCCTTCGTCCTCGGCCAGCCGGTGCTGACGCGCCGCGCGGGCGACCCGCTCGCGCTCGCCAGTGATCCCGCGGTGCCGAGCCTGGGTGCCTACCAGTTCGACGATCACGGCTACGCGCCGACCCGGCAAGAGCTCGTGGTCGACGACCGCCTCATCGGCGTGTGCGGCAGCGCGCGCTGGATGCGTTTCCTCGGCAACGAGCCGGCGGGCGATCGCGGCACCCTCGCCGCCAAGCCGGGGTCGACGCCGCTGCAGGATCTGCTATCCGGCGATGTGCTCGAGGTCGTGCGCTTCAGCGAGTTCCATCCCCGATCCGACACCGGCGCCTTCAGCGGCGAGATCCGGCTGGCGTACCGGCATCACGCCGATGGCACCCGCACGGCCGTGAAGGGTGGCAGCGTCACCGGCGTCATCACCCAGGCGCTGGCCGATGCGCGCTTCAGCCGCGAAACCGTCACCATCGGATCGTATCATGGGCCGCGCGCCGTGCGATTCGCCTCGCTGACGGTGGCGGGATGAGCGTGCGCGTCCTGGTCATCGGTGGCACGGGATTGATCAGCGTCGGGATCGTCACGCACCTGCTCGCGCGCGGCGCGCAGGTGACGATGTATAATCGCGGTGCGCGTGAGAGCACGGTACCAGACGGAGTCGAGCACGTGCGCGGCGACCGCAGCGACCTGGCGGCGTTCGAACGCGCCTTCGCTGACAGGACCTTCGATGCGGTGATCGACATGATCTGCTTCCGGCCCGAGCAGGCGGAGTCGACCGTGCGCGCCTTCTCCGGGCGCTGCGCGCACCTCGTCTTCTGCTCCACCGTCTGCGTCTACGGCGTGAAGCTGCCGCCCCAGGTGCTGATCGACGAAACCTGGCCCCTCGAGCCGATCAGCGCTTATGGCCGCGGCAAGGTCGCTTGCGAGGAGATCTTCCTGCGCGCGCAGCGCGACCGCGCGTTCCAGGTCACCATCATCCGCCCCAGCCACACCTACGGCCAGGGCAGCCCGCTGATCGACCAGCTCGAGTTCGACGCCTGCTCGTGGGATCGCATCGACCGCGGCCTGCCGGTGCTGGCCGCAGACAACGGCATGGGCCTGTGGCAGTCGACGCACCGCGACGACTGCGGAAAGCTGTT
>JACCZE010000048.1 GCA_013696105.1 Planctomycetota bacterium | reverse complement strand
CGGACTCACCGACGGCAAACGCGCAATCCGGATGGCAGCGGATCGTTGGAATGGCAGGTTGGGAAGAATCTGTTAGCGGGCGAATCTGGAACTCAAGACCCGTAAAACGCAGGAAGCCTTTGCCGATCTCCAGGCGATCAATGACCCGTCCATAGATCCGGAGGATTGATCTCCGTAGGTCAACGAACCCGAACCTTCACGAGGTTAACGAACCCGAACCCGTAAAGGTTCGGGCGTTGATACTTGCATCGGGCCCCAACTGCCGGAGCCAGGGAATCATATCCGATGGATTCGCATCATACGCGGATCGCGACACCGACACCGGGGCTGACTTCGGTTGTCAGCTGCTGCGTTGCCTCGTCCTAGCTTCCACGAGGAAGCGTCGTCCTCGGAGGCCGCCCGGCGCCTGATCGGCGTGCATCCGCCGTCGTTCTCTGGGTGAGCCCCGGCAGATCGGTCCGGGTCACTTGGCCCGGTCAGGCCCATCGGCATCCTGATCCACGCTGCCGGTCTTGATCACCCAGGGGCGCGAACGGAAGTCCTGCGGCGTGATGCCGATCTTCTCACGGAAGACTCGGCAGAAATAGTTGGCTCCGGAAAAACCGCAGCGTCGGGCGATCGCCTCGAGCCCATCGCGCGAGGCGGCAAGCTCGGCCTGCGCGCGGCGCAGGCGGTGCTGGAGGAGGTAGGTGCCGGGAGAGACTCCGATGGCGGCCGCGAAGGCCCGCGTCAGATGCTCGCGCGCGCAGCCGAGCTGCGTGGCGATCAGACCGATGTCGGTGCCCGCGCGCAGACCGCGTTCGTGGATCGCCTGCACGGCGCGCCGCACCAGCGGGGACGTTGTCAGCCGGGCCCGATCGAGCACCGACAGCATCACCATCAGCACTTCGTAGACACGCGCCGACATCTGGTACCGGTCCTGCATCAGACCCGCGGCGAGTTGGTGGACGATCGATCGCATCAATGGCGCGACCGGATTGTCGGCGCCGAGGTCGAACACCGGGCCGGCGCGGTCGATGACGCGGCGCCACAGCACCTCGGCTGCGGGGCCGACGAGGTCGATCCACACGAATTCGAAGTCCGCGGTCGCGGCGAGCGGGTAGCCGTAGCGGAAGTCGCCGGGCATGGCGTCGAAAAAGGCCATGCCGGGACCCAGCCGCGTCGACACGCCGCGACGCTCGTAGAAGCCTTCGCCCGCGAGGGACAGGGTCAGGCAGAGGTGCGGGTCGGGGCGTTTGCGCGAGTCGTGGAAGTAGCCGGTGGCGGGCGTCACCACCTCATGCCCGAATCCACTGAGCCACAGCAGCGGCTCGTCGGTGCGGGTCCAGGGCGCATGCGGAAAGATCAGCGAGGTCATATCACAAAGATACTATAAAAATCACGTCGTTGCTATGGTAGATCAGGGGAGTGGTGAATACCGTGGTGTTCAGCGATAGCCCCTGAGGTCTAGCTGATCCTGTACCTCACATTACCACAATTCACCCGGAGACATGCAGATGCCCAAAATCACCTTCATCGGCGGCGGTAGCGCCAAATTCGTCAGCGAGCTGGTGAAGGATATCTTCACCTATGATGCGCTGCGCGGCAGCCGCATCTGTCTGATGGATGTCGACCCCGAGCGGCTGGTCAACGCCAAACGCATCGTCGAGCGCCTCATCGCTGATCTGCGCCTTCCCGCCTCGGTCGAGACCACGGTGAATCAGCGCGAAGCGGTGCTCGGCGCCGATTACGTGGTGGTCACCATCATGGTCGGGGGGCTGAAGCACTACCGCTCGGACAGCGAGATCCCGATGAAGTACGGAGTGCTGCCGACGGTCGGCGACACCATCGGGCCCGGCGGCGTCTTTCGCCTGGTGCGCAGTGCGCCGGTGTATTGGGAGCTGGCCCGGGACCTGCGGGAGCTGGCACCGAAGGCATGGGTGCTGAATTACGCCAACCCGATGGCGATGAACACCTGGACCCTCATCGACGCCGGTCACGAGCGCGCCGTCGGCCTCTGCCACAGCATCCAGGGCTGCTACCGCGGCATCGCGGGATGGCTCGGCATCCCACCCGATGAAGTCCGCTACACCGCCGCGGGCATCAACCACATCAACTTCTACCTGACGCTCGAGCACCAAGGGCGCGACCTCTATCCCGAGCTCCTCGCCGCCCAGGAGCGCATTCTCGCGGAGCATCCGCGCGAGGCGGTGCGCTTCGAGCTGCTGCGCTACCTCGGCTACTGGCCCGCCGAGGGCACCGAACATCAGAGCGAGTATTATCCGTGGTTCCGCAAGGACCAGGCCACCGCCGACCGCTACCACTCGGAGACCATGTGGGGGTATCGCGTCGACTCCACAGGCAACGAGGTCCGCCGCCGGCAGATCGAGGAGCAGATCTCAGGCGCCAAGCCGATTCACTACGAACGCGGCCACGAATACGGATCCGGCATCATCAACAGCCTCGAGTCCGGCGAACCCGGCTTCTTCTATGGCAACGTGCGCAATGACGACCTGATCGAGAACCTGCCGCGCGGATCAGTGGTCGAGGTGCCATGCCACGTCGACGGCAACGGCGTGTTCCCGTGCCGCATGGGTCGCATCCCGACCAAGCTCGCCGCGGTGATGACGCCGCACATCCATGTCCATGACATGGCGCTGCAAGGGGTGAAGCGCAAGAGTCGGCGCATGGTGCGGGAAGCCATCCAGGCTGATCCGTTGACCGCAGCGATCTGCACACTGCCGCAGATCGAGGCGATGGTCGACGAGCTCTTCGTCGAGAATGCGGCGTGGGTCAGCGATTGGCCGGACGAGCGCCGCCTCGCCGCCCTCGGCGCGAGGTGATCGTCGCCATCATCGCCATTGTTCCGGAGTTCCGTCATGGCCATCGCATCATCGACCACCGACTCCATCCCCGTGCTCAGCTCGTGCGGAATCGAGCTCGACGCGGCAGCGGAGCGCTTCGGCGGTCTCCGGTCCAGCGCGGCGCAGGCCAGTGACAGCGAGCTGCAAGCGCGGATGGAGGACGACGGCTATCTGTACCTTCCGGGCGCGCTCGATCGCGATCAGGTGCTCGCCGCTCGGGCGGACCTCTTGCGTCGTCTGGCCGAGGCCGGAGCGCTCGATCCGGAGTACGCGGTCGAAGAGGGCATTCCGCGCGCGGGCGCGTCTGGCTTCCGTCCGGATCTCGCGATGCGTAGCCCGGAACTGGCCAAGGTGCTGTACGACGGAGCGATGATGGAGCTGTTCGCCCGGCTCTTCGCCGGGCCGGTGCGCCACTACGATTTCACCTGGCTGCCGGACAACAATGGACAACAATGGACACACACTTTGTTTGACATCTCCTCTCCCTGTATACCATCACGCATATGGTATTCGCTCGCGGCGTAACCCTTCCACACGGCAGTCGTGGCACGTACCACGTCATCACCCGCTGTGCCCGTCGGACATTCCTCTTCGGTGACGGTCGGGAGCATCGCCGCGGCTGGCTTGCAGCGAGTATCGCAGACACGATATCTCATTTCGGCATTGATCTGGTGACCTATTCCATCATGAGCAACCACCTGCACCTCGTGGTGCGGTTACGTCCGGATCGGGTGGACGAGTGGT
>JACCZE010000047.1 GCA_013696105.1 Planctomycetota bacterium | reverse complement strand
TGCGCAAACCGCTCAAGCCGAACCGCGCCTACCACCTGCGCCTCTCACGGCGTTGCAAACAGGGCATGATCGTCGCGATCGTCCTCGCCGTGGTGCTGCTCGGCCTGTTCATCGCCGCATTCCCGCTCGCATGGCACTTCTGGATCAAGGTCGTGCTGGTGCCCGCCTTCCTGTTCGCCGTGCTCGCGGCAGTGGAGCGCCAGTGGCAACAGCAGGAGCAACTGCACCTCGCGAATACGGTGGAAGGGGATCCGGCCGGCGAGGAAGGCGAAGACGGGTAAAGGGATAGTCATCCGCTCCCAGCTGTCAGCTGGGAGCGATGGCGGATGGCAGATAGAGCAGATTCCCCTGCATTCCACTTCGGGCGCCGAGCGGCGCTGGCGGCATAAAATCGGCGTAGCCGATGCCGCCACGATGTCGGAGGCACCCGACGACATCGAGCCGCGACAAAGCCCGGGGGTAGGCCGTGAGGCCGTAGGGGCGACAGCCCCTGCACAAACAGCGGGCGCCGAGCGGCGGTGGCGGCATACAATCGCCGCAGGCGATGCCGCCACGATCAGGACTGCCCCGCAGTCCTGATCGAGCCGCGACAAAGCCCGGGGGTAGGCCGAAGGCCGTAGGGGCGACAGCCCCTGAGCAAAAAGCCGAATCCCCGTGCCACGGGAGCTGCGAGGATAGGCTGACAGGCATGCGCGCCCTCCTGCTCCTCATGATCGCCGCGACTCTCGCCTCCGCCGCCCAGCTGACCTTCGATGCGACGGCCCACGAACTGTCGCCCAAGCTCGGCGACACCAGCGCGACGGCGACCTTCCGCTTCGAGAACACCGGTCCGAGCCCGGTGACGATCGCGACCAAGACGTCGTGCGCTTGCCTGACTGCCGCGATGGACCACGACACCTTCCAGCCAGGCGAGCGCGGGGTGGTGGTCGCTGATTACAGTTTCGGTCCCCTCGTCGGCGATCAGGTCGCGACCATCACGGTGACCACCACGCCACCGGGGGACCAGCCGATCGTCTTGAAGATGGTGGCGCATATCCCGGGTCCGACTCTGGACCAGACCACGCTCACCTGGGAGATCGGCGAGAAGCGGGACCGGAAGCTCGTGACCATCACCCTGCCCGAACAGGGCGGTTTCGCGATTACCGATGCGGTGTCACGTACGGGGACATTCCTGCCCGCGATCAATCCCACGGATCGCTCAAACGTCTTCGTGCTGGCATTGCAGCCCTTCGATACCCGCGCAGAAATCCAGGATGCGATCGACATCCACACCAAGCCCGCATCCATCACCGTGGTCTATGTCCGCGTGGTGAAACCCGCGTCGCCCCCAGGAAAACCCTAAGACCGTGGCGGCCGGACGGACGACGTCTGCCGTCGGTCCTGCGGCGGAACTCGAGCTGGCGAAGCGCGTGGCGCGCGCGCAGGTGCGCATCCCGATCATGCGCATCGTGCGCCTTACCCTCGGGCATCCGCTGCCGTATACGGTGGCCGGCTCGAGCGAGTATGTCGTGCTGAAACCTGAAGGCGGCTGGATGCGCGCGCGTTGGGAAGGCGGCGTGCTGAAGGTGAAACCGGGCGGCGTCGCGATCCTCGGCCCCCGCTTCGCGGGAACGCTCTCGGGTGCGCCGGGGTTGCGCACGGATGCGACGCAGGTGCTCTATCGGCTATCGCTGGCTGGCGGCATCGATCCCCTGGAAGGACTGCAGACTCCGGTAGCGGTCGCGATCGATCAGGCCGACGCGCCGCTGTGGCAGCGCCTGCTCGCTCTCGCCGCCTCAGCGCAGGCCGGGAATCCCTGGTCGCGTCCTCGGGCTCGGGCGGTCGCGATCGAGATCCTCGCGGCGATCCTCGAAACCGGATTTCGCACCGGCCGTCTGCGCGTGGTCGATCCGCGCAGGCCCGCGTGGTTGTCCGACGTGCTGGTGGAAGTCGAATCGCGCATCGCGGATCCATCGCTGGACGTCGCCGCGCTCGCCCGCTCGGCGCACCTGTCCTCGGCGCACTTCGCCCTGCGCTTCCGCCAGGCCATGGGCAAGCCTCCGAAGGGCTACCTCCTCCAGCGACGGCTGGAGCGCGCGCAAGCGCTGCTCGCGGATGGCGTCGCGAGCGTCAAGGAGGTCGCCGAACGCTGCGGCTTCAGCGACGTCTTCCACTTCTCACGCCAGTTCAAACGCATGGCGGGATCGTCCCCGACCGCATGGCAAGACGCGCAGCCGCCATCCGGTCGGTGAAAATGCCGATGGAAATGCCATAGGTAGCAGTGGTCGCCGACATGGCCGCGAAACCGCCGATCTCCACACTGCGGTCATCGCCAACCACGCACGGAGACCGATGGATCCAACTTCGCCAACGTCACCGCCCCCTCCGGCTGCCCAAGCGATCGCATCGCGGTTCGCCGGGCTTGCGCCGCTGCGTGAGCCGTTGCGCCTGACGCGTTGGCTGCTCCTGGGGACGGCGCTGTGCGGCTGGATGAAGTTCGCGATGCCGCTGGTCGTGCCGTGGTCGGTCGGACGCATCGTCGACGGCGTGCTCGCGGATGCGCCTCCTATCGACGCGCACGGACAGCTCTGGTTCTATGCCAGCCTGTGCGGGGTAGCGATCCTGATCGGCGCGGTCGGAACCTTCTTCCGCCACCTCTGGGCGATGCGCATCGCGGCGATCGTGCAGCACAACCTGAGACAGCGGCTGTTCCAGCACATCCAGCGCCTGAGCATGCATTTCTTCCACAAGCACCACGCCGGTGCGCTCGGCGCCCGCGTATCCGGCGACATCAACGCCATCGGCGGCCTGTTCGAGAAGGGCATCATCCAGTACGGAACCGACTTCACCTTCTTCCTCGCCATGTCGGCGATGCTGTTCTGCGTGGATTGGCGGCTCACGCTCATCGCCTACGCGCTGCTGATGGGGAACGTGTTCCTGATGCATCGCTTCAAGCCGCTCCTGCGCAAGCAGCAGCGGCTGGTGCAGGAAGGACATTCGTCGATCATCGGCACTGCGGCGGAGTTCTTCGCCGCGATCACGCTGGTGAAGGCGTATGCCGCCGAACGCGAGACCCACGACGCCTTCATGCAGCGCAGCGACCATGTCCGCGGTCTGCAGTACCGCCACTCCGAGCTGCAAGGAGCATTCAATGCGGGATCGTTCGGCTTCATCCACGGAGCGAGCGCGGCGGTCGCGGTCATCGGAGCGCTCATCATCCTCAACTCCGGCGGTGCCGGTCTGACCAAGGGAGCCCTGGTCGCCTTCCTGCTCTACCTCGCGACCGTGGCCAGCGCGGTGCAGCGCATGGTCGACAATGCCCTGCTGATCCAGGAGGGCCTGACCGCGCTCGAACGCTTGCGCGATGTGCTCGCCCTCTCGCCATCGCCAGCGGAGCCGGACGACGCGAAGCTGCCGGTGATCTCAGGCCGCATCGAATTCGCCGGCGTCCGCTTCGGCTACGGCGAACGTCCGGCGATCCGCGACTTCGATTTCACCTTCGAACGTGGCCGCACCTATGCGCTCGTCGGCCCTTCCGGCAGCGGCAAGAGCACCCTGTGCCAACTCCTGTTGCGTTTCTATGATCCGCAATCCGGCCGCATCCTGATCGACGGCCATGATCTGCGCACCATCCAGCAGTCGCACTACCGGGCATCGACCGCGATCGTCCTCCAGGATCCGGTGATCCTCTCCTCGAGCGTGGCCGAGAACATCGCCTTCGCGTGCTCGGATGCGACTACGGCGCAGATCATCGCCGCAGCGCAGAAGGCCCAGGCGCACGACTTCATATCCGACCTGCCCGAAGGCTACGCGACGCGGCTGGGCGAGCGCGGCTGCACGCTCTCCGGCGGCCAGCGCCAACGCATCGCGCTCGCGCGCGCGCTGATGCGCGACCCGCGCATCCTCATCCTCGACGAAGCGACCTCGGCCCTGGACACCCTCACCGAGAACGCGATCAAGCGCGTGATCGACGACCTGCGCTCGACCCGCACCATCATCGTCATCGCCCACCGCCTGAGCACCATCCACGACGCCGACGAGATCGTGGTGATAGACCAGGGCCGCATCGCCGAACACGGCAGCTACGACGACCTGATGCGCCGGAACGGGCTGCTGACACGGATGGTCGCAGAACAGGAGCGGGTGGCGGGATAGCGGATAGCGGATAGCGGATA
>JACCZE010000481.1 GCA_013696105.1 Planctomycetota bacterium | reverse complement strand
ACGCGCATCGCCGCATCGCGCGCAGCGTAGAACGGCGCCTCGTCCCGGGCCGCGGCGCAGACGCCGGCGATCACCATGGTCTCGTCGTCGCATCCGTCGGAACGGCCGCGGCCGCCGATGCCGACGCGATAGCGTTTGCCGATCTCGTAGATGCGCACGTCGTCCTGATGCTTGCGATTGCGTCCGAGCGCTTCGGCAAGGGTCGGCACCAGGTTCGGTCGCATCACCGTCTGCTCGCTCGAGAGCGGATGGCTGAGCTTGATGAGCTTCAGCGCGTCGAGTCCGATGGTGTCGATCCAGGCTTCCGAGGTGAACGCATAGGTCTGCACCTCGTCCCAGCCTGCGCCCGACAGCAGCGTGCGCGCGCGATGCTCGGCGCGCCGCTGCTCGTTCATCGGCGGGGCTTCGGCCGCCAGCCGCGGGATGACCGGTTCGATCTTGTGGTAGCCGTGGTGGCGAGCGACCTCTTCGACCAGGTCGGCCGACGCGTGCACGTCCTTGCGGCGCCACCAGGGGACTTCGACCTTGTCTCCGACACGGAAGCCCAGCCGATCGAGGATCCCGCGCTGCGTCGCGGGCTCGACATCGATGCCGATCAGGCGCTTGACCAGGTTCGGGGAGAAGGGGATGGCCCGCGCTTCGCCCGCCGCCGCGCCTGCGGCGAAACGATGGGTGATGCGGCAGCTGGGGATGAGCTGATCGATCAGCGCGATCGCGCGATTGAGCGCAGCCGGAGCGAGCTCGGGGTAGAGGCCCTTCTCGAAACGCGCCGAGCTGTCGGTCATCAGTCCCGTGCGCTGACGCGTGCGGCGGATGCGTTCGGGGCGGAAGATGGCGCCTTCGAGCAGGATCGAAGACGTGTCGTCGCGCACCATGCTGCCCTGGCCGCCCATGATGCCGGCGAGCGCGAGCGCTTTCTCGCCATCGGCGATGAGCAGGTCGCCGACCACCAGCTGATGCGCCTTGCCATCGAGCGTGGTGAAGGTCTCGCCTGCGCGCGCCGAGCGCACCTCGATGCGCTTGCCCGCGATGTCGCGCAGGTCGAAGGCGTGCATCGGCTCGCCGAGTTCGAGCATCACGTAGTTGGTGACGTCGATGAGCAGCCCGAGCGGACGCACGCCGACCGCGTTCAGGTGATCCTGCATCCATTGGGGCGAGGGGATGTTCTTCACGCCTTCGATGACTGCGCCGAAGTAGGTCATGCAACCGTCGTCGCGGATCTCCGCCGTCCAACCGTCACCGCGGGATTGCCAGGAGATGTCGGGCGGCTGCGGGGTCTTCTTGCCGGTGATCACCGCCACCTCGCGCGCCCAACCGAGGTGGCCCCACAGATCCGGTCGATGGGTGATCGCGGCGTTCTCGAGCACGAAGACGGTATCGCCGACGCCGAGCGCATCCGACAGGGAGGTGCCCGCCTTCAGGCCCTCCGGCAGGATCATGATGCCGTCGTGGCTGGCGCCCAGACCGAGCTCGTCCTCGGCGCAGATCATGCCCTCGCTCGGCTCGCCGCGCAGCTTCGCGGATTTGATGGTCAGCGCCTTCACCGTCCCATCCGCCTGCTTCATCGACAGGGTCGTGCCGATGGTGGCCACGGCCACGGTCTGGCCGACCGCGACGTTGGGAGCCCCGCAGACGATCGGCAAAGGCGCTGCGGCACCGACATCGACGGTGGTCAGGCGCAGCTTGTCGGCGTTGGGATGCTGCGCGCAGGTCAGGACCTTGCCGACCACGACGCCATCCAGCGCCGGCCCGCTACGTTCGAGCTGCGGCTCGATCTCGGCGACGTGCAGCGACAGCTTGGCCTGCAGCTCGGTCGGGGTCATTCCCAGGTCTGGGGAATCGAGCAGGCGCTTGATCCAGGACAGGCTGACGCGCATGACTCCTCCGTGCCCCGTCAGGTTCGCACAGAGTCGCATGATGCAAGCACTTGCGCAAATTCGGCAGTTGGGAAGCTGGAGCCGTGGTTTGCAATAAGGAAACGACTGTATACAAATATCCCATGGCCACGCCCGTCCTGGAATTGGTGGTGGAACGATTCAAGTCCCCGCGCTTCAACCTGGTCGAGGAATCGTGGTCGACCCGTGACGGCGTCATCACCAAGGCGGTCATCCATCACCCCGGCGCCGTGGCGGTGCTCGCCCAACCGGATGAACGCTCGGTGGTGTTGGTGAGGCAGTTCCGCTATGCGGTCCGGCGGTGGACACTCGAAATCCCAGCGGGCACGCGCAGTGCCGATGAATCCGCGGCGGATACCGCTCGCCGCGAACTGCTTGAAGAGACGGGCTACACGTGCGAGCGTCTCACCGAGATCATGCGCATGTTTCCCGCCGTCGGCGTATCGGACGAGGAGCTGATCCTCTTCAGGGCCGAAGGCCTGACGCCGGGAGCGAATGCGCCAGAACCAGGCGAGTTGGTTTCGACCGAGGTGGTGGCGATCTCCGACCTTCCTGCGCTCCACGGTCGCGGCGACATCTGCGACGCGAAGACCATCATTGCGCTGGCCATCCTGGGCTCGACCGTAGTCCCGAGACCGGGGGCGTGATGGCAGAGCCACTCCGCAAGAAGACCACGCAGATGACCGAGCGGCTCGAAGTGAGCCCCGCCGTCGCCGTGGTCGAGGAGATCGGTAGATCGATCGCCCGCAAAGCGAGCGTCGCAGGCCGCGCCACGCTGCTGTTCGTCGACGCGTGCTCGTACATGAGCCAGGCCGGGCGCAGCCTGCCGGTGCTGATCCGCCAGGTCGAGATCTCGGGTTTCGGATCGCTGATGGTGCTGTCGCTGATCGCCGGCCTCACCGGCATGATCATGGCGGTGCAGACCGGCACCGCGCTCAAGGATTTCGGAATGGTCAACCAGCTGGGCGCGATCATCGGCGCGACCTTCTGCCGCGAGATGGGCCCGATCTGGGCGGCGGTCATCGTCCTCGCCCGGGTCGGCGCCTCGATGGCGGCCGAGATCGGCACCATGGTGGTGAACGAGGAAGTCGACGCGCTGCGTTCGATGAGCATCAATCCGGTGCGTTACCTGGTCATGCCGCGCATCCTGGCCCTGATCATCGCCATGCCGATCCTGACGGCGGTCGCCGACTGGGTCGGCATGTTCGGCGGCGCGATCATCTCGAACATCACCTTCAATGTCAGCATCTCGCAGTTCATGGCTTCCGCGCAGCAGGGATTGGTCGGGATGGATTTCTTTTCCGGCCTGTTCAAGAGCGTGGTCTTCGCCTGCATCATCGGCACCATCGCCTGCGATCGCGGCCTGAACACCACCGATGGCGCCGAGGGCGTCGGCAAATCCACGACCGACAGCGTCGTGCTGAACATCGTCTTCGTGCTGCTGGCCGACCTGATCATGACCACCTTCGTCCAGCTGTGGCTGAACTGATGGCCAATCCCGGTTCGGCTACGCATTATTCGAAGGAGAAGCTCGAAGCGGCGGCGCCGCTCGCGCCGGTCCCCGCAGGCAAAGAGCCGCTGATCAAGATCCGCGACCTGCACAAGCGCTTCGGTTCGCGGCACATCCTGCGCGGCATCAATCTCGACGTCTACAAGGGCGAGACGCTGGTGATCCTCGGAGGCTCGGGGTCCGGCAAGACCACGCTCATCCGCCACCTCATGGGCATGCTCCGCTCAGACGAGGGCGCGGTCACGGTCGGTGATCTGAACCTGAACTCCGCATCCGCCGCCGACATGGAGACGTACCGCAAGCGCATGGGCGTGGTGTTCCAGGGCGCGGCGCTGTTGAACTCGCTGACCGTGCTCGAGAACGTCGGTCTGCCGCTGGTCGAGGTCGATCACATGCCCGCGGGGGAGGTGCGCAAGCGGGTGATCGAATCGCTGCGCAAGGTCTATCTGCCCGCAGAAGAGATCCTGAATCTCAAGCCCGCCAGCCTATCGGGCGGCATGCGCAAGCGCGTGGGAATCGCCCGCGCGATCATCCAGGAGCCCGAGATCATCCTCTATGATGAGCCGACCACGGGTCTGGACCCGGTCACGGTCAACGGCGTGAACGAGCTGACGCTCGAGCTGCAGCGCACGCTGGGGGTCACCTCGCTGGTCATCACCCACGACCTCGATGCCGCCTTCAAGATCGCTGACCGGGTCGCCATGCTGTACCTCGGCCGCATCATCGCGGTGGGACCAAAGGAGGAGATCCGCGAGAATCGCCATCCGGTGCTCCAGCAACTGCTCACGGGGTCGACCCATGGGCCGCTCACCGAAGCGTATCTGCAGCCGACGAAGGGAACCTGACCCGTGACCAGCGAGCTCAAAGTCGGGGTGCTGTTCTTCCTGGGGATGGGCCTCATCACCAGCTTCGTCTTCTTCTTCTCGAATCCCTTCAAGAAGAAGGGCGATTTCTCGGTGCGCTTCTCGCGCGTGGTCCGCCTCCAGCCCGGGGACGCCGTCAGCTACAACGGGGTCAAGGTCGGCACGGTGACCAACGTCACGCCAGTGCTGGCCAAGGATCCGACCACGCAACGTCCCATCTCGGAGGTCGAGGTCGTCTACTCCGTCGACGGCAGCATCCGCGACGCGGTCCTGATCGACGAGGACACGGAGTACAAGATCGCCCAGGGGCTGCTCGGCGGATCGGCCCTCGAGATCATCTCGCGCACCGGCGAACCCATGTCCAACGGCATGAAGCCGACGGACGCGCACGGGACCGAGCCGGTCGCGATCGACGAGATCATGGCGAGCATCCGCGCCATGGTCGAGGAGAACCGCGCCGAGATCCGCAGGACCATCATCACCGTCCGCGAAGGGGTGCAGAAGTTCGGCGACATGTCCGAGCAGGTGGGGGACATGGTGAAGGAGAACCGCGCGCAGGTGTCCTCCACCATCGTCAATGTCGGCGGTATGGCCGAATCGATCCGCGATCTGGTGAAGAAGAACAACGAGACGATCACCCAGGCGATCGCGAACATCAAGGACCTCGCCAAGCAGATGAACGAGATGGTGGCGGAGAACCGCGAGCAGGTGAAGATTGCGATCGCGCGCTTCTCGGTCGCGGGCGAGAATGTCGGCAACGCCGCCAAATCGATCGAAGGCGCCGTCAACGAGAACCGCGAGAATCTCAAGAAGACCATCGACGGGCTGGGCAAGGTCGGGCCGCGGCTCGATCGCATCAGCGAGAACCTCGAACTGGTCACCACCCAGATCGCCCAGGGCAAGGGCACGGTCGGCAAGCTGGTGTTCGAGGACACGCTGCACGACAAGGCGGTGCAGACGATCGACAATTTCAATCAGCGCCTGGAAGAGGTGAAGCCGATCACCAGCGGATTCAGCCAGCTGAAATTCTACGGCGGTCTCGAGGCCGGCGCGAATGCCGATACCGGCGCCACCGATTCCTACGCCTACCTGCGCATCGAGCCGCGTCCGTGGAAATTCTACGAAGGCGGCGTCTCGTACCGGACCGCGCCCACCGACCGCCGCTCGCGGCGCGAAGATCCGGACAAGTTCCATCTCGATTTCAACATCCTCCTCGGCTGGCGTTTCCTGCCCAGCAATTGGGACCAGGTCTACCACCTGACCGTCGCCGGCGGGGTGATCGACAGCCAGATCGGCGGCTGGGTCTCGACGCCGCTGTGGAAGGACCGCCTGGCCCTGAAGGCGATGTGCCGGCGGAAGGACTACGAGCGCGATCCCACCGAACGGCGCTACGAAGAGGGCAAGGCCCTGCTGCGCGCGACCGCTGAATTCCGGGTCTGGAGCCACGTCTACCTGATCGCCGGTTGCGACGACATCCTCGACCGACCGGGTTTCTGGGGCGCGCTGCGCGGCGAGATCCTCGACAACGATCTGCGCAACCTGACCACCGGCGCCGGCATCGCGCCCTGACAGGCTGTCGAAAACCCTCAGCAGACTGTTTTCCAACACTGCTGAGGTCGATCAGCCGCGGCTTGTCGCCGGGCGTCCCCGCCGTACCACGGCGCCATGACCCGAGCCCTGACCTGCCCGAAATGCCGCAAGCCGATGGAGACCGTCCGCTTCCAGGAGGTCGAGGTCGACCGCTGCACCTGGTGCAAGGGCATCTGGTTCGATCTGCTCGAGCATGTCGCGCTGAAGAATCGCCGCGGGTCGGAAGCGGTCGACGCGGGCGCCACCAGCGAGCGGGTGCAGGCCCTGCACGATGACCTGAACCAGAAAGGCGAGATCGACTGCCCGGTCTGCCACATCCGCATGGTCCGGCTCGTCGACAAGCGCCAGTCCCACATCTGGTACGAGAAATGCCAGAGCTGCTCCGGCGTCTTCCTCGACGCGGGCGAGTTGACCGACCTGAAGCACGAGACCATGGGCGATGTCCTGAAGGACCTGTTCACTCCCAAGCGGACTTGATGCCGCCGGTCCCGGCGTCGGCCGGTTGCGAATCGGCGTGGACGGCGTAACCAGGGCGCCATGACCGACGACACGACCGCTGCCGCAGAGGCCGAGGTCCGACGCGCGACGCGCTTCGGGATGATCCTGTTTCTTCTCTACCTTGCCCTGTATGCCGGTTTCGTCGGCATCGCCACCTTCCGCCCGGCGCTGATGGGAGTTCGTCCATTCGGGGGAGTGAACTTGGCGATCTGGTACGGCATGGTGCTGATCGTGGCGCCGTTGGTGCTGGCCGGCATCTACCTGGTGCTCTGCCGTCGGCGGAGCGGCGCATGAGCAGTCCGCTCACCATCTTCCTGATCTTCGTCGCCGTCGTCCTGGGCATCAGCTTCTGGCTGGGATCGAAGGCGAAATCGGCCAAGGGCTACTACGCCGCCCACGGAGAGATCCCCTGGTTCGTCAACGGCATCGCCTTTGCGGGAGACTACCTCTCGGCAGCGAGCTTTCTCGGCATCTGCGGCCTGATCGCCACCGGCGGGTACGACGGATTCCTGTATTCGATCGGATTCCTTGCCGGCTGGGTGGTGGCGCTCTTCGTCGTCGCCGAACCGATCAAGCGCCTCGGGCGGTTCACCTTCGCCGATGCGCTCGACAGCCAATTCGATTCGCGCGGAATCAAGCTCGCTGCCGCGATCAGCACGCTGGTGGTCAGCATCTTCTACCTGATCCCGCAGATGGTCGGAGCCGGCGCGGTGATGACCTCGCTCCTGGGCTGGCAGCACGTATGGGGCGTGGTCGCGGTGGGCGTGGTCGTGACCATCATCGTCGCCACCGCCGGCATGGTGTCGACGACCTGGGTCCAGTTCATCAAGGGATCGGTGCTGGTGCTGCTGTGCACCATCCTGTCGGCGCTGATCCTGCACCGAGGCCTGTCGACGTCGCCGCCGGGAAGCGCTCAGCGTCCGTTCAAGCCCTTCGTTTCCACATCCGTCGACACGGTGGCTCCCGACACCGGCACCATGGTCATCGCCGAGGACGGCGGTTGGGTCGGGAAACCCTTCGTGCGCGTCGTGGATGGCCCTGCCACCGGCGGCATGACGGTGTGGCGCAGGAACGGCGATCGACTCAGCGAATGCCAGACCGTGGTGGTCTCGGCCGACAAGAAGACCACCACGGTCAACGGCGTCGTCCTCGCCCCCGGGGTCAAAGCCAAGGAAGTCCTGCGTCCTGGCGGCAACATCAGCGCCCTGCCAGGTGGCCGGAGCGAGACCGGCAGCCTGTCCCCGGCGGCGTTCCTGACCACGATCCAGGACAGCGAGATCAATCTCTGGGGCAGCGACAAGATAAAGAATGCGGACGGATCCGAGATCACGGTCTACTTCCAGCGCCCGTCGTCGGGCGAAAAGATCATGCAGCCCGGCTTCGGGCTGTTCAAAGGCATGAGCGACCCGGACCACAAAACCGTGGGTGCGGGGCTGTACAAGGACATGGAGGTGTCGACGGTCAAGAAGCTCGACTTCATCTCGCTGATGATCGCACTGTTCTGCGGCACCGCCTCGCTGCCGCACATCCTCATCCGCTATTACACGGTCCGCGATCAGGCCGCGGCGCGCAAGAGCACGGTCGTGGGCATCGCGACCATCGGCTTCTTCTATGTGCTGACGCTGATCATCGGGCTCGGCGCGATGACCAGCGGCGTCCTCGATGTCACCGATCCGACGCTCTCGGCGCCGCTGCTCGCGCGCAGCTTTGGCGACCTGCTGTTCGCGCTGATCGCGGCGGTCGCCTTCACCACCATCCTCGGCACGGTCAGCGGATTGATCCTCGCGGCCAGCGGCGCGGTCGCGCACGATCTGATGACCAACGTCATGAAGATGGCGATGGATGATCATCACAAGGTGATGGCCGGGAAGGTGGTCGCGATCATCGTCGGTATCATCGCCATGGTCCTGGGCGTGGTGTTCGAGGCGATGAATCCGTCGTTCCTCGTCGGCTGGGCGTTCAGCATCGCCGCTTCTGCGAATCTGCCGTCGCTGATCATGCTGCTGTTCTGGAAGAGGACGACGCGGCAGGGAATCACCTGGGCAGTGGTGGTCGGGATGATCTCGTCGCTGACGTGGATCCTGGTCAGCGCCGATACCTACAAGAAGGTGTACGGCTGGCCCGAAGCAGACGCCCTGGTCCCGTTCAGCCAACCCGGCCTGGTGACGATTCCGCTGGGATTCCTGGTGCTGATCGTGGTCTCGCTGATGACGCGCGGATCGGCGCGACCGCCGATACCAGCACCTGCTGGGTGAGCCGCTGCGATTGTCTCCCAGGCCAGCGCGCCTAGCGTAGGATTATGCATCTGGCGGCCATCCTCCTCCTCGCGCTCGCTGGCGCAGGATATTGCGCTGCCGCGCTTCAGCGTTGGCGCTCGCTGGGACGCGTCGACGGCGTCCAGCGCGGGCCGTCGTGGCTATGGATCGGCTTCGCGCTGCACACCCTGGCGCTGGGCCTGTCCGCGGCCGATCACGAGCGGAGGGATCTCTTCTACGCCGTACTCGGGGTCTGGGCCAGTGTCGCCGCGGTCCTGTTCGCGACGCGCTTCATCGCCGGGCCCAATCGCGGTCTCTTGGCGCTGCCGATCGGCTGCATGGCCATCCTGGTCGCGATGGCCGCTCTCGCGGGTGGGACGTCCGATGGTTCGGTCGATCGCGCGGCGAATGGACCGTCGGTGATCACCATCCTGCACATCGCCTTCATGGCCACGTACCTGGGGGCGATGTTCGTCGCCGGCGGAGCGGCCGGGCTGTACCTGCTCGCCGCGCGGCAATTGAAGTCAGCGAGCGTACGTGCGTTCCGCCTGCCCGAGCTGCCGACCCTCGAGCGTGTGGCCGATCGCGGCCTGGTCATCGCCACCGCGCTGCTGATGGGCGGCATCAGCACCGGCGGCGCGGCGATGGAGCTCACGCATGGGTTGTCGCTGGCGAATCCGACCATCATCATCGCCTTGGTGAATCTCGGCATGCTGGTGCTGGTCCTGGGCGCGCGCGCGACGCATCGGCTGTATCGCCAGGGGCTCGCGGTGGCGACGGTCGTCTGCATGGTGGTGAGCGCGGTCGGATTCCTGAGCCTGCAGGTGACCGCCCATGGCTGACCCCGCGGTGTCCGTGTGGGGGGTCGACCACCACCGCACTCCGGTCGACATCCGCGAACGCTTCGCGCTCGGGGTGGAGGCGGCAGGCGCGCTCGCCGAGCGGTTGTCAGGGCTACCGGGCGTGGGCGAGGCGGTGGTGCTGAGCACCTGCAATCGCCTCGAATGCTACATCGGAGGAGCCGTCGACCGTCCGCTCGTCACCGCCCTGATCGCCGAAGGCCAGGGGATCGACGCGGCGCTGATCGATCGGCACTCCTACTGGCACGCCGGACGTGACGGCATCCGTCATCTCTTCCGCGTGGTCGGTGGCCTCGAAAGCCTGGTCCTCGGCGAAGACCAGATCGTGCGCCAGGTGAAGAGCGCCTACGAATGGTCGTTGTCGCACCGGCTGACGGGGCCGCTGTTGAATCCGCTGTTCCAGCGCGCCTTGTCGGTCGGCAAGGTTGTGCGCACGGACACCGCGCTGGGTCGGCACAAGCTCAGCGTCGCATCGGTCGCGGTCGATCTCGCGCGTCACATCCATGGCGATCTCGGCGATGCGCGGCTGCTGGTGATCGGAGCCGGTGAGATCGCCGAGGTCGCGGTGAAATACCTGATCGAGCAGGGGGTGCGCCACATCGGTATCGTCAACCGCAGCCAAGAGCGCGCGTCGGCGCTGGCGGAAAGCGCCGGTGCGCGCAGCTACCCCTGGTCGGAGCTGTCGCTCGCGCTCGCCAGCCACGACATCGTGGTGTCGTCGACCTCGGCTCCGCACCACGTGGTCAGCGAAGCCGATGTTCGGGGGATCGCGCGACGCGGCCGACGCTCGTTGCTGTTCATCGACCTCGCGGTGCCGCGCGACATCGATCCGCGGGTCGCGCACCTGTCGGACGTGTACCTGTACAACAT
>JACCZE010000406.1 GCA_013696105.1 Planctomycetota bacterium | reverse complement strand
CGCGCACGAGGATGGTGGTGGGACCGAAGACCTCCGCCTCGATGCCGTGCGGCTGCAGGCTCGCGAGCAGCGGCTCCACCGCCGCCACCTCGGCGGCGCCGAGCTCGATCGCGCGCGGCACCAGCAGTTCCTGGCGGCCCCCAGCGCTCACGTCGGTGACCGCGGGATCGAGGCACAGGAACAACGCCTTCTCGTGCAGCGCGTGCTGGTCGACCAGACGGATGCCGGTGTCGGTCTCGATCAGCAGGTACATGCGGTTGAGCTGGAGCACGCGGCGGACGCCGGAGGGCATGGATGCATCGTAGGCTCGACGCGGCTCGTCGACGCGCTCCGTTCTCCGTGCTCCGTTCTCCGTCGGAGACCCCGCCGGCATCGGCGCGGCGTGGGTCATCGGGGCGTGGGGGAGGTAGCGCTCCTGGATGATCGCCGGCGGAGATGGCGCCGGCGCGGACGCGGCCGGCACGGCGTCGCGGCGCGCGAGGGGGGTCGCGGCGTGGACGGCGGCGTCTGCGGGAGTGAGCAGGCTGAAGTTGCCGCTGTTGGCTTCCAGGGCGCGGCGCACCGCGCGGCTGACCAGCACGAACACTTCGCCCTCACGGCGGAAACGCACCTCGGATTTGGTCGGATGCACGTTGACGTCGACCTGCGCCGGATCGACGTCCAGGTGCAGGAACACCGCGCCGTGCAGACGCGGTTCGAGGAAGCCCTTGAATCCTTCCCGCACCGCCGCCAGCAGCAGCTTGTCGCGCACGAAGCGTCCGTTGAGGAAGCAGTATTGGCGCTTGGCGGTGGGCTTGGCCTCGCGCGGATGCACCACATAGCCGGCGAGCTGCATGCCATCGACGTCGGCGGCAATGGCGATCAGGCTGTCGGCGAAGGTGCGACCGAATAGGGCGCGCACGCGCGTGTCCAAAGTCTGTGCGGCGGGCAGATCGATCGCCGCGCGGCCATCGCACTCGAGGCGGAACGCCGCCGCGGGATGGCTGAGCGCGAGCCGGATCACCTGATCGGTGACATGGCCGGTTTCCGACGCCTCGCTCTTGAGGAATTTCAGCCGCGCAGGGACGTTCCAGAACAGGTTGCGCACGCTCACGCGCGTGCCGGGCGACATCGCGCACGGCTCGCTCGCGTCCTCGCGGCCGCCGGTCAGGCTGAGCCGGCTGCCCATGTCGGCATCGTGCGGGCGGCTGGCGAGGGTGAATTCGCTGACCGCGGCGATCGACGGCAGCGCCTCGCCGCGGAAGCCCAGGGTGGCAACGCGGAAGAGATCGTCGGCCGTGGCGAGCTTGCTGGTGGCATGGCGGGACAGCGCCAGGCGCAGGTCGGCAGGGTGCATGCCATGGCCGTCGTCCTCGACCTCGACCAGCCGACGACCGCCGTCTTCGCAGCGCACCACCACGCGGCGGGCTCCGGCGTCGAGGCTGTTCTCGGCCAATTCCTTCACCACCGCCGAGGGGCGCTCGACCACTTCGCCGGCGGCGATCTGGTTGGCGACCGCGTCGGGCAGCTGGCGGATGATCGGCGGAGCCGGCATGCGTCCACGTTAGCGGGGTGCGGCAAAAGGCACCCGGCGGCTCCGGGATGTCAGGCCGGGATCGGCAGGGGCGATTCAGCGAAGCGCAGGGCGCGCGGTTCCGCCTCGACCGGACGGTGGCGGGTCCGCAGGCGCGAGCGGCTGTTGACGAACGCCACCACCAGCGCGCGTACGAAACGCAGGCTGTCGAACAGCGGGTGCATGCCCGAGATCTTGTCGTTGTAGATCACCGTCACCGGCACTTCGGCGACGCGCACGCCGGCGCGCGCCGCGAGGATGCACATCTCGCTCTCGAGGTCGTAGCGGCGTCCGCGCAATGGCAGAGCCAGCAGCATGCGCGGGTCGCAGACCCGGTAACCGCTCTGACTGTCGTCGACGCGCTTCCCGGCGGCGAGGGTCACCAGCAGGCTGCTCAGCCGGTTCGATGCCCAGCGGTGGCGGGGCTGGCGGTGGATGCCGCGCACGCGCTTGCCGATGACCAGTCCGGCACGCCGCGATGCGCGCACCAGGGCGGCGGATTCCCGGGGATCGTGCTGGCCGTCGCCATCGAGCAGCAGGACCTTGGCGTAGCCGCGCTCGATCGCCCACGCGCAGCCGGCGAGGATCGCCGAGCCCTTGCCGCCATTGGCCTTGCGCAGCACGTGCGCTCCGGCCTCGCGCGCGACGCCCGCGGTGCCGTCGACGCTGCCGTCGTCGATCACCAGCACCGGCAGTCCCTGTTCGATCAGGCCGGCGATCACCGGCGCGATGCGCGGCGCTTCGTTGTGCGCGGGGACGACGGCCAGCAGGAGGGGGTCGGCAACCATCGCAGCAGCTTAGGATCTCTGCCACGGGTTCCAGCCCTCGTCCCCGGGGGGCTAGACGTCCCCGGCGGGCCTAGTCGCACCTCAGTGGTGGTGGTGGTGGCCGCCCGGACCATGGGCATGGCCGTGGGACAGCTCCTCGTCCGTCGCGGGGCGCACGTCGACGATGTCGACGGTGAACAGCAGGCTCTTGCCCGCCAGCGGATGGTTGCCGCTCACCAGCACCGCATCCTTCTCGACCGTGTGCACGGTGAAGAGCACGTGCTCGCCGGCTTGGGTCGGGTGCTCGGCCTGGAACTGGAACCCGGGCTTCAGCTTCTTCTGCACATCTTCGGGGAAGAGGTCGCGCGAGACCTGCAGATCGAGCGCCGCGTCGTACGCGCCATAGGCGTTCTCAGCGGTCACTTCGGCATCCACGTGATCGCCGCTCTTGCGGCCTGCGAGCGCCGCTTCCAGACCGGGGATGATCTGCCCGTGTCCGTGGAGGTAGACCATCGGATGGCCCTCCTCGCTCTTGTCGACGTGCTCGCCTTCGGCGGTCGCGACCCGGTAGTGCATGCTGACGATGGTGTTCTTGCCGATATCCATGGCGCCCTCGTGGCCGGAAGCATGGAGCCGACCGTCATCACGCCAGCGAAAGGGCGGCGGGTGCGCACGGCGCCCGCGATTGCGCCACCGGCGCGGCGTCGAGGCTTGGGTCATGCCGGCGGACTCCCAGCCAGGACCCCCGCAGGGAGGTCGGACTCCGATCCGCAGCGGAATACCGTGGTGGTGCTGGGTGGTCGCGCTCGTAGTCGGACTGGCCGCCATGGCGGTGGCGTGGCCGGCGCCCGAACCCATTCCCGAGCCGACCGAGCCGGAGCTGCGCGCCCTGGTCGCGGACGCGCGGGTGGTGGCGACCGGACGCAGCGTGTATGTGCGGTATTGCGTCACCTGCCACGGCACGGTCGGCCAAGGGGCGCAGGGGCCGAACCTGCGCGACGACCTGTGGATCAAGGGTTCGGACATGACCGACCTGGTGCGGTCGATCGGCGATGGCAATCCGGCGCGCGGCATGGTGGCGTGGAAGACCTTCGTCTCGCGTTCAGAGGTCCACGCGCTCGCGGCGTACATCGCCAGCCTGCACGGCACCGAGGATGGCAGCGGCAAGACCGCCGAGGGGACGCGCGCACCGATCGGCTACTGGCCACCGCGGGGGGGTGAAGGGGGCATTTTGCCCCCAGGACAAAAAGTCGAAGTCGACAAAACCCCGGCACCATAGCACGCAGGTCGTGGCGGAGTTTCTTCAACGCTAGCCGCGACCCAGCTCCTGACCGCGCCTCTGGGCCGCCGCCAACGCACGCGAGATGATGCCGCTGAAATCCTGTTCCTCGAGCACCTGCAGCGCGGCCGCGGTGGTGCCGCCGGGGCTGGTCACCTGCTCGCGCAAGCGCTTCGCCTCGAATCCGCTGGCGAGCAGGTAGTCCCACGATCCCGCGCCGGTCTGACCGACCAGCAGGATCGCCTCGTCGCGGGTGAAACCCAGCTGCACCGCGGCGTCGACCAGGGCCTCGGCGAAACGGAAGAAGTACGCCGGACCGCTGCCCGAGACCGCGGTCACCGCGTCCATGCGCGCCTCATCCGACACGCGCAGGACCCGAGCGCAGGGCGCGAACAGCGCCTCCGCCAGCGCGAGATCCGCATCGCTCGCGTGCTTGCCCCGACACAGCCCGACCATGCCCTTGCCGATCGCCAGCGGGGTGTTGGGCATGGCCCGCACCACGCGCGCTCCGGCAGGCAGCCAGGTCGCGAGCGTCGCCGTCGACATGCCGGCGAGGATCGACACCAGGACCTTGTCCGCGGCCCATGCGGCGCCGAGCTCGGGCACCACCTGCGCGGACATCTGCGGCTTGATCGCCAGGCAGACGATGCGCGCCGATGCGGTGGCCTGGCAATTGTCCGCGGTCGCGGTCAGGCCGAGCGCGGTGAACGACGCGCGTTTGCCCGGGTCGGGCTCGGAGACCGTCATCTGCGGCGGCAGCGGCAGCGCTGCCAGGCTCTTGATCATCGCCGAGGCCATGTTTCCGCCGCCGATGAAGGCGATCGGGGGCAGGCGATCGGCACGTCCTGGGTCCTGGGTCCGCCGTTCTCCGCTCATGATCGCAGCACACGGAGGATCGATCGCGCCGCAAGGCGCAGCTGTCGCCGCTGGCGCAGCCGCATGCGCCGGCGACAACTGCAGGCGGCCTCGACCGAGGACGGAGCACCCAGGACGGAGGACTTTTCATGGAACTCCAGCTCGATGGATTGCCCGGCCCCACCAACATCCACGGCGGGCTCAGCCCCGGCAACCTGGCGAGCCAGGCCAATGCCGGCGCGAAGGCACACCCGCGCGCGGCGGCGCGCCAATGCCTGGCGAAGATGCGCGCGGTGATGGCGCTGGGCGTGCCGCAGGCGGTGCTGCCGCCGCTCGAGCGCCCCGACATCTCCTTCCTGCGCGCCGCCGGCTTCGCGGGAACCGATGCCGAGGTGCTCGTCGCCGCGTCGCGAGAGGACGCGCAACTCGTGCGCCACGCCTCGTCGAGCGCGTTCATGTGGACGGCGAACTGCGCGACGGTGATCCCCGCGGCAGACAGCGCGGATCACTTCTGCCACCTGGTTCCGGCGAATCTGACCTCGCTGCCGCACCGGTCGATCGAAGCGGGGCCGCGCACGCGCATGCTGCGCCACCTGTTCGCCGACGGCGAGCGCTTCGTGGTCCACGATCCCTTACCGGCGGTGAGCGTGCTCGCAGACGAGGGCGCCGCCAACCACCACCGCGTCCAAGGCCCCGCGGGGGCCTGCCACCTGTTCGTACATGGGCGCACCACAGCGAGCGCGGCCGCGGATCTGCCGCAACGCTTTCCGGCGCGCCAATGGCAGGAAGCCTCGGCCGCCGTGGCGCGCCTGGGCCGCGCGCGCGCGATCGTGCACGCACGCCAGCACCCGGCGGCGATCGACGCGGGCGCGTTCCACAACGACGTGGTGATGGCGGGCGTCGCGGATCGCATCCTGGTGCACGAGCGCGCGTTGGTCGATCAGCCGCAGGTGATCGCCGAACTGGAGCGCCGCTGCGGTACGCTTCGCCTTGCCGAGATCTCGGAGCTCGAACTGTCGCTCGAACAAGCGGTGCGTTCGTACCTGTTCAATAGCCAGATGCTCGACACCCCCACGGGGATCGTCCTGCTCGCGCCGGCCGAGAGCGCCGACGGCCCCGCGCGTGCGGTGATCGATCGCCTGAAATCGGAGGGATTCTTCGCGCGCACCGAGTTCATCGATCTGCGCGAGAGCATGATGGGCGGCGGCGGCCCCGCCTGCCTACGCCTGCGCGTGCCGTTGGACGAGTCCGGTCTCGCGGCGGTCGCCGGCGGCATCATCCTCGACGAGGACAAGCTGCGCCGGCTCGAACAGTGGGTCGACCGCCGCTATCGGCGCGACCTCGCGTTGTCCGATCTGCGCGACCCGGCGCTGATCGGGGAATGCCGGACCGCGCTGGACGAGCTCACGCGCATCCTCGATCTGGGCAAGCTGTACCGGTTCCAGGGCGGCAGCGTATGAGCGGATGGCCGGTCGAAGCCTTGTCGAGCTCCAGTCCCTGGGACGCCGCGGACCGGGTCTGGCACGGGCACGGCGCCACTCCCGAGATCGTCGATGCGGCCCTCGTCGAGGCCGAGTCCGCATTTCCCGCGTGGGCGGCGGATGCCACGCGCCGCGAACGGCTGCAGGATTTCGCCGTGCTGCTCGCCGATCGGCGCGACGACATCAGTGCGCTGCTGGTGCGCGAGGCGGGGAAGGTCCGTGCGGATGCCGAAGCCGAGGCCGACCTGCTGGTGAAGAAGATCTCCGTCACGCTCGACCAGGGCCTCGCGCGCACCCCCGACCGCGCGGACGCGAATGTGCGCTGGCGCGCGCGCGGGGTCGCCGCGGTGCTCGGGCCCTACAATTTCCCGCTGCACCTGCTTCACGGCCTGGTGGTGCCGGCGCTCGCGGTCGGGTGCACGGTGGTGGCGAAGCCGAGCGAGCGTTGTCCGGCGCTGGGCGATCTCTACGGGCAGCTGCTGATCGACGCCGGCTTGGATCACGTGTGCTGCCTGGTCCAGGGCGGACATGCGGTGGCCAGCGAACTCGTGGGCGATGCGCGCGTGCGCACCGTCGCCGCGGTCGGCAGCCGCGGCATGGGCCGCGCGCTTGCGGGCATGCTCGCCGATCGCCCCGAGACCGTGCTCGCGCTCGAACTGGGTGGGGTGAACCACGCCATCGTCTGCGAGGACGCCGACCTCGACGCCGCCATCGCCGCCATCGCCGACGGCGCGTGGCGGATGGCGGGGCAGCGCTGCACCGCCACGCGTGTCGCCCATCTGCCCGTGTCGATCGCCGAACGCGCGCTCGCGCTCCTGAACGATGCGCGCCAGCGTTGGGTGCCGACCCCCGATCCGGGCGGAACGACGGGACCGATGATCGACGCCCGGCAGCGCGAGGACTTCCAGCGGCCGTACCGCGCCCTGCCGGAGGGATTCGAGCTGATCGGCGGCTCCGCCGGCGTGTCACCGCTCGGATCCTGCTTCGCCGAGCCGCTGCTCATCGCAGCGCGGACGGAGGCAGCGCGCGCGGATGAGCGCTACGTCGAGGAGCACTTCGGACCGGCGCTGATCGTCGACACCTACGTCGATCTCGACGAGTGCCTGGCGCGCGCCGCCGCGAACCCCTACCGCCTGGCGGCATCGGTCTTCACCGACTCGCGCGAGCGCTTCCTCGCCTGCGCGGCGCGGCTCCCCTATGGACAGGTGAACCACAACCGCCCCACTGCCGGCGCGCGCTCCGACCTGCCGTTCGGGGGCTGCGGCCTCAGCGGCAACGGCCGACCAGCGGCGGTCGCGGCCTGCGCGATCTTCGCCGACGAGACGGTGGTGTGGTAGCACGGCTGGGCGGCGCAGCGGTGGTTGGTGTCCCGCGCTGATCACCTCCCGATCCTCAGGCTCACCGGCCACGATCTGACGACCGCTGTCTCCACTTCCCCCGCAGCCCCTTGGCCCATCCCTCCGATGCCGTACAAGCATCCACCATGACGGAACCGGTGATCATCCGTCCCGTGCGACCAGACGACGCGGCCCAGCTGCATGCGCTCGCCGACCTGCTCGACACCGTCAACCTGCCGGACGACCCCGCCGCGATCGCCAAGATCATCACCGACAGCGAGCGCAGCTTCACCGGCACCGACCCACGCCACGCCAGCTATACCTTCGTCGCAGTGCAGGCCACGGGAGGCGTCGAGAAGCTGCTGGGCACCGGCAGCCTGTTCGCCTACCACGGCATGCCGGACGAGCCCCACTACTTCCTCAAGGTCGTCGACCAGACCGTGCACAGCCGACAGCTGAACGCCGATCGCACGCGCCGTCTGCTCAAGCTCGGCAAGGACACCGAGCCGTGGACCGAGTTCGGCGGCCTGGTGGTGCATCCCGAGGCGCGCGGCCACGGCGTCGGCAAGCTGCTGGTCGCCGCGCGCCTGCTGCTGGTGGCGATGCACCCCGAGCGCTTCTGCCGCCGCCTGCTCGCCGAGCTCCTGCCGCCGCGGCGCGAGGACGGCGGCAACGCCTTCTGGGATGCGGTCGGCGCGCCGCTGACCGGCCTCGATTACTACCGCGCCGATCTCCTCTGCCGCAGCGACAAGGAGTTCATCGACGCGTTCTTCCCGCACGACGAGATCGTCGTCGATCTGCTGCCGCCGGATGCGCGTGATCTCATCGGCAAGGAGGGGCCCGCGACCACGCCGGTGCGCACGCTGCTCACGCGTGCGGGCTTCAAGTACCTCGGCGCGGTCGATCCGTTCGACGCCGGCCCGCACGACGGTGCGCTGGTCGCCGAGGTCGCTCCGATCCAGCGCAGCCGCCGCCTGGTGCGCTTGGACGCTCCTCCGGCCGGCGCCGAGCCCGAACGCCCTGGCCACCTGATCGCCAATCCCGCGACCAACCATTTCACCGCGGCGACCTGCGAGATCGTCGGCGAAGGCGTGCGCCTGCCCGAGCTGCGCTCGCGCATCCTCGACCTGGCCCCGGGAACGGCCTGCTGGGCGATGCCATTGGATTGGTGAAGGGAGGTTTTTGTTCGGGTGGCTTTCGCCCCCCGGGCCCCCCACGGGCTTTGTCGCGGCTCGATTCGTCGGCCGGGCCGCCGAATCGTGGCGGCATCGGCTGGCGCCGATTGTATGCCGCCACCGCCGCTCGGCGCCCGGGTGGCTTTTTGTTCGGGGGGCTTTCGCCCCCGGGCCCCCCACGGGCTTTGTCGCGGCTCGATTCGTCGGCTGGGCCGCCGAATCGTGGCGGCATCGGCTGGCGCCGATTGTATGCCGCCACCGCCG
>JACCZE010000405.1 GCA_013696105.1 Planctomycetota bacterium | reverse complement strand
GACGCCATGATCACCGAAGCGCGACGACACGCCTACAAACCCAGGCCAGGACGGTCATTCCCACGCGTATCGAAACTGCCGTTCGGGCGCACCAAAGGGCGCGGCTAAAACGAACGGCATTGGGGGTCCGGGGGGCCGTCCGGCCTCCCGGTATAGAAAACATGTAAACCCGGAAAAATGGCGGCCGCAGGTCGCGCCGGGTATTTGTGATGATTAGAAGTGCAGCGCGTGCGCTCCGCCGGGTGGGGTCCGGGCTGCCGCGTCGACCAGCTGGTCGGCGATCCCGGGGCCTGCCTGCCAGATCGCTTGGAACAAACTCATCACTCGTTCCTGGGGTTGCGCTCGTGGCCAGAGCGTGGCGACCAACGGCCCGAAGGGCGGCAGAGCCGCGGACCGCCGCCGGGAGCGCTGGACCCGGTTTCTGAAGGAAGCAGCGATGCGACCAAGGCGATCCACGGTCGGCTGCAGGTCCTTATGGGCCTCTGCGGTGGATGCGAGGTTGGCAATCGCCTCTTCCAACCGCGCCAACGTATCGTCGAGATCATTTCGGTCCGTAGGCACGGTCGGGGCAACCGAATCCGCACGGATATCACCGGCATCGATTCCCCACCGCTCGGCCGCGCGCCGGATCCAGGGCGGCACCAGGACGACCGAACAGCGGGCGACCAGGACCGGCGGCTGCGCACCGAGGGTGGCATACAGGGGGGCGATGAAGGAGTGGTAGGCGAGTTCGCCCGGGCCGACCACCGAGATGGCCGCAGGCAGCGCGATCTGCTGCAGGATCGGCCGCAGTGGTGCCCCGGGACTCAGGCTCGATGGATCGTTGCTGGCGAGGGCGATCGCGGCAGCACGGTCGAGTCGCGTGCGTGCGTCGGCGCGATCAGCGAAGACGGTCGGCTCCGACAGCTCACCGAAGGCGTCCGACGCACCTCCGGCGAGCAGACGCTGGCGGAGGGTCGACAGCTCCTCTGCGGGCCACCGTTCCAGCGCCGACCGCATCGCATCGATCCACAGCGGGCGTAAGCGATGCGCCTCCACGCACACCAATCCATGTCGGGCGAACAGGGCCGCGATCAGGCGGCACAGCCACGCGCCCATGCCCTCATCGGGGTTCGGCGCGAAGCCTTCGAGGAACGCGCTGCCTGCGCCGGGTCCGAGGTGGGAGCGGCAATGATCGATGAGCCCAGGCCACCATGGCATCGCAGGACGGTGGCGCAGGCTGCGCCGCGAATCCCCGATATCGCCGCGGAATCGTCGAACCGTGCCGTCGCGCGCGATGATGTCGGCATGATCGGCCTCCCCAGCATCGTGATCCTCGCTCGCACACCAGAACACCGGCACGGCGGTACGGCCCGAGTCGCTGAGCCCCTGAGCGATGGCGATGGCGTGGGCGGACTTGACCAGGGTGTACAGCGGCCCCCCGCCGACCGCGGGCTGCTGGCCGGTGACCACCGCGACGCAGGAAGGATCCGCCAACAACCGCGCTCGGGAGCTGGCCGAGGGCGGGGCATGCTCGGAGAGGATTTCGACCAGGCGTGCGCGTTGCCAGCGGTCAGTGGCTACGAACGCTCCTGACTCTTCAGCGCGGGATCGCAACCAGTCCGCGGAATCCCAGGATCCCGTCGTCGCCTCGGATGCTCTGGGCCCGGTCATCGCGCCGATCCCATCCCGCGACCCTAGAAGTCAACGGTCAGACCGAAATGGACGCGCCCTTCCTTGGGGATGTCCTTGCCCTGGTACTGCGTGCGTTCGGGCGAAACCGCGGCCGCGAGATCCAGGCGCAGGATGTAGAGATTGAAGCCCAGTCCGCCGGTGAACACGATCGGCACGTCGTTCTCGGCGAGGTTCTTATAGGCGCCGGCGCGCAGGGCGATCACGTGTCCGGGGTTCCACTCGATGCCGCCACCCAGGCGCTGGGTGTGATAACCCGGCAACGTCGTCTCGGCCGGATTCAGGTCGCAATCGACCTCGAGCACCAGGGTCGTCGCCGGAATGAATGCCACGCCGAGGGTCGCCTGCGGATCGATGCGCACATCGCCGAAGCGGGTGGTGATGCCGGTGGTCGGATCGGTCACCGTTGGGCCTTCGAAGGTCGGCGAGTTGAGATTCCTGCCGATCAATCCGACCTGCAGCATGGGGATGCGTGCCATGATGCCGAGGTCCAATCCGACGTTCACCGACTGCTTGTAGTTCTTATCGGCGTTGCCGAGCACGTCGCCGGCATTGTCGTCGAACACACGCACGGAGGTGCCATACACGCGTCCGAGCATCAGCTTGACGCTGCCGCCGACGCTCAGGTGGTCGGTGATCGCCATGCCGTAGGTCAACGGCACCTCGGCGACCCCGAAGCCGCGGAAGATCACCCGCGTCTGGTTGTTGTTGAAGTTGCCGCCGCCGGCATTGCTCTGCACCAGGCTGTCCACCATCAGCTGGATCGCCTGCGGATCGTTCTGGAGACCCTGCTGGCGCACGTAGAGATCGAGGACCTGGATCGAGGTGTTGTTCAGACCCGCATTGCCCAGGCCGAGGCCGAGATCCGCCTGCTGGGCGGGCGTCAGGACCTGGATGGTTCCGTCACCGGTCGCACCGCCGGATTGGATATCGGCATCGGTGACTGGAGTGCCCAAGCCGAGATTCGTGAAATCGGTCTGGTCGACGCGTCCGGTGCCTTGGAAGTACGTCCGCACCCCGAGGCCGAACGGACCGATGCGCACGCCCGCGCCGCCATTGAAGTCCGCTGAGATCGCATTCCCGGTATCCGCCACGTGAGCAAGGCTCTGGGCGATGTCCAGCAGCGCACGGACATCGTCCTGGGTATTGATGCCCGAGGTCCTGATGCGATCCACCTGCTCGAGGTGGTCGAGATACTCGCCCATATCGCCCTGGATGTGCTCGCTGGCTCCCGCGTCCACGCCGAAGCCCCAACGCTTCCGTCCGATATCGTTGTTGTCGACTCCGAAACGTTCTCCGCTCTCGGTCCGTCGCGCGAAGAAACCGAACGCAGCCGGATTGTAGAACTGAGCGGTGTGGTCATCAGTGCTGGCGACATTCGCGCCACCCATGCCAAGAGCGCGGGGCCCCACGATGTAGGAGTCCTGGGCAGCCGCGGTCGTGATGCCGAACGCCAGGCACGCGAGAGACGACACCAGAGCCGTACGGCGCGGGCAGGCGGGCAACGTACTGGTGGACATGATGTCTCCGGAGGCGATCGAAGTGGATGCGGTGTACGACCATGCATACAATACGTCGGTCCACTGTGTCAACCGGCGGTCACAGCCGGTCCGATCTTTCCGCGCCCTGCCAACCGCGCATGATCGCGCCATGCCCGACGAAGCAGCGCTCATCCTGGTGGTCGACGACGATGCGGCGGTGTGCTGGGCCTTGGAGCAGGCGCTGTCGACCAGCGGGTACCGCGTCCAGGTCGTCGCCGATGCCGCTTCGGCCAAACGCGCGGTGCGGCGCCACCATCCGGACCTCGTCATCACCGATGTGCGCATGCCGGGCGAGTCAGGCTTCGACCTGCTATCGTCGCTGCATGTCGATCATCCGGCGCTGCCCGTCGTCGTTTCCACCGGATACGGCACCATGGAGACGGCGGTCGAAGCCGTCCAGCGCGGGGCGTTCGACTACCTACCCAAGCCGCTCGACCTCGATCGCACCCTCGAAGTGGTACGCCGCGCCCTGGGCGAGGACCCGCTGGCCGCGGCCGCGCATCCCCAGCCGTCGGTTCCCGGTGGCGAGCCTGAGCCGACGATCGTGGGTTCGACTCCCGCGATGCAGGAGGTCTACCGGCGCATCGCTGCGGCCGCGGGCACCGACCTGGGGGTGCTGATCACCGGTCAGTCGGGCACCGGCAAGGAGCTCGTCGCCCGCTCGCTGCACCGCTTCAGCAAGCGCCGCGATGCGCCGTTCATCGCCGTGAACTGCGGCGCGCTCCCCGACGGCCTGGTCGAAAGCGAGCTCTTCGGCCACGAGGCCGGCGCGTTCACCGACGCCAAGACCCGCAAGATCGGCCGCGTCGAGGCCGCCAACGGAGGCACGCTCTTCCTCGACGAGGTGGGCGAATTGCCCCCGCCCGCCCAGGTGAAGCTCCTGCGCTTCCTCGAGGACCAGCGCTTCACCCGCGTCGGCGGCGAGGACGAGACCCAGGTCGAGGTGCGCATCGTCGCCGCCACCAATCGCGACCTGTCCAAGCTCGGGACCGGCGGCTTCCGCGAGGACCTCGCCTACCGCCTGCGCGTGGTGACCATCCACCTGCCGCGTCTGGTCGACCGTCTCGACGATCTGCCGGCGCTGGTCCGCTTCGTGCTCGGTCGCATCGCCACCCGCCTGTCGCGTCAGATCGCCATCACCGGCGAAGCCATGGAGGTGCTCAAACGCCATCAATGGCCGGGGAACGTGCGCGAACTCAAGCACGTGCTCGAGGAGGCGGCGGTGCTCGCCCAGGGCGGCATCATCGGCCCCGAGCACATGGCGATCACCAAGTCCGACTCGGGTCCGGCGCCGACGAGCCTGGGCGCCGCCATCGCCGCCCTCGGAGCGCGCCTGGTGAACCAGCATCCCGGCGAGGTCCATCAACGCGCCATCGACGAGATCGAGAGCGCGCTCTTCCGCGAGGTCCTCGCGCGCACCGGCGGCAACCAGCTGCGCGCGGCAGAGATCCTCGGCATCAACCGCATCACGCTGAAGAAGCGCATGGACCAGTTAGGGATCGGGAAGGGGTGATTTGTTGGGCCGTGCTCCGTGCTCCGTCCTCTGTTCTCCGTCGGACAGCCGAATCGATCCGACGAGGATGATCCCAGCACGGGTAGACGGAGGACGGAGAACCGAGGACGGAGCACCTTTCTCTCGTCCTCCGTGCTCCGTCCTCCATTGCCCCGTTCTCCGTCGGACAGCCGAGGCCGATCCGACGAGACCGATCCCAGCACCGGTAGACGGAGGACGGAGGACCGAGGACGGAGCACCTTTCTCTCGTCCTCCGTGCTCCGTCCTGCGTTCTCCGTCGGACTGCCGAGGCGGATCCGACGCGGCCCGATGCCAGCACCGGTAGACGGAGAACAGAGGACCGAGCACGGAGCACGGCCAGACCAACGGTAACAGGCGGTCGTTGGCTCTCGATCCGCAGAAACGGGCGGCGGACGTTGACCTGCTTAGAAAAATGGGGCTGTTGGACATGGTAAACGCTTTGTCCCAAGCGGCAGGACGGCCTGTGGCCATCATGATTTTTCAAGACCCAGTCTTTGCGATCACGAAGGCTGCGAGCATGCTGGTGCCGAGGTGATGTGATGGGATACCACGTTCGGATCACCGGTCAGTGCAACAGGGCAACCATCCATGAGGCTCGGAAGCTGTTCGAGTCGCAGCTTCATCTATCCCTGAAGCAGGATGAGAGCGACTCATGGGGCGGAGTTCATTACACCTACAACTCCAACCAGCTAACCGTGATGCTGATAAAAAATCGGGACCTAACGGATGACGCTTTGTTCGAGGAGTTTCCAGTGGGCGCTGTGTTGCTGTCGATGTCCTTCCTCGACAAGAAGGAACACGATCGGCTAAAGGCCGCCATCAACAACTGTGACCTCACAGGCACAGTTGTTGAAGACATCAGCGACTAGGATGAAGAAGTACCTGCGCTGGATGAATCTCGTCTGTCTCGACCACGACCTGGAGCCGCCAGCCGACAATCCCAAGCGCGACATGGGCGACGGCCCGCTTGGCGGCCTGCACCGCCTGTGATCAATCGTCCGCGTTGCGCGCCTTGAGCACCGCCATGAAGGCGGCCTGCGGCACTTCCACCGAGCCGACCATCTTCATGCGCTTCTTGCCCTCTTTCTGCTTCTCGAGGAGCTTGCGTTTGCGCGAGACGTCGCCGCCGTAGCACTTCGCGGTGACGTTCTTGCCCACCGACTTGATGGTCTCGCGGGCGATCACGCGCGTGCCGATCGCAGCCTGCAGGGCGACCTCGAACAGGTGCTTGGGGATCTCGTCCTTCAGCGCCTTGATGATGGCGCGACCGCGGTATTCGGCGTCGGTGCGGTGGCAGATGAACGCGAGGGCGTCGCAGGGCGTGTTGTGCACCAGGACGTCGACCTTCACCAATTCGGCGCGCTGGTAGCCCGAGAACTCGAAATCCATGGTGCCGTAACCCGAGGTCACGCTCTTGAGCTTGTCGAAGAGGTCGTAGATGACCTCTGCGAGCGGCATCTTGTACGACAGCACGCAGCGCTTGGTGCCGAGGTAGTCTTGGCGCATGAACTCGCCGCGGCGGTCGGCCGCCAGCTGCATGACCACGCCGATCTTGTCGGCGGGGACCATGAAATGGATCAGCACCACCGGTTCGTCGATGCCTTCGTAGCCGTCCTTGGGCAGATCCCCGGGGGTGGTGATCTCGATCGATTTGTTGTCGCGCAGCTGGACGACGTAGGTCACCGTCGGAGCGGTCTGCACCATGTCGAGGTCGTGCTCGCGTTCGAGCCGCTCCTGGCAGATCTCCATGTGCAGCATGCCGAGGAATCCGCAGCGGAAGCCGAAGCCGAGAGCGCCGCCGGATTCCGGCGCCCAGCGGAACGAGGCGTCGTTGAGCGACAGCTTCTCGACCGCTTCGCGCAGCTGGTCGTAGGTCGATTCGCCGGACGGATATAGGCCGCAATAGACCATCGGCTTCATCTCGCGGAAACCCGCGAGGGGCTCGGCCTGCTGCTCCTCGAGCGTGATGGTGTCGCCGACCTTCACGTCGGCGAGCGCCTTGATCGCGGCGCAGATGTACCCGACCTCGCCGGCGTTCAGGCCCTCGGCCTCGGTCTGCATCTGCGGACGCAGGCGGCCGATATCGCTGATCTCGTAGGTCTTGGCCGAGCGGATGAGGCGGATCTTGTCGCCCTTCCTCAGCCGGCCACTCTTGACCCGGGCATAGAGGATGATCCCGCGGTAATCGTCGTAGATGGCATCGAAGATCAGGGCCTGGGTCGGCGCATCCGGGTCACCGACCGGGGCGTGGACGCGCTCGACGATCGCCGCGAGGATCTCTCCGATGCCGATGCCCATCTTGGCGCTGGCGCGGATCGAATCGAGCGCCTCGAGCGCGAGCGATTCCTCGATCTCCTCCATCACCTGCTCGACGCGCGCGCTCGGCAGGTCGATCTTGTTGATCACCGGGATGACCGACAGCTTCTGGTCGACGGCGAGCAGATAATTGGCCACGGTCTGGGCCTGGACGCCCTGGACCGCGTCGACCACCAGCAGCGCACCCTCGCACGCCTGCAGGCTGCGCGACACCTCGTAGGTGAAATCCACGTGGCCGGGCGTGTCGATCAGGTTGAGCTGGTAGAGCTTCCCGTCGGTGTGCTTGTGCCAGAGGCATACCGCCTTGGCCTTGATGGTGATGCCGCGCTCGCGTTCGAGGTCCATGCCATCGAGGACGGTGAGGTCCTTGTTCTCGCGCGCGGCCATGGCGCCGGTGGCCTGCAGCAGGCGCTCGGCGAGCGTGCTCTTGCCGTGATCGATGTGGGCGATGATGCAGAAATTACGGATCTGCTCCTGCGGGTGCGCCATGGGTCGGGACACCCTAGGCCGGAGCCCGGGTCTACAAGGCGCGAAGCCTACGATCGGGCTGCGCTCCGACCGATCGGGCTGCGCTCCGACCGATCGGGCTGCGCTGAGACCGATCGGGCTGCGCCGAGACCCGTTCGACGGGCGATTAGGACATCTGGGTCTTGCCCAGCCACGACTCGTTGAAGCTGGTGATATCCGCCCCGGCCGGCCCGTCCTTCACCCGCAGGGCGAGGATGGTCATGTCTTCGGACAGCTTGCCCGCCGCATGTTTCTTCGCGTCCTCGAGCACCTGGTTGATCAGTTCGTTGCAGGGCCTCCCGAGGTTGGCGACGCAGGAACCGAGGAAGCGGAACCGGCCGTATTCCTCTTTGCGGCTGTTCTGGATCTGGAACAGCCCATCGCTGTACAGCATCACGATGTCGCCGACCTCGAGCTTCATGGTGACGGGTCGCAGGACGCGACGGAAATCGTCCCCCGTCGCCTTGCCGAGGGTGGCTCCCTGAGTGCCGATCTGCTGCATCGGCGTCTCACGCTTCTGGTTCAACAGCGCCCCGGGATGATGGCCCGCGCAGAGGTAGGTCATGGAGCGTCGCTTGGTATCGACCAGTGCGGCGAACATGGTGATCGTGCAGTCCTGCATGAGATCGGGCCGCACCTCGTCGTTGAGCGCACTGACGATGTCGATGAGGTCGCGATGCTTCTTGCTGCCCGCGATCAGACGCAGTGCCTTCAGCGTCGAGGCCACCATCAGCGCGGATCCCGGGCCGTGGCCGGTGATGTCGCCCAGGGCGAGCAGCAGGTGCGATTCGTCGATCTGGATGATGTCGTAGAAATCGCGGCTGATCGCCGAATGCGGCTCGTAATGGACGATCAGCTGGTAGCCCTCGACGCGAGGTGGGCGTGCCAGCATCTTGACCAGCATCTGCTTGATCTGCATGAAATCGGTCTGCCGCTTGGTCGGCGGTTTCATGCTCAGACGGGCGGATGATGTGCTGCTCGGATTCTTGACCGGCCGCGCGGTGGCGGGCTTGGCGGCATGGCGTCCGCTGCTCTTGGCTTGAGCGCGGGTCGCGGGCGCAGTGCGCGGTCCATCGGCGATCAGACGGTCGAGCTTATAGGTCTCGATCATCCTGCCCATCTGCGCTTCGCCGCAGTGGGCGAGATGCGTCGCCATGCCCTCGATCGAACGCAGCGTGACCTTGTCGTTCTCGAGTGGGATGCCCGATACCCACTGGCCGATGTACGGATTCAGCCACATCCCGTGGTTGAACACCCGCAGGTAGGGGACGAACTCGAGATTCTCGCGCAGGTAGTGGAACCAGCGCAGGATCAGCAGATCCGTCAGCGGCTTGGGCTGCATGCGGGACCACGGCTTGGTCTTGAGCAGGTGCTTCTGGGCGACGTCCTCGTATCCGAACGGGGCGGGCAGGATGGTGCCGGTGAACGGATCGATCCAGTTCACGCCATCCATCGTCAGCACGCGGAACGCGGGATCGTTCTGGATCGCGTGGTAGAGCCAGCCGGGCATCTGCTGTTCGGTAGGGAGCGTCATCGTGGCCTCTGACTCTGGCGTGAGGTCGGCTGGTGAAAAACTCGCGTCTCCGGTGCGGCGGCGCTGGCGGTCATCCTAGACCGAGGCACGGCGGCGACCAAATCAAAACAGCGACCCGGCCACCACGGTGTCGTAGCCAGAGCGGATCAGCTCAGTCCCTCGGCTTCTGCCCGATCGCACCAGTGCCGGCCGAATTCCACCGGATCACCTCCGAGGGACTGGGCGAGGTGCAACGCGAGCGCGAGCATCGTCAGGCTCGCATCGGCGATCGTGCCTGCATCCGTGAGCGAGGCGAACGCCGCCTGCGCCTCGGTTTGGAGGAGGGAGCGATGCGCCGCGGCAAAGGCCCGGCCATCTCGTGGGTCGAGCCTCGGGATCTGCAGCGCGTCCAGCCAGGAGGGGGCGACGTCCGCGATGCGCGTACGCGCATCGGAATCCACGATCAACCGCCAACGGCTCAGCACACCGGTGGTTCCGCTCATGGCCAGACCGCTGTCGAATACCAGGACGAAGGCCCCTTCGGCGAGATCCTGGCAGATCTCGAGGTAGGCATCAGCGACCGACTCGGCAACGGCGACCTCCTGCCCGGCGAGGTATGCCTCCACGGTGAGGTGGGGAAGGCCAGTGACTGCTGGGCATCCCGCCAAGCAGGGGAACTCGGATCCGTCATGGATGTAGCCCACCGCCTCACCCTGTCGACGCCGACCAAGTGGGTACAGGCGGCACGCGAGCGGTCGCTGTTCATGGATGGTGCAGCCAACGGCCGGGTCGTATTGGCTGCATGCCGGCGAATTCTTCCAGCCAGGCGGCCCATCGAAACGGAGCCGCGTGCCGCCATCGACGGTGAATGATCGACGTGCTTCCGCCGGTTCGATCCCGCGCGCGCGCGCGAGGCACGCCAACTCCCACGGATTCAGCCAGACGTGCTTTCCATGGCAACAGGTGCCTGATCGGGTGCAGGTGAGCGGGAGGTGGTCGTCGAGGTCGAGAATCGTGACCGGTTCCATGCGCACAGCCTCGTCGGATACGAGGATCGCCTAGGCGTAAAGCGCATTTGCGACGTTATTTGCATAAATGTCTAAAAGTGACGATTGAAACATTACTACGTATTACTACCATGCGCGCATGGCTTAAGGATACATGTAATGCCTTTAGCACCAATTGTTTTAGTTATAGATGAAAATCCCCGTGATGCGCATTTGCTGCACGAGGCCTTTGTCGAGGCACACGTCCCGGTCCACGTCGAATCCATCCAGACCGGCACCGATGCCGTCTGTCGGATTCAGGGGTGGGGACCTCGGTTCGCCGCGCGCAAACGGCCAGATCTGGTGCTGATCGAACTGCGTTTGCCGAAACTCGACGGAACCGAGGTGTTGGCCTTCATCAAGGGTCAGACACGACATCGCACCATTCCCACGCTGATGTTCAGTTCGTCCCTACCGGAGCGTGTCCAAGCCGATTGTCGCGCCTTGGGCGCCGATGCGTGCCTCGAGAAACCCGATGCGTTCGTCGGATTCGGTTCGGTCGTCGAGACGATCCTCGACCATCTGGCGCACCGCTGCGACGATTCGAACGTCACGCTGCATCTTCCGGATGTCTGACCAGCCGCGCCGCACCTTGCATCCTCGGCGCTGGAACCCCTCGGTACGCTGCGACAATCCCGGGATGGCGAGTATCAGATCGCGATCGGGACCGGGGTGGCGTTCGCTGCCGCTGGCCATGATCGCCGCAGTCGGCCTGTGGGGATGCGGGGGACCATCTCGTCCCCTCGGAGACCCGGGCGGGATTCCCGTGTCGGTGATCATACGACTGCATCCCGGTTACCTCGCGGGCATGAGCGTCTCCACTCCCAGTCAGGAGCTTCTGTTCGCTGAACCGTTCCATCATCACGGACCATCATCTCGCTATCGGTATTATGGCCGGTCCTACCACGCGCATTCTGCATTCCGGTCCGATCCCTTCTGGTACGATTATGGATTCACGTCGGTCGTCCTGATCGGTGGCGATGGACCTGCGTCCGCAAGCCTGTTCCGCAGCCAGATCGGATCGGGGGAAAATCACCGAGAGGTGCTGATGACTCCGGGTCGCGAGGTGACGTTCACGGTCCAGGTACGCGGCGAGCGCGAGGGATGGGAGACCATCGGACACATGACCGCCGCGGATGGACCGGGTCAGCGCGTGGAGATCACGCTCGCAGCAGAGGGGCCGAAGATGTCGGTGATCCTGCCGTCGCAGTCGACGACCACGGACCGCGTTCACTCGGGCTCCACGGAGGATCCAGCGGAGGATCCTGCGGCAGATGCGTGGCGTTAGGGTGACGGCATCCGGATCCTGTGCTCGTGCGGAGATCGTCCCACGTCAATCGGCTGCGACTTCGATCACGCAGCGGCCGCGCACCTGGCCCGCGAGGATGCGCGGTGCGAGGGCGAAGACCTCGTCCAACGACGCTGAGGTGGTCATGCCCTCGAGATCGGAGCGCGGAAGCAGCGCCGGCAATCGGCTCCATGCTTCGCGACGCAGCGCTATGGGCGCGTTCGACGAGGAGATGCCGAGCAGGCTGACCGCACGCAGGATGAATGGATAGACCGTGGTCGGCAGCGAGCCGCTCGCCGCCAGACCGCAGGCCGCGACGCTGCCGCCCTGTACGATCGATCGCAGGAGGCCGGCCAGCACCGCGCCGCCTGCCGTGTCGACCGCACCCGCCCAGCGCTCGGCGAGCAAGGTCTTGTCGGGCTGTGCGCTGATCGACTCGCGTCCGATCACCTCGCTGGCCCCCAGGCCGCGCAGATAGGGCTCTTCGGCCATACGGCCGGTGATCGCCGTCACCCGGTAACCGCTGCGCGCGAGGATCGCGCACGCGACACTGCCGACTCCGCCCGAGGCGCCAGTGACCGCGACCGCCGATCCGGGAGCCAGCCCATGGCGCTCCATCGCGATCTGGCAGAACATCGCCGTCAGTCCCGCCGTGCCGACCGCCATCGACCAGCGCATGCCGTATTCCGCCGGTGCGCGCACCAGCCAGCCGGCTGGCACCCGCGCGTATTCCGCATATCCGCCCCAATGGGTCTCGCCCATGCCCCAGCCGGTGCACACGACCTCGTCACCGCGGTGGAATTCCGGGTTCGAAGACTCCACGACGACTCCGGCGAAGTCGATGCCGGGAATCATCGGGAACGCGCGTACGACTGGCGCCGTGCCAGTGATCGCCAGACCATCCTTGTAATTGAGGCTCGAGAAGCGCACGCGCACCAGGACGTCTCCGGACGGCAGGTCAGCGATGGGGACTCGCGTCACCTGGCTGGAAGCGCGGCCACGGGCTGCGAGTACGATCGCGCGGAAATCCTCGGACATCAGGGCCTCAGATCGTGGTAGCGATCGACGGGTGGCAGGGTCAGCGTGCGCACATGGCCGTTGCGCCAGCGCACGGTGAGCTCGTCGACGGCATCGGCCTCTCCCAGGCCGAAGTGGAGGGTATTGGCGTGCTGGCAATAGAACGTGTCGCCGGTGACCAGGGTCTGCACCTGGGTGCGGCGCCCTGCGCGGACGGTGATCGTCGCGCCGATCGGCGAGAGGCCCTTGCCTTCCTCGTGCAGCCGCACGCCGATCCAATGGTTGCTGCTCTGCCAGCCGTTCTTCAGGATGCGGTAGCGACCCAGCACATCATCAGGAGCGGGAACGCGATCGACATCCTTGTAGCTGTCCTCCTCGACGATGATGTCGGGCCGGCCATCGCGGTCGAGGTCGTCGACGATCACCGCTCGGCAGTCCTGCTCGATCGAGGTCCCCATCAGGAAGCTCGCGTTGGTGAAGCGCGCCCCTTTCTGATTCATCAGCAGCACGTTGTGCTCGAACCCGTTCCACGAGATCTTCTGGTCCAGCTTCCTGCGGAATCCCAGATCGAGGATGGGGTCCAGACGCGAGCTTCCGGTATAGATGTCATGGCACCAATAGGTGGTGCAGTAATCCATCGCGGTCGTGCTGCTGATGTTGCCGTTGGCGATGTAGACATCGCTATCGCCATCATTGTCGAAATCGATCGGTGCCACGCCCCACGACCAGCCCGTGCGTGCGACCTCGTCCTTGAAGGCGGGCTGCTGGAGGGTTCCGCCATCGCGTCGGCAGTACATGCGATTGCCGTAGCTGATCTTCGGGCGCATCTCGTCGTGTTTGGGGAAATCCTTCCGGCCCAGTCCGAGGGCAGCGAGCCTGCGCGCGGTGGTCGAGCTCATGCCGGTGACGTACAGATCCGGCTTCCCGTCCTGGTCGAAATCGGCGAAGCAGTGCGACATGCCGAACAGCGAGCGCTCGTCGATCGCGGTCGCGGTCGCATCGGTGAAATGCCCCGATCCGTCATTGGTGTAGAGGTCGATCCCGGAGAAATCGCTGACCACGACCAGGTCCAGATCGGCATCGTCATCCATGTCCACGAACGAGGCGCTGTAGGTCCGACGATGACGCTTGGCTGCGAGGCCGGCCGCCACGGTGCCTTCGGAAAAAGTCCCGTCCCCGGCGTTGATCAGCAGGTGGGCTTCGAAGCCGTCATTGGCGTCGTAATAGGGTGTCGGCATCTGTCCGCCGACGTAGGGATTCTTGTATTTCGCCACGAATAGATCGAGGTCGTCGTCGCCGTCGATGTCGCCCACGGTCATGCATGGCGCATCGTACGAGACCTCGGGACCGGCGACTACGACACCCGGCGTATCGAAGCGCCCGTCCTCGCCGCCGCGGTAGAGCACCAACGATGCGGTCTGCAGCTGCGTGCGGCTGAAGGCCTCGGCCAGGATCAGGTCCGCGCGGCCGTCGCCGGTGACATCCGCGATGATGCCCATCGACGGCGGCTGCCGCGGGTGGGACAGCAGCGGTCGGGCCTCGAAGGTCCCGTCGCCGTGATTGCGCAGCATCCGATTCGATGACGGCAAGATGATGTCCGACGCGCCATCCCGATCGAGATCGTACAACAGGATCCTTCCAGGACCGCGCCGGATCAATTCGGGCAGCTGCGGCAGTTCCGAGAATGCCGGCGGACCCTGGCGCGTCAGGACGGTCAAGGCCGACGCATCGATGGTGGCCACGGTGCGCTCTCCGCTCGACGTCGCAGTCGGATTCCAACGGATGGCGAGGGGGCCCTTGATGATGGAACGGGTTCCAGTGCGGTCATTCACCACATGGAACACGGCTGCCATGGTCGAGGTGGGACCTTCCGCAGAGGCGATGAACTGGGAGTGGTGGAACTCGCATTCCACCAGGCGGTTTCCCTGCGCGGTCGCTTCGTCGAGCAATGCCACCCAACCGGCCTGATCGAGCGTACGCCCGCCTGGGGCATAGCTGTCGAGCGTCACCTGGTTTTCGAGTTCGGCGGTCAGCGCGTGCGTGCCGAGCACGACGATGCCGACCTGGAACGACTTCAGCGGAGCGACCTTGTCCGTCGCAGCGCGGATCGCATCCCACAACGTTACGAAGGGGACCTCGTGCTCTTGCGCCGAGCGTTCCTTCGCCCAGACCGCACGGTCGAGCTGTTCGCGCTGCTGCTCGAAGGCGTCGACGGCTGCGACGATTTCCTTCGGCAGCTGGGGATCCGGCGTTTGTCTGGTGGGAACCGGCGCTTGGTCGCGGGGTGTCTCGGTCACGGGGGGCGGCACCGGGGCGCGCTTGGGGCCACCGGGGAAGGGGCGCCGCGAGTCCGCATGGGCGAACACGACATACGACAGAACGGCGATCGCAGCGACGAGCACCGTCAGGATGATCAGGGACCCCGTCTGCGAGCGTTTCATATTCACGGGGGCCTCGGCATGGCGTGGGTGAATCGAGCCCGGTTCCCGCCGGATGTCAATGCTTCGACCCCAGCCGTCCGACCGGATGGTCGAGGGTGGTGAAGCCATCCGAGCCTTCGACGATGCGGATGGATCGATCCATGGGAACACCTCCGATCACCTGACGCTCGCCCGATGCTGGCCAGGACAGCTCGATGCGCTCGATGCGTTCCGCTCGACCGAGTCCGATGCACTGGCGCAAGGGGCTTGCTCCGTAGGAAGCGCCGCCGTTGACATGCTTGTAGATGCTGCGTGGCTTGCCGTCCTCGATCACATCGACGCGGATGCGGGTGCCGATGGCTGAACGGTTGCAGGTGGTTCCGACCGCGGTGACGGCGATCCACCGGTTGCCGAACCCTGGGTTCCTGTAGATGGCGCTGTTCGCCTTGTCGCCGAGATAGAACCCTCCGAGCTGGCTGAAGATGTCCTGGTCCCCGTCGTTGTCGAAATCAGCGAAGCAGATGGAGTGGCCCTTCTGCAGGTGCCCGAATCCGCCGGAAAAGGTCACGTCGCTGAAGCGGGCACCTCGTTCGTTGCGCAACATGACGTTGGGCATCAGCGAGAAGAACTCCGGAGTTCCGGTGCCCAGATACAGATCCAGCCACCCGTCGTTGTCGAGGTCTCCGAAATTGCAGCCCATGGGCGTACAGGGGAGATCCATGCCGGTCTGGGCAGTGACATCCGCGAATCCTCCGCGGCCGTCGCCGCGGTACAGCCGATTGCGTTCGATCTGGTGCGGAAGCCCGAGATGGAACGACGCGAGCTCAGCGACCCCCGCGGTGTAGGCGCCGGAGAAGATATCGAGGGCGCCATCGTTATCGTAGTCCCAGAACGCGCAGGGGTAGCTGGTGAATGGCAGGGACACCGCGAGCTCCGTCGCGACATCGGTGAAGGTGCGCCCGCGGTCGTTGCGGTAGAGCCGGTTCTCGCCGCGCATGTTCGAGATGTACAGATCCGCGTCGCCATCGTTGTCGTAATCGCCCCACACCACGCCCTTGGAAAAACGATCGTTGGTGACGCCGGCAGCGACAGCGAGATCGGTGAAGGTGCCATCGTGGTTGTTGTGGAACAGCTGGCTGGGTGCGCGGAATCCCGGGGTCGTCTCGTTCCCGACGTAGAGGTCGAGCCAGCCGTCGTTGTCGTAATCCGCCCAGGCCACGGCTTGCGATGGGAGGGGGTTCTTGGTCAGGCCGGCTTCGACCGCGAGGTCGGTGAAGGTGCCATCGCCATTGTTGTGCAGCAGCGACATCGGGTGCCGACCGACATCCACCAACCACGCTCCGCGGGGAACCAGGATGTCGAGACGGCCGTCGTTGTCGTAGTCGGCCTGCACGATCGAATCGCCGCCGTAGAGGCCGGTCAGCCCCGCCTCGTGCGTCCGCTCCTCGAACGAGGCGTCGCCGCGATTGCGGAAGTAGCGCAGCTGGCCCGAGGGGTTCGAGTCGGAGACCACGAGATCGATGTTGCCGTCGCCATCGAAATCGTCGGCGATCGCGCCGCCCGCGAGCGTCTGGATATCCAGACCCATCTCGGGCGCGACGTTGACGAATCGCGGGAAATCGACCGGCGAGGTGAACGTCGTGGTCGGCAGACGCCACGCCTGCGCAACGCCCTCGGGCCAATCGCCGAGGGTCATGTGGGCGAGGTTGAGCATCCACAATGCCTGCAGGTGCACCTGGTTCACGGGCGTCGCCTCGAGCACCCGGGTGAAGTAGCCGATCGCGGCGCGCGATCCCACCTGATCGCCATGGACGCCGCCTCCGGCGATCGGAACGATGCAGCTGTCCGCGTTGTTGCTCGCGCAGCAGTTCGCGAGCTCTCCCATGCGCATGTACGCCACCCCCGTATCGAAGTGCAGGTAATGGATCATGTCGTCGGGGACGCTGTGGCGAACCGCGGGGATCATCTCATCAGCGGCAGTGAAATGCTCGATCGATGTCGCGATGCGACCCAGCTGCAGCTCGTGCTTGGCGAGGCGGTAGAGCATGGCGAAGCGGTCCTTGGCGGGCGCATCGGCAGGGAGCGCTTCGAGCGTCTGCTCAATCCGCTTCGCCCAGGCATCGCCGATGTAGGGGTTGTCGGTCTGCGCGCTGACGATCACCTGTTTGAGCTGTTCCAGGATCTGCTTGGCGCCTCCATGCGGGACGAGGCCGGGCATCGATGACGGATCGCGACGCACGCCACGCGGCCTCTCGCTGAACATCTGCCAAAGAGCCACCGCGCAGGCGGCCGATACAGCGATGCACAGGATCGCGATGACGGCTCTATTCATGCCTGCGCCCTGCCAGTGAGCGGGGGTATGACTCGGAGGGATGCGGTCACGCCCAGGATGATGGTCGGTGCGGAGTCGTTGTCATGCCGAGATCCGTGGTTGCCAATCGGCTGTCACCGGCCCCGTGATCGGTGTGACGACACGAGCGCATCGAGCCAGGCGAGGTCGGGCCTGATGACGATCGTGGCGCCGGTCGAGACACCCGAGCCATCGAGGACATGACCGAGCGTGACGCCCGCGAGCCGTCCCGTGAGCGTCATCACCGGACCGCCGCTGTCGCCCGGGTGCACGAGCAGGCGCGACTCGATCAAGGAGAACGCCGGCGTGCCGCCGGCAGCGGAGATGTGCGAGAGGCTCTTCGCGATCCGACCTGCCCCGTGATCCTCTCGGCAATGCTCGGTGGTGGCGTCCGCGTCAACCAGGTAGGCACCCGAGGATAGGACGGCGGTGGCCTTCTGGAGATCTCCGTCGTCTGCCCAATGGCATGGGGCGGCGAACGTCCATGGAATCTTGAGCACCGCGAGGTCGCATCCGTTGGTTTCGTTTCCGTCCCACACGGTGACGGTCTTGATCACATGCGGTCGACGATCCCTCATGACCAGCGCGTACACCGGGTCGTGGATGCCATGGGACACGGTCAGCAGGTAACCGTCGGCACTGATAGGCGCCGCGCACGCGATCGATCCGCTCTTGATGGAAAACCGGCCTTCAGGCAGCGCGGTGACCTTGTCGACCTGCGTGAACAGGATGACCTTGTGCTCGCGCAGGAAGCGCGCGGCGGTTCGACCCTGGATCAGCAGCTCCCGGAAGGGAGCAAAGGTCTCCGCCTGCTGCTCCGGCGTGGGAAAGCGCAGCGGTTCATCGGTCTGGGCACCGTCGGTCTGGATCGCGCATATCGCAGCGATGGCGCACAGGCGCTGGACTCCTCCCCAGGACCACATGCTCAATCGCTCTTCTTGCGCTTCCCGCGCACCACCGCGGGCTTGATCGGCTGGCGCTGCGCCCGCTTGTCGCGCCGTGAGCGCATGACCTGCTCGATGCGCTGGGCGTGGTGATTCCGGGTGGTGTACTTGTCGCCCACGGGGTACCTCACGGGCATCTTGGCGACGGGAGCGCTACGAGGAAGCGCTGGAATCACGTTTTCGTGGGTGGTACCGGCCGGTCACGGACGCGGATCCCCGCACACCCCGGGCGATCCTCGGGAGCTCCGCCGATAGGCGTCGCTCGGCAGTCAGGCACCAGCCCGGGCCTCACGGACCAGCGACGATCTCCAATCCGGGCATCGACTTCTGCAAGGCGGCGATGCCCTCGGGCGTGACCGCCGTCTGCCAGACGTAGAGCTGCTTCAAGCCTTTGAAGACGGCGAGCGCCTGCAGCCCGGCATCGGTGACCTTGGTGCCATAGACATTCAGGTACTCCAGGCGGGTGCAGGACGTCAGCTGCGCGATGCCGGCATCGCCTACCGCGGTACGCTCAAGGTGCAGACGGGTGAGATTGCCGAGCTTGGCGATGCTCTTCATCTGGACATCGCCAACCGTCGTCCCGCGCAGGTCGAGCCACAGGATGTTCGGGGCGATGCGGTCGAGCAGGCGCAGCTTGTCGGCGGTCTCTCCGTGCGAGTGGCTGACGGTGACGTCCAGCAGCGCGCGGTTGGTCGACAAACCGGTGACGACGATCCCCATGGCTTCCATCGCCTTCACCACCGATGGATCAGGAGCAGGGATGCCGATGGCGATCGCATCGAAGGCGTTCACGGGCTTGGCGCCGGCAGCCGTCGCTACCGTCGCTGCCGCGGCGGGCGCCTTCTTCTCCTCGACCTTTTCAATCTCCATCACCGCACCATCGCGGATCCATTGGGCGATGCGATCGGTCTGCTCCTTGGTCAGGAGCTCGCCCTTCTGCGGCATCACGTCGAGATCGTCCATCGGCAGGATGGTCAGTGCGTAGAGGGGGCTGTCCTCAGGTTTGCCGGGGACAACGACCGCGCCGTTCTTGCCTCCTTTCGTGATCCACTCGGGCGCATCCAGTCGCAAGCCGCCCTTCTGCTTGCTGGCGCCATGGCACGAGCAGCAGCGCAGCGCGAGCAGCGGCTTGATGGTGTCGATATAGGTCACGGTGTCGGCGGCGGCACCTACCGGCGACCAGCCCACGATGAGCGCGACCGCTGCGATGCATGAGCCGAAGAGGCGCATCAGAACAATCCCAGCAGCGGCTTGCCCTTGTCGGCCAGCGTGAACGGCCTGCCCGATGGCGAGATCACCACCTGATCGAGCGGCAGGCCGAGGGCATAGCCGATCGTGGCATTGAAATCGGGGATGCCCACCTTGTCGCTGGCCACGTCCAGGCCGTTCGCGTCCGTTGCGCCCAACACCCGCCCGCCGCGAATGCCGCCGCCGGCGAGCAGGCACGAGAACGCCTTGGGATGGTGGTCGCGTCCGGTGTTGCCGTTGATCAGCGGCGAGCGGCCGAATTCCGTCGCGACCACCACCAGCGTCTCGTCGAGCAATCCGCGGCTGGCCAGATCCGGCAGGAGGGCGCCGAGCGCCTGATCGAGGATCGTCGCCTGGGTCTGAACGCGGTCGAAATTGTCATCGTGCGTGTCCCAGCCGCCGAGGGTGACCTCGACGAAACGGACATCGTGCTCGATCAGGCGTCGCGCAAGCAGGCAGCCCTGGCCGAACGGAGCTTCGCCGTAGGCATCGCGCATCTCCTCCGATTCCTGGTTGATGTCGAATGCCGCCAGGTCCTTGCTCCCCATCAGCTGCACGGCTTCCTGGTAGAGATCCTTGTAGGCGCGCACCTGCTTCTGGTCGTACTGCGTGCGGAAGGCCTGGTCGAAATGCTCGACAAGATCCAGACGGCGCTCGAAACGCTTCGCCGTCACGCCGTCGGGACGCGCACTGTTCTGCAGGCCTTCGGCGGCGTTGCCCAGGGGCAGCGGCGCGTGACGCGACTCGAGGTAGCCGGCTCCGGGATGCTGGCCTCCGCCCCCGATGGCGACGTTGGCCGGCAGGGTCGGATTGCGTCGACCAGACAACTGCGACACCCACGACCCCATGGCCGGATGGCGGATGGAGCCGCGCATGGTGTAGCTGGTGTGCATGAAGTAGTTGCCCGGCTCATGCGCACCCTGGTTCGAATTCATCGAGCGGATGACGGCGACGCGGTGCATCTGCTTTGCCAGCTTCGGCAGGTATTCGCTGACCTGGATGCCATCGGCGCTGCTCTTCAGCGAGGTCACCGGCCCCTGGACGGCGGCCCCGGGCTTGGTGTCGAAGGTATCGAGGTGGCTCATGCCGCCGGCCATGTACAGGTAGATGACGTTCTTCGCCAACGACCGCGGTGCCGGCGGATCGGCGGCGAAGGCGCGGACCGAGCCCAGCAGCGGCAGGAATCCGACTCCGAACAGAGCCTTCGCTCCCATGGCCAGGAGGTCGCGCCGCGACCACTCGTCAATGCGGCTGGCTGATGTCCTGCGAGAGCTCATGGCGTCCTCATTGCACGAAGCGGAATTCGTCGGAATTGATCAGGGCCCAGGCGATATCCCCATGGGCATCCTTGCCCGCGGTGCCGGCGTAGGCGATGGCCGTCTGCAGCTCCGCAGCGGTCGGCGGCCGACTGAGGATGCATAGGAAGAGCGCCCGGATCCGACCGGGCTCATCGGGCGAGGTCATCATCGATGTGTAGAGCGTGGACTTCGTGTTGATGAGTTCGCGATCGACGAAGCCGTTGAGCAGCGTCAAAGCCTGGGTCACCGCCGGATCGGTCGTCGCGTTGTCTATGAGTTCGCGATCTGATTGACCGAAGGTGGCGAGGAGATGGCCAGAGGGGGCCGGTGACGGCAGCTCTGACGCCCGCACCAGCTGCTCGGGGGCGAACTTCTGGCCCTTGCCGGGTTTGCCGCCGATCTTCTTGGCATAGGCGAACATCCCGAATTCCGTGGTCAGGGCCTTGCGCTCATCGTCGAGCGCCTTGAGCTCGATCACCAGCGCCTTGCGCTCGTCCGGCTTGGCATTCGCTAACCGCGAGCGCATCTCGCGGTAGCGCTTCTGCAGCTCCGCCGCCTTCTGCTTGGCCTCGGTCATATCGGTGGCGAGCTGCACGAGCTCGGCCATGGATTTGTCCTTGTTCTCGTCGTAGAGCGCGAACAGCGGTTCGGCGGTGAGTCCGGCCTTGGTGTCGACATCGGCGAGCTTCAGGGTCAGCAGCGAATCCCAGAGCTGCTCGGCCGACATGCGGTGGAGCAGCGGGCCCTGGAAGCGATATGGTTCACCGGGATCGATATCGTTCGTGGTGACCGATCGCTGGTAGGCCTCCGTCTGATAGAGCGCGAGCTGGAATCTCCTCAGATCGTATGTGACGCCGATCATCAGCCGCGTCAGGAAGTCCATCAGTTCGGGATTGGTGGGCTTGGTCTCGTCGGTGAGCGCATCGACCGGTTCGATCAGCCCGCGACCCATGACCTTTTTCCACATGCGATTGGCGATCACCAGGGTGAAGCGCGGGTTCTCGGGCGAGGTCATCCACGCGGCATAGGTCTCGCGCGGATCCTGCTTCGCCGCGACCGGCGCATCGTCTCCGAACATGGTCTTGGCCTTGACCGGTTGGCCAGGCTTGCCGTCGGTGTACTGGTAGTCCGCCGGAAGCGCCAAGGTCGACTTATTGCCGCCGCGGACCTTCAATGCGATGGTGTAGCTGAGCGTGCGCAGGGCGTTCTTGAGTTCCTGCGAGGCTTCTCGCCCATCCATCGCCTTCTTCAGCTCGCGGGGATTGCCGACCTTGCGATCAACGTTCGTGCTGCTGGTGTAAGCCGCCATCGCACAGAAGTCGCGCCGCGTCCATTTGTCGGTCGGATGATCGTGGCACTGGGCGCAGGTGATCTGCGTGCCCAGGAAGGTGCGCACGGTGTTCGCCATGTTGTCCAACGGCATGCCGGTGTCGCGCAGGTAGTATCCGGTCGCGCCGTTGCCGCGCTGCAGCGCCGGCCCTTCGGCGCGCAGCAATTCGGAGACGAACGTGTCGTACGGCTTGTTCGTGCGTAGCGCTTCCTTGATCCAATCGATGTAGGGTTGACCGGGATAACGATCCATCATGCGCGTCGATACGCGCAGCAGGTCGGCCCAGTAGTTGAACTGGTGGCTGACATAGCCGGCGCTGCCCATCAGCGTTGCGATCAGTTCGTGGCGCTTGTCCGCCTTGGTCGAGGTCAGGAAGGCGTTGGTTTCGGAGAAGGTCGGGATGCGACCCACGATATCCAGGTAAGCACGGCGCAGGAATTGCGCATCGGTGGTCCGGGGATTCGGCTTCAGGTCGTGCTTGGCGAGGTCTGCGGCGATGAGCTCATCGATGCGCCGGCTCGCGTGGACGATCTCGTCCGCGCTCAGCGGCTGGACCTTGGCGAGCGTCCGGTCGACGCCCGGATGCTCCATGACCTCGACCTCGATGCGGGGCGTGCCATGGCTGGATGCGGTTGCGACCAGCAGCGCAGCGATCAGGGCCGCACCGATGAAGACAGGAGTGGGATGCATCGGTTGTGGGAAGGATACCAGGCGGACGGCTGGTCTGGGTGGGGGATTATCCGACAGCCGCATCAACTCGAGATGTGAACGTAAGCTTATTTACTTGCGCTACTTACATACCTGTTGGATTCCTGGGCCACGCTGTCGGAGATGTTCGGCAGAGCGGTGGGAACCACTTCAGCGGCCACGGGATGGACCTCGGCCGGCCTGAACGGAAGGATGAAATCCCAGGGGCGCCTCAGCATGCGTCTCCCGAGTCTGCGCAGCAGCTCGTGGACATCAGCTGCGGGAACCCCGAGGGCGCGCGTCGCCGTCCACAGGCTGAGGGTGAAGCTCACGCCGAGGTTCAGCACGAACATCGTCACGATGCCGGACACCGCGAGCAGGAACCAGCCGCTCGAATACCACCCATCGTGCAGGCTGCCGCACGCCGTGAAGAGCATCCCCGTGGACAACGTGACGTGACGCATATCGAGCGGGACTCCGAAGAAGTGGCCGATGGCCGGAATCATGCCCAGCATGAGACCGAGGCTGATGTTGGCGCCCCACGGGCCGACATGGCGCTGCCAGCTCTGGCTCCAACGTTCCATCCGATCGCGCCCGAGGCGCAGGCCCAGCGGATGGTCGGCGATTCCTTGCGGGATTCGGCGAAGAGCGCTCCAGTTGTCGAGCCAGCCGCCAGCTACCGACGACAGCCAGAGGATCACTCCGGTGAAAGCGGCGAAGAAAACCGTGCCGCTGGTGAGGGGGCTGAAGCTGGCATAGGTCTTCTGTGCGGTCGCAGGGTCGAGGAACGAACGGCCGACAGTCAATTCCCAGAGCGTCGTGAAAGCGAGCGCGCCGAGCGCCACCATCACCACGTTGCCTGCAGCGGCCGCGATCTGCGAATGGCCGACGCGCGCCATGCGGTCGACGATCTCGTCGAGCTTTCCGCTCCCGCGTTCATCGCGCAGGTCGGTGGCGATGGTCGCCGCGGTCATCGCCGGCGCCTTGGTCGCGAGCACCAGGTGCAAGTGGTGCAAGAACAGGAACGACACGGCATAGATGAGGCCGTAGACTAGGCCGTGCACGAAATCCGAGGCTTCGAACTCCGATGCCATCAGCTTCGCGGCGGTGGTCCAGACCATCAGCACGCCGCCGCCGGCTGCCGCCAGCAGGAGGTGTCCGTATTCGCCACGATCGGTGGCGATGAAATGCTCGCCGGTCCGACCCGAGCGTTCGACGATCCGGCTGTGCAGCTGGCGCAGGTTGCCCGAGGCGAGTGCGCGCAGGCTGCGCGCTTCATGGAGCAGGCTGACCAGACGGGTCAGCAGCCGCTGCACCAGCGCTGATCGCTCGAGACCAGGAGGACAGGTCAGGATCATCCCGAGCGATTCGAGTCGGAACAGGCAGCGATCGATGACATCCAGGCTGAACACGATGTCCACCGAGACGCCTTCGCTACGGATGGACCTGCCGAGTTCGAGATGCTCGGCGCGGCAGGCGGACAGCGCGTCCTGCCAGTCGTGCAGGGCGCTTGCGGCATCTCCGGCTCCGGCGTTGGCGATCGGACCGCCGGTCCACACCGCGAGCAGCCCGTCCGCGGTCCGGGCCAAGCGGAAGTACGGAGATTCGACCACCGGCAGGGCGCCGGAGCGCGAGCGCGAGCGCAGCTTCGGCGACAGACCCTGGGACTCCACCCGCACGCAGAGCAGATGGACGGCATCGACCACCGACCGGCGCAGGGTGGTCCACGCCGGTGACGTCGCCGGCGGCATGACCACCTCGACCAGCCGATGGAACAGTTCGGCCGGCCAGCGGGTGAATCGTGCGACCTGGGTGGAATTGCGATAGCAGCGGCGCACGAATTGGCGCAAGTCGTGGGTGTCGCGTGGTTCCGGCAGCAGGTTGGCCCACAGTCGCGAGGTGGCTTCGTGCAGGAAGCCGCGGTCGGAGGGCATCCCCGCTTCGGCCAGCAGGCTGGCCGCATCGGTATCTGCGACGAGCGTCGCCACCGCAGCCTGGAATCGTTCGCGCACCGGCGTGCTGCTTTCCAACGCATGCAGGAGGAGCCGGAGACGGACGGTGTCGCCAGACCCGAGCTGCGCGCCCGCGTCCTCGCCACGGAAACGCAGCACGCCTTCGCGCGTCCAATCGAACAACGCCACCCAGGCATCGAGCCGCTCGCCATTGACGCGGGCATCCACGAAAGCTTCCAGCAGCCGCGATAGCGGCGGCAGCAATGGATCGTCACGCTGTGAGGAATGGAGAGACGCACGCACATCATCGAGCATTGGCAAGATGTATCACCTGGTTGCCTGATCGCTACAGCTCTCGTGCGATGCTTGTCGCGGTCGTCGGGTTGCGCCTCCATGCGGAGGCCGCGGCCTCTGCTCCTTATGCAGTGATTTCTCGGAGGGCTCTCGTTGCCGGCCTGGCGCTCTGCGGCGGACCGCCACACTCTTCCGACATGGCTGCCGACTCGTCCGCGATCTTCCGCGTCGTCCGCCTGCTCGAGGACATCTCGCTGCGCGGCGGTCGTATCCGCTACGCCCAGGCCGCGGCGCTGCTCGCTCCGGTCAGCCCCAACACGGTGGCTCGCCTGCTGAGCGAGCTGTGCCGCGTCGGCGTGCTCGAGCGCTCGCGCGACCGATCCTATCGCTTGAGCGAGAAGCCGATGTTCTGGGCTGCGAGCGTGCCTCGCGAACGGGATCTGCGCTCGCTGTCGCGGCGGCAGCTCGTGCTGCTGAATCGCGAACTGGAAGCGACCAGTTGCCTGGTCGCCACGTATCGCGGACGCTTGACCATCCTCGATCGCATCCTCGATCCGATGTCGCCCGCGCTGATGGCCCCTGGCTCTTTCCGGCCGATCAGCCCGCTGCTGATGGGAGGGGTCTTCCTGGCGCCACGGTGCGACCTCGACGATCCGGTCATCGTCGCCAGACACCTCGCGCGCAATCCGCTCACCCATATCGGCGTGGCTGCAGCCCAGCGCCTGTTCGCCCGAGGCATCGCGCGGGGCGTGGTCGATGATCCTGGTTCATGCTTCCGCGGTCTCTACCGGGCTTACGCGCCGGTGATGGCAGCCGGGAAGGTGGTCGCCTGCATCGGCATCGGCGCAGCAGCGCATCGCGCCGATCGCGCGTTCCGTCGGCGCGCCTGCGACACGGTCGCCGCGGCGGCGAGCGATCTGTCACAGCGCCTGCCGGCGGGCGCTGCTGGACTGCGAAAGCTATGATTTTCGATAGCGCGAACGAGTACGTGGCGGTCGTGCTCTCCGGTTAGGCTGCGAACGAGCGCCGGGGATCCTCTGACGGCGCGCCACCTGGAGAGACCATGGACGCCCGCCAACCCAACATCGTCTGGATGATCGCCGATCACTACGCGCTGGCGCAATTCCGCCGCTATGCCTCGGTTTTCGGTTTGACCACCCCGGCCTCCGACCGCATCGCGACTGCCGGGGTGCGATTCGACGCTGCCTACTCGATCTGCCCGCTGTGCACCCCGGCTCGGGGATCGATGGTCACCGGGCAGTATCCGCATCGCCATGGCATGACCAATAACGACGGGACCCACGGCTCGCTCCGGGAGTTCGGAGATGCTGTCGAGGTGTTCAACCGTCCGCTGCAACGGGCGGGATATCGGACCGGCTACTTCGGCAAATGGCATTGCGGGGATCGGCGGCTTCCACGCGATTTCGGATTCGAGGGCTGGTCGCTGCCGAGCTACGGATACCCCTATACCGCGCCCGAGTACCGCGCCTACCTCGACGAACGCGGCCTACCCGATCCGGAAGTCGACATCGAATGGTCGAGCGACCGCTGTGAGACGAGCCTCGGCCGCATCCAGCTGATGAAGGAGCCGAATGCCTTCCATCGCATCGAAACCGCAGGCGTGCTGGTGTCACCGCTGGAGACCCACGAGTCCCATTTCGTCACCCACCTCGCCAATCGCTGGATCGAAAAGCGGGCGGCCGCAGGGGACCGGTTCTGCGCCCGCGTCGACGTCTGGGGACCTCATCACCCGTACTGGGTGGCCAAGCCGTTCGCGGGCATGGTGCCGCCTGGTGCGCTGTCCGAGTATCCGACCTTCAGCCACGACCTCGCCGATCGCCCGCGCCACCAGCAGGACTTCCGCACCGCCTATCACGCGATGGCCAAGACCCGGACGTGGGCGCAATGGCAACCGCCGCTCGCCCGCTGCCTCGAGCACGTCAGCCTGGTCGAGCACGCACTGGCCACGGTGCTGGATACGCTGGATCGCGTGGGCGTGAGCGACAACACCCTGGTCATCCTCACCGCGGACCATGGCGATCTGCTCAGCACCAACGGAGGACTGGTCGACAAGGCCTGGTTCATGGTCGAGGAGACGATGCGCATCCCGATGGCCATGCGCTGGCCTGGGACCTTCCCCGAGGGCCGCACGAGCAGCGCCCTGGTCTCGAACATGGACGTCGTGCCGACGGTGCTCGCGGCTGCCGGGTGTCCGCTCGCAGCCGACCTCGATGGCCGCGATCTGCTGCCGCTTGCACGTGCCGATGAGGGGGTGTCGTGGCCGGATGACCTGGTGTGCGAGAGCCACGGGCACTACGGCAAGCTCGTCATCCAACGCATGCTGCGCCACGGGATCCATAAATATGTCGCTCATCTCGACGATACCGACGAGCTCTACGACCTCTCCTCCGATCCGGTGGAGTCGACGAATCGGATCGACGACCCGCTGCTCGCCCAGGTGCTCGTCGAGATGCGCACGCGCCTGCTCGCCAACATGGGCCGGTCGCGCGACCAAGCGCCGGAGGTGGTGCGTCTGGTGCAAAGGATCCAGGCCCAGCTGCCGAGGAGGAGCGATAGTGTCCCCGTATCCGCTCGTGTCGGAAAATCCAGCCATTGAGCGCAGCATGGAAACTGAAGATGTGACCAGGTCCCTGCTGTCATTCCGTCATGGGTGGCGAACGATGCGCCTCAACTTGCCGATAGGAGCCTCCATGTATCGACTGTTCGTTCTCTTGGCCTTGTCTTGCCCTGCGTTTCTGGCCGTCGACGTGCCGCCACCGCAGCGTCCGAACATCATCATCATGCTCGTGGACGACATGGGGTTTTCGGACCTTGGCTGCTATGGCAGCGAGATACCTACGCCCCATATCGACAAGCTCGCCGCAGGCGGCGTCCGTTTCACCCAGTTCTACAACACCGGACGCTGCTGTCCGACGCGCGCATCGCTGCTCACCGGATTGTATCCCCATCAGGCTGGCGTCGGCCACATGACCAAGGACCAGGAGGTCCCCGGCTACCGTGGAGCTCTGTCGGATACCTGCGTCACCGTCGCCGAGGTCGCGCGCAGCGCGGGCTACTTCACCGCCATGACCGGGAAATGGCATGTCGGTCAGAATAACGGCGTCGTTCCCTGGGAGCGCGGGTTCGACCGCAGCCTCAGCGCGCCGGCCGGTGGATTCTATTTCGAGGATGGCGATCGCTCGAAGCTGTTCCTCGATGGGAAGCGCCTCGCCGGCGATGATCCGAAGCTGCCGAAGGGGTGGTACTCGACCGATCTCTGGACCGACTTCGGCCTATCCTTCATCGACGAAGCTCGGGCCGCCAAGAAACCCTTCCTTCTCTATCTGGCGCATAACGCGCCGCATTTTCCCCTGCAGGCTCCGCCGGAGGACATCGCGAAATGTCGCGGCACATACCGCATGGGTTGGGACAAGCTGCGCGAGCTGCGCTACGCCAAGCAGATCGACCTGGGACTGATCGACAAAGCGTGGCCGCTGGCGCCCCGCCCGGCGGATGTGCAGGCCTGGGCGGCCCTCACCCAGGAAGCGACGGATCGATTCGATCTGCTCATGGCCATTTATGCCGCGTGCGTGTCGAGATTGGATGCATCGGTCGGTCGTCTGGTGGCGGAGCTGAAAAAGCGCGGCGAACTGGACAACACCCTCATCCTGATCATGAGCGACAATGGCGGCACCGCCGAGAGCGGTCCGGACGGTCGGATGAAAGGGAAGTCCGCCGCCGGATCGCGAGGATCCACGGTCTTTTATGGCAAGTCGTGGGCAACGCTGTCCAACGTGCCGTTTCGTCACCACAAGCACTACAGCCATGAAGGCGGCATCGCCTCGCCGTTGATCGCCCACTGGCCTGCGGGCATCACCCGCGCAGGCACGCTGCGAACCCAGCCGAGCCATCTCATCGACATCATGGCGACGTGCGTCGATGTCAGCCGCGCGACGTATCCGACCGAGTTCAATGGCAAGCCGATCACGCCCATGGAAGGGCGCAGCCTGGTTCCCTGTTTTTCCGACCGTCCGAGCGACAGCAGGGCGCTGTTCTGGGAACACGAAGGCAATGCCGCGGTCCGCGATGGCGATTGGAAACTCGTTCGCATGGGACGCGATGGCCCGTGGGAACTGTATGATCTCAAGGCCGATCGGACGGAATTGCGGGATATGGCAGCCACCGCGAAGGATCGCGTGAACTCCCTCGCAGCCATGTGGGAAACCTGGGCCGTGCGTTCCCAGGTGAAGCCGTACCCGAAAGAGGACAATTCCACTTCAGAGGAATGAACGCACGGATCTGGAACATCGATTCGACCGGATCGATAGCGCTCTCGCTCGCCATCACGTGCCTTCTTCGCCCTCCGCCGCTTCGCTCGCGACCTGCCTGCGGACCAGCGCTGCATAGAGGCCGTCGCGCGCCATGAGTTCGACATGCGAACCGATCTCGACCAGCTCTCCCACCTTCAGCACCAGGATGCGGTCCGAGGCGCGGATGGTCGACAGGCGATGGGCGATGGTGAGCGACGTGCGGCCCGAAAGCAGGCGCTCCATCGCCTCCTGCACCAGACGCTCGGTCTGGGAGTCGATGCTCGCGGTCGCTTCGTCGAGGACCAGGACCGCGGGATCGGCGGCGAGCGCGCGGGCGAACGACAGCAGTTGCCGCTCGCCAACCGAGAGCACGGTCCCGCGTTCGTTGAGGGTGCCCGCATAGCCCCCGGGCTGGCGCATGATCACGTCGTGCGCGTGCGTGGTGCGCGCAGCCGACTCGATCCGCGCCGCATCGATGTCGTCGCCCTTCAAGGCGATGTTGGCGCGGATGTCGCCGGCGAAGAGGAAGACGTCCTGCAGGACCACGGCGAAGCGGCGACGGA
>JACCZE010000404.1 GCA_013696105.1 Planctomycetota bacterium | reverse complement strand
CACCGCGTTCCAGGAACCGTCCGGATCGTCTGGATGGGGAATGCCGATGCGGTGCGGCTCGCCCGCGGACGAGCGGCCATGACAGGCGGTCTCGCCTCCGACCTGCACCAGGAGGTCGTCGATGCCGCGACGGCGCAACGCGGAGACGACCAGATCGACCGCGAAGCCCTTTGCCAGCCCGCCGAGGTCGAACGCGAGATCCGGGGCGTGGACCTGCAACGAGTCGCCATCCAGGTCCCAGGCGTCCGGAGCGCAGGTGGCGAGCGCGGCGGTCAGTGCCTGCGTCGTGGGTTCGGCGCCATCGCGGGACGCCTGCCGCCACAGCCGCACCAGCGGCAGCATGGTCGCGCACCATGCTCCATCGCTTAGTCGGGTGATTTCGCGCGCGATGCGCAGGCAGTCGGCCAGCCACGGTGAGATCCGGTGGGATCCGGGACCTGCGGCGTTGATCGTTCCGAGCTCGCTGTCGGTCCGATAGACGTTGAAGACGTCGTCGATGCGTTCGAGCGTGCGCCAGCCTTCGGCGACCGCGTCGCGATCAGATCGTGCGATGCGGATACGGCAGGGGATGCCGTGGTACAGTTCGCCATGGGCCTCGGCCCACGTTCCACCGTCCACCAGTTCAGTAGAAATCGCCAAGCTGCTTCTCTGCGGCGCGCTGCTGTTCGGATTTCCGGATCGCCTGCTCGGCCGCCTCGGCCTCGCGCAGCGCTTTGTAGCTTCCCGTGGTCAGACGGTCTTCACGCCCTTCGCCGGCGGTGATCACGATGGCGCTGACGGACAGTACGCCGCGATCGTTGACGTTGATGACATTGCATCGTGTCTGGCACAGTCCGCAGCCCACGCATTTCGAGTCGACGACCACCGGCGCGATGAAGCCGGTACCATCGATCGGGTTGCCGTCCGGCCCCATCTCGGTGTGCACCTGCTGGAATTCGATAGCGTCGTAGCCGGCCGCGCGGCACTCGTCGACGCATAGCTGGCAGGCTTCGCTGCCGGCCCAAGGCAAGCAGGTCACGGTGTCCACCGCCGCCAAGCCGATGCGCGCGTGCCGCTTCTCCTCGAGCGGCAACGCGCGGATCGCGCCGGTCGGGCAGGCCTGACCGCAGGCGTTGCAGCTGGGATCGCAGCCGGCCCAGTCCGGCTTCAGCGCGGGTGTCCACAGCCCATTGAGACCGCGCTCGAAACCGAGCGGCTGCAGCACGTCGTTCGGGCACACCTTCAGACAGGCGTCGCAGCGGATGCACTGCTGCAGGAACTGCGGCTCGGGCACCGAACCCGGTGGCCGCAGCACCGGCTCGACGTCGTTGGCGGCGGACGCGCTGCGCACGCCGACGGCCGACATCGCGCCGGTGAGTCCCGCGGTCAGCAGCGCTCGGCGAGAGACCTGCGGTTGGAGAGCTTCCGGCTCGGGCGGCTTCAGATCGATCACCGCGGTGCGGCCGACGAAGGTGATGGCTTGGGTCGGGCACGCACCGGCGCAGGTCTGGCACAGGGTGCACGCGTCGACGCGCGTGCTCCAGTCGGTGTTGATGGCGTCGAACGGGCACGCCTCGACGCATTGATTGCAGCCGATGCAGGCCTTCGACACCTTGCGCTCGACCACGCGCCAGGAATTCGCGACCGAGAACACCGCGCCGCTCGGGCACACGTACTTGCACCAGAAGCGCGGGCTCAACAGGCCCAGCGCGAGCACGCCGCCGAAGAGCGTGAGCGACACCAGATGCCCCCAGTTCGGCGGCGGCACCGCATGCCAACCGCTGGCGGTGGCGTGCACCAGCGGATCGACGGCGAAGGACATGCCGCGGGTGATGATCGGGATGGCGGCGACGACGCCGGCCAGCATCACGCCGGCGAATGCGGCGGCGATGGTCGCGGCGAGGATCAGGTAGCGCAGGTGCCGCCAATGGCCGACGTTCTCGATCTTGAAACGCTTGACCCGTCGGCCGACCGCCCAGTCGAACATGTCGATCATGGTCCCGAGCGGACACAGGTAGCCGCAGAATCCGCGCGGCACCAGCATGCACAGGATCAGGATTCCCGCCGCCGACGCCAAAGACCACACCCAGGTGCGCGCGGCGACTGCGGTCGAGAGCGCGACCAGTGGATCGATCGCCAGGTAGCCTTCGACCGGCAGGAATTCCTTGGTCGCGAGATTGTCGGCGTAATGCGAAGGCCAGCCGGTGCGGCTCGGATCAGGCCTGGCGTCGTAGGGCCAGGACACCCAGAACACCAGCGCCAGGAAGACCAGGAAGGCGGCGGTCTGGATGGCACGTCGTACCGGAGCGAATTCGACCGTCTTCCCGAGGCGACCGAGCATGCGTCGCGCCCACGATTTCTTCTTCCCGAGTTTGGCGCGCCAGCGTGGAAGGAAGTGGTCGAGCCGCAGCATGCCTCAGGGCTTGGCCTGGTTCAGCGCTTTCGCGGTGGCGTAGACGATCGCTTCGGCGGTGATCGTGGCGCCGAGGGTGGCATCGACGCCCTTCACATGCTGCTTGGCGATGATCTTCGCCGGCATCTCGTCCAATGCGGCGTAGTACTGCTTCTCGCTGTGCCGGGTGACGTCGAGCGCGGTGATCTTGTGACCGGCCACGACCACTTCGATCGATAGGGGACCGGTATAGCCGGTCGAGGTCGCTGCGAACTTCCCATCGGGCACGCGCTTGAGATCGAGGGTCTCGAAGAGCGTGATCGCCTGGATGGCGGACGTCGCGCGCTCCTTGACCTGCTTCCAGTCGCGCCCGCTCTTCTTCTGATCCGACGCCTCGGCTTTCTTGAAGCAGTCCAGCGCCTTGGTCCAGGCACCTTCGAGCTGCGCCGTATACCCGCTCATGAACCAGGCGATGTCCTCGCCGACCGCGACCCGCGTCTGGGCCATCTGATAGGCGGTCTTGTAGTCCCCGAGGTCGGCCCACAGCTTGATCAGGCTGCCATGGCGCGTCGCGTCCTGCGGGATCGGTTTGATGGTCTGCACCGCCAAGGTGCGGTTCCCCATGCGCCAATAGGCGTTGGCCATGTCGATGGTGCGATTGTCATTCTTGCCGTACTGGGCCTCGATCTGCTGGTACCAGTAGACTGCGCGGGGCCAATCCTGGAGCAGGTCGCCATAGCAATGGCCCAGGTTCATCGTGGCCTGCTGCTCGGCGTCCTTCAGGTTCTTCTGCTTGGCGTTGGTGAGCACGAAGTGCCAGAACTTGGTCCCTTCCTTCCATTTGTCCGCGTTGGGATTGACGATGTCCCACATCCAATTGCCAGGGACGAGGCTGCTGTTCCAGGCTCCGCCCTTCGGGCAGGTCAGGTCGAGGGTCTGGGGATAGTCGAGGGTGACCTGGTCCCACCAGGGGGGCTTGGTCTTCGCCGATTCAGCGACCTGCTTGGCGATGGTCGCGGCGGGGACCTCCTTCGATTTGGGATCCGCTGCGTGAAGGCCGACCGCGAGCAGGAGCAGCAGAGTCGATGAGCACAGTGCTGGGCGCATGATCGGCGGAACCTCCTAGTGAGTATACCCCACCGGCATCGGTCTGTACGCATCATCTGGCGTGATGCAGCCCTGTTGAGGAGGACCCGGCATCAGGCATCCTGGAAATGCCGTGGGTTCATGGACGTTACAGCAGCTTGGCGGCGGCAGGGTCAGAAAGAACCAGCGCAGGCTGACGCTGCGTCCACCGCTCACCCGGGGTGGTCGGTGAGGACCGCATACGACGCGATGTTGCGTGCGAGGTCCAGGTAGCGATCCCATGAGGTGGGCTTGGGGATGAAGGCCTTGGCTCCGAGGGAGAGGGCCTGATCGTGATCGGTCGCGCTGAGCGATGAGCTGAGCACGATCGCCGGGATGTCCTTCCAACGCTCATCGACCTTGACCGAGGCGAGGAATTCGAGTCCTCCGATCTTCGGCATGTTGAGATCGACCATGATCAGGGTCGGCAGCCGGCGCGTGGTGGCGTAAGTCAGGAATCCCAAGGCGTCTGCGCCGTTTCCGGCATGCACCACCTCGATGTCGACGTGGGCTTCGCCGATCGCTTCGCGGATCAGCTGACGATCACCGGGATTGTCCTCGACGTGCAGGACGAGGACCGCATCACGGGGGGCTTCAGACGGGCGGGGTGCGGGACGAGGGAGGGCCGACAATTCCATGTCCAGGGACCATACCTCCGAAATGCTGGTCCCGCCGTGAGAAAATGCCCGGTCGCATCCCCGATATGCGATTCCTGGACTCAACCGCCCCCCGTTGGCAGGTGCCCGGAATCGAAATCGGAAGCGACGCGGCTCGTGGCTCTGAACGGCGGGTTCGACGTCTCGCTGGTCAGAAGCTTGGCAGGTGAGCCGGGGAATGGTCCGCCGATGCCGATCTATCGGCTCGAACCCGCATGCGGGACATCCGGGAACAGCGCGCGCACCCCGGGACGCTGCAACACGATCAGGGTGAAGACGCCGAGGACCGTCCCCAGGGGCACGTTGACGCAACTGATCGCGGCGACGACCTGGCAGAAGGTGTATGACGTCCGATCCTTCAGACGCGTGCCCGCCATCCACAGTGTGACCGTGAAAACCAGGCTGAGCAGGATGAAGACCGAGCTCATCACGATGATGATCGTGCCGACCAGCGTCTGGGCATCTGATTGATTTGGCATGGCGAAGCTGCCGTTCAGGACCGCGGCACCCATGCCGATGTGCAGGAGCGGCAGCAGCGAGAACACGCCGGTGATCGCGGCGAGGACCTTGTGGAACAGCGCCAGAAGACGAACGCTCCGGCCTGGAAACACAGCGCCGGCAGGCGCGACCACTCCGAGAGGTCCGTCGCCAGGATCGCCAGAGCGGCCGCGACTCCGGCGAACAGGATGGCCCAGCACCACAGCGCGGTCCGGCGGGAGGGGATCGTCGGCACCGTCGCAGCGGCATCGCCTGCGCCGCGCGTGAACAGACCACCCATCAGCGCCGCGCCGAGCAGGACGCCCATATGCGACCACAGTCCAGGCAGGACGAGGGCGGCCGCGGCTGCGGCGAGAGCGATCAGCGCATGCCGGAGGGTCGGACAGAGGCTCGTTGCCATTCCGAGCACCGCGTGGGCCACGATCGCCACGACGGCGAGCTCGATGCCGTGGATGACCATGGGTGCGTGCGCA
>JACCZE010000399.1 GCA_013696105.1 Planctomycetota bacterium | reverse complement strand
CGACGACTCGCGCGATCTCGACCAGCTCACCGTGGGCGAGCGCTTGCCCAACGCCGTGCTGCGTCTGCAGGTGGCGATCGCAGATGTCGACGCGCTGGTGGTGCAGGGCTCTGCCGTCGACCGGCATGCAGCGTGCAACACGACTTCGATCTACACCGCGGGCGGGGTCTTCCCCATGCTGCCCGAGCGCCTGTCCACCGATCTGACCTCGCTGAATCCGGAGTGCGATCGCCTGGCGCTGGTGGTGACCATGGACATCGATGGCGGCGGCAGCATCGGCGCAACCGACATCCGACGCGCCCGCGTGCGCAACCACGCCAAGCTCGCCTATCCGTCGATCGGCGCCTGGCTCGAAGGCACACCGGCACCGACGGCCTTGGCCCGGGTTCCCGGCTTGGAAGACCAGCTGCGCCTGCAGGACGAAGCGACCACGCGGCTGCGTGAGCGCCGGCAGGATCTCGGCGCGCTCGATCTGGACACCGGCGAAGCCCGCGCCGTGGTGCGCGACGGCAAGGTGGTGGATCTGCTGCCAACCGAGCGGAACCGCGCGATGGAGCTGATCGCCGACGCGATGATCGCGACCAATGGCGTGGTCGCGCGCTTCCTCGCCCAGCACCGCCTACCGTCGATCCGCCGGGTCGTGCGCCGGCCCGACCGCTGGGACCGCATCGTCGAACTCGCCCGGGGCCTCGGCAGCCGGCTGCCGGCGGAACCCGATGGCCGGGCGCTGGAAGCCTTCCTGCGCGAACGACGCTCTGCCGATCCGCTGCACTTCCCCGACCTGTCGCTGTCGGTGGTGAAGCTGATCGGAAAAGGCGAATACGTCCTCGAACTACCCGGGAAAGGCACGGGACACTTCGGCCTGGCGGTGCGCGATTACGCGCACTCCACCGCACCCAACCGCCGCTACCCGGATCTCATCACCCATCGGCTGGTGAAAGCCGCCCTGGCCGGACACCCGATGCCGTATTCCGACGAGGACCTCGCCGGAATCGCCGCCCACTGCACCGAGCAGGAGGACAACGCCACCAAGGTCGAACGCCGCATGCGAAAGTCGGCGGCAGCGCTTTTTTTGCGCCCGCGCATCGGCGAATCGTTCGATGCGGTGGTCACCGGCGCGAGCGAGAAGGGCACGTGGGTGCGGACCCTGCGCCCCGCGGTCGAGGGCAAGGTGATGCGCGGCGACGAGGGGCTGGACGTCGGCGACCGTGTGCGCGTGCGCCTGATGTCGGTGGATGTCGAGCGGGGTTTCATCGACTTTTCCGCCGCCCGTTGACGTCGGGCTAAAAGAATCCGCGGCGTCAAGGCGACGATCGGATCCGAGGACCTGCGGACTCCTGATCAGGGGCCTCGAGCCGCTCGTGCCCGCCTGATCCCCCCTCTTTTGGCGTCTTGGTGACCTGGCGGTCAGGTCGTCAGGTCATCCCGTCGGGACGAGCGCTTCGCGCGCCTTCTTCGCGCGCGCCCGCGCGGCCATCGCCGGCACGAATTCCAAAGCGTGCTCGAGGTGCTTCATGCGCGCGGGCGAGGCGGTCTTGAGCATGGTCTCCGAGAAGAATCCCTCGCAGCCCTCGTCGGCGTAGAAGTCGAGGACGCCGCGATTCAGTTCGCGCTGCTCCTCGGTGCGGCAACGCTCGAACAGGTTCATGGTGAACATGCGCCGACGCTTGCCGCCGCCGTAGGCCGCGTGCTTGATCAGGTGGTTGAAGATCACCACGTCGCCGGGCTGGCTGTCCAGCGCGACCGAGGGCACCTCGCGGCCGTCGATGCCGAACGAGCGATCCGAACCGGTCATCTGCAGGCGCTCGTGCAGCTGGCGGCCGAAGGTCTCGGTCATGCGGTGACTGCCAGGGATGACGCGCAGCGCTCCGCTCTCGCGATCGATCGGGTCGAGGTAGAACGCGATCTTCGCCCACAGCACGCCGGTCTTGAAGCGGATCCCCTCCTCGGACACCGGGATGAGGTCGGAATGCCAGCCGGTATCGCCGGCGTAGAGGTTGCCGTCGCCGCCGCTGTAGGCCCAGCCTTCGCCGAGCATCGCGTCGGAGAGCGCAACGATGCCGGGGTGATCGAGCAGCGTGCACAGGCCGGCGCTCGAATCGACGAACGACGCCGGGAACATGGTGCGCTGGCTGCCGTCGTGGACGACATCCTGGCGGCTGCGGAACACCGCCTCGAATTCGTCGCAGATCATCCCGATCCGGTCGCGGACCAGACCAGGCACGACCAGGTAGCCGAAGGTGTCGAAGAAGGACTTGTGGGCGGGGGTGAACATCGCGTCTCCGTTGGTCGCCTGCTGGCGGCTCGAGCGTGATTTTAGGACCCGTCCCACCGACCCGCAATTGCCCCAGCCGGTCTTTACTGGTATATTTCCATCATGACGGATACCCAGCCACGTCGGCTGTCCCTGGCCCAGCCTCCCGTCATAACTACCTTTGGTATCGGTATTCATGATAACGATCAGCCGTCCGATTACTGCACCTCCGGGCGCTGGCGCCTGCACCTCTACCACACCCCCCTGACGTTGGTGGTCGATGGCGAGCCGGTGGAGGTCACCGCCGGCCAGGCGGGATTGTGGAGGCCCGACCAGCACCTCGACGCGCGCTTCACCGGGCGTTCGGTCCACACCTGCGTCCATTTCGAGGTCTCTTCGCACGCCGCCGAGCGCGTCGCGCTGCCGGCTCTGCAGGATCTGCGCCAGCGCTTCGGTGCCATCGATGCCGCACTGGTCGAGGCGCTGCGCTGGTTCGCCCGCACGCCGCATCGCGCTGAAGCCCGGGTGTGGGACGTGCTGTGGCAACTCGCGGATCAGGCGCCGCTCGAACCGCCGCCGGTGATACACGCTGCGGTCGAGCGTGCTCGCAGCCACATCCACGCGCATCTGCATCAGCGCATCTCGGTCGAGCGGCTGGCGGTGATCGCCGGCTGCTCAGCGAGCCACCTGCTGCGCCTGTTCCAGAAGGAACTCGGCACGCCGATCGTCGCCTACATCCGCGCCTGCCGCATCCAGCGCGCGCGCCACCTGCTGCAGCATTCCGCGATCCCGATCAAGGATGTCGCCGCCGAAGTCGGCATCCCCGATCTCCAGCTGTTCAACAAGCTGGTGCGACGCGAGCTGGGCGCACCGCCCCGAGCGGTGAGGACCGGTCGCG
>JACCZE010000364.1 GCA_013696105.1 Planctomycetota bacterium | reverse complement strand
AGGGTGACCCGCGCGGCCACGCGCACGTAGCGATCGACGCCGTCACGCCCGGCAACGCGGTAGCGCACGTCGAGCGGACGCCCGGTCTGGGTGGACTCGGCGATCGCCTGCACGGCGCTGGCGCGGTCGTCGTGATGGACTTGCTCCAGCCAGCCGTCGGGATCGAACTCGTCGTTCGGGGAGAGGCCATAGTGGCGCTTGCAGGCTTCGTTGGCGATCGCGCCGCGGAAGGGGGCCTCGGAATACCACATGCCCAGGCCACCCGATTCCAACGCCAGCCCCAGTCGCCGCTGACTGGACTCGAGGTCGTCGCGCAGGCCGCGTTGATCGTGGATGTCGGTGGTGGTGCCGAGCCACTGCTCGATGCGGCCGGCCGCATCCCGCACGGTGGTCGCACGCCCGAGGAACCAGCGGTACGAGCCGTCAGCGGCGCTGCGCCAGCGGTGCTCTATCGCGTATGGCTCACCGGTGGCGAGACTGTGCGACCAGGCGGCGAGCGTGCGGTCGTGGTCGTCGGGGTGGATCGTCCGGCGCCAGCCGTCGCCGGAAACGTCCATAACTGACTGCCCGGTGTAGGCGGTCCAGTTGTGGTTCGCCCAGGTCACGCTGCCGGCGGGGTCGGCCGTCCACACCATCTGCGGCATGTGGTGGGCGAGCCTCTGCCAGCGCTCCTCCGCCTGGCGCGCGGCAAGCTCGGCGGTCTTGGCCTCGTGGATGTCGTAGCACAGGCCAATCCACCAGGTGCCGCCGGGGCCCGGGGAGGCATGGCCGCTGTTGGAAAACCAGCGGTAGCAGCCGTCGCTGCCGCGGCGGATCCGGACCGTAACCTCGTACGGCTGGCCGCTGCTTCGGCTGGCCTCCCACGCTGCGAACATCCCGGGGTGGTCGTCGTCATGGAAAATACCGCGCCAGCCGATGGCCCGCGCGACGGTCGTCTCCACCGCCACATATGCATGCCAGCGGCGATTCGCCCAGGCGAGCAGCCCATCGGGCCCGACCACCCAGACCAGCGCAGGCAATGCGTCGAGCAGCACCCCGGCCCCGGGTCCGGTGAGGATCTCCGGTAATGGCATGGCCTCAGGGGGGAGTTGGGACGTCACGCGACTCCAAGATCTGGCTGGCTCTTCGCGCCCTGGCATCGATTCGGGATCCCCGTTGATGTCGTCGCGCTAGCCGCGGTCATGGCTGTTCCGCTCGCACGACCGCCGGCGCCTGTCTGTCCGCCGCTGCCGCGTCCGGGATCCCGCGAGTGCTCGGCGACCGCGTTTCATCGCGCCGCTGGTGGCCACCGGTCATGACCTCCGACGGCGTCGCGTGCGACTCGGCGATGGCGGCGTTCGGCAGCGAGAAGTGGAAGGTGGCACCGTGGCCGATCGCCGACTCGACCCAGATGCGCCCGCCGAGTCGCTCGACGACCTTCTTGCAGATGGACAGGCCGATGCCGGTACCCGGGTACTGCTGGACGGAATGGAGCCGTTGGAAGACCTCGAAGATGCGTTGGTGATGCCGTGTCTCGATGCCGATGCCGTTGTCTCGGACCGAGACGACCCAGGCGTCTCCACGATCGACCGCGCTCACATGGACGCGGGTGGCGTCCTGACCGCGGAACGTGAGGGCGTTCGACACCAGGTTCTGCAGCACCTGCGTCAGCTGGACCTTGTCGCTGCGCACCGTCGGAAGCGCATCGTGCGTCACCGTAGCACCAGCCTGCACGATGCGCGGCGCCAGCGTGTCGACGACCTCGGCGAACACGCGCCCGAGATCGACGTCGCGCATCTCGACGGCGCTGTCGCGTCCGAGACGAGAGTACTGCAGCAGATCGCCGATGAGCGCGTGCATGCGCGAGCCACCCTGCAGCGCGCGCTGCAGGTAGGTCTGCTCACGCGCGTCGATCTTGCCGACCAGATGGCGCTCGAGCAGGTCGAGGTACTGCGTCACCATGCGCAACGGTTCCTGCAGGTCGTGCGAGGCGATGTAGGCGAACTGCTCCAGTTCGGTATTCGAACGCTGCAGCTGGTCCGCGGTGGCGGCGATGGCGTCCTGGGCCTGGCGCAGCTCGGTGACGTCGACGCATGCGCCGATCATCGCCACCGGCTTGCCGTCGACGCTGGTGACCTTGCCGCGGGAATGGTGCCAGTGCCACGAGCCGTCGCTGTGGCGGAGGCGGAATTCGACTTCGTAGGGACGCCGTCCCGCGAGCGCATCGCCGATGGCGGTCGAGGTGAGTTCGCGATCGTCGACGTGGATCCACTCGGCGAAATCCTTGCCAGCAGGCAATGGCTCGTCGTCGGTCAGCCCGACCACGCGCCGCAACGACACGTCCCATACGAGGTGGTCGGCGACGATGTCCCACGACCAGGTTCCCACCCGCGCCGCGGCGAGCGCGGCGGCCAGGCGCTGCTCGGTCTGCAGGAGACGCTGCGACTGTTCGTGCTGCGATGTGATGTCGCGCGATACCGCCAGCAGGCGGTCGATGTGGCCCTGAGCGTCGGGCATCGGCGTGACCAGGACGTCCCACCAACGGGGTTCGCCAGACATGGTCGGGCACGACCCCTGGAATCGACCCACTTTGCCCGCTCGAGCAGCATCGAGGGCCTGCAGCGCCTGGTCCCGGGCTGGGCCGCTCCAGAAATCCATGTACTGCCGCCCGACGATGGTGGCGACGTCGCACACGCCCATCGCGCGCAGGCCGCCCTCGTTCATCGACTGCAGGCTGCCGTCGAGACCGATAACCTTGATGCAGTCGCCGCTGCTGTCGATGATGCGGCGATTGAACTCCTCGCTACGACGCAGCGCTGCTTCCGCCATCTCGCGCCGCTCGCGCTCATGGTCGATGGCCAGCCCGCGACGTTCGATGGTCGCGAGCATTCGGCCGTGATCGCCTACGGCACTCGGCGGCGGAGCTGAGGCGTGGACGTGGGAGTGCGCATCGCACACCAGACGGAATCCACGCTCGTCCTCGCCTGCGAAACCGCCGAGGCGATAGCCGCACAGGAGCGTCATCGGCCGCGTCGCCATCAAGTCGTGCCAGAGCTTCTCGACGGCGAGCGTCGCCTCGCGATGTCCACGCTCCCACAGCAGGTCGACCAGTTCCCCGTAGGCGCTGAGCGAACCGAACCGCTGCAGCAGGCGATCCACCTCGGTGGCGATGACGGTGGCGAATGCTGTCGGATCGAGCGCCCCGTCCTTCAATACCCGCCGCAGCACATCCTCGGCGTCCACGAGGACCAGCTGCCCGATATCAACCGCCGTCGACCACGCGCCCTCTTCGAAGCGTGCTCGCAGCGACGCGAACTTGTCCGACGTGGCGAGGATGAGCAGGCCATGTCCAGCGTGCAGTCCATCGCGCACGAGTCCCTCGAGGCGGGCGAGCAGGATGGACTGGTCCTGGTAGAACTGGACATTATGGTCGCGGGCGAAGCGGGCATCAGACGATGCGGCAGCGGTAGTCATGGCAGGACCTCGAGTGATGGCCGATCACAGTTCGAAACCGAGGCTAGATCCCCACGCGAGACCATGGCCGTGCCTATTAGCTGTTGGGATGGCTGTTGGGAGCTCCGCATGCCGCTACGCCCTACCCGAGAGGCGGTCGGCTGCATCGACCACCGCGATGCGCAGGTGCTTGCCGATGGCTGACGCTGCCGAGGCCAAGGTGCTCAACGATGTAGCCTGCTGTGGATCGAGCAGCCGATCGACCAGCGATCGGCTCGTGCGCATCCGCCGAGCCAGTTCCGCCTTGGTCAGCACGCCGCTGTTCATCGACTCGATGATCGCTGCGATGACTTCGCGCTTGGCCTCGGTCGTGGGGAGCAGGGAATGTCGTTCGGAGACCATGGCTGAGCGCTCAGCGTGTACCACGCGAGGTACAGGCAACACGGCACCTGGCAGGGTTAGACGCAGTGCTTCGAGCAGCTCGGCTGCCGTCGCCGCGAGGACGTACCGGCCGCCTGCGGGTTCGATCCGAGCAGCAGCATGCTACGTGGCTGGGACCGCACTCGATCTCGCTCTCGCTCACTTGTAGCAGGATGACCCGCCAGACATCGACCCTCCGTTAAAGCGCTTCAGGCTGCATAGGATCGTTCCTCCCGGCGGACTGGATCATGGCCGAACACGACATCATCGTCATCGGCGCATCATCGGGGGGCGTTGCTGCCCTGCAGAAGGTGGTCGCAGAGTTGCCATCCGATCTTTCGGCGGCAGTTCTCATCGTCCTCCACATGGACCCTCGTTCTCCTGGTCTGCTTGCAGGCATCCTCGAACACGCCGGAAGGCTGAAGTGCGCCATGGCAGTCGATGGAGAGCCGATTCCCTTTGGCGAGGTGCGCGTCGCGCGACCAGACCATCACATCATGGTCGCACCTGATCGGCTGGTGGTGACGCAAGGCCCGAAAGAAAACCGTAGCCGACCTTCCATCGACATCTTGTTCAGATCGGCGTCGCGCGAGTTCGGCGGGCGTGTCATCGGAGTGGTTTTGACTGGCAATCTCGACGACGGGACTGCGGGCTTATGGTCGATCAAACGTGCCGGCGGAATCGCGGTGGTACAGGATCCGAAGGACGCCGAATACCCCGACATGCCGACAAACGCGCTCCATGGCGTCGAGGTCGATCACTGCGTACCGCTCGACGGCATGGGAGCATTGCTGGCAAAGCTGGTGGAGGTACCTGCGATGAGCGAGAAAATCCCGCCCGATGAAGCGCGAGATGTTCCGGGGGTCGTCTACGTATGCCCGGATTGCAATGGTCCCTTGCGAGAGGTCAAGATCGGCAACGAGAAGCTGGTTCGCTTCCAGTGCTTGGTTGGGCATGCCTTCTCGATGATGACCTTGTTGGAAGGTCACGCGGAAGCCCGGGAAGCGGCCCTGTGGACTGCCGTCGTTTCGCTCGAACACGAGGCCATGTTCGCTGATCGCGCTGCGCAGCACGCGATCACACAGAACGACGCAGAGGCGGCTGCGGCATTGAACGCCGAGGCGGTCAAAGCCCGAGCGCAGGCTCAGGTGGTCCGCGGACTGCTCCAAGTAAATCCGACCGGAACTGTAGCGGATCGTCGGCGATAGCTGGTCAGCGCCTTCCTACGTGCTGATACGGTCGCCCGAGGCGAGCCGGTCATTCGGCGGCGACCGTTAAAAAACAGGCCGCTGTCTATCCGGCACGCTCGGCACGCCCGCCGAATCGGGCGACCACCAGCCAATCCGATCTCGATCCGCGGAATTCCTTGCGGGTCAGGTCCGCCAGGAACGCCTCTTCCGAGCACGACCGTACCGCCTCGGCGCAGCGCACCCGCAGGTGCTGCGCATCTGCCGGTGTGGGCAGGAACGTCCCCTTGGCGTAGGTCAATTCGTTGATCGCTTTCGCGAGTGAGCTGATGCGCGCGGCCGCGGTATCCATTGCTGATAACCCACAGGTTATCAGAGCTGCTGGCGGGTCAAATCCTCGCGAGTCAGGCCAGGATCGGATGACCCATCACCGGCGTCACGTCCTCGTCGGCCGCCACCGCCATGCGCGGCGTCGGATGGCTGCCCCGCTGCGATGACACGACTCCCGGCCGCCGGGTCTCGACGATCGGCCGCTGCGCGACGCGCGGCTGCTGCTCGAGGGTGGCGCAGCGCTCGTGCAGTCGCTTCGCCGCTGCGAGATAGAGGCGTCGACGCGCCGCGATGCGGGGCTCCTCTCCCTCCGTGCTGGCTGAAGCGGCACGGAACAGCTCCTCGATGACGCGGCCCAGGATGGCGATGTCCTTGCGGTTCACGGAAACGGAAGTGGAGGTGGTCGCGGCGCTCATGTTATCGTTCCAATGGGAGCGCGGAGTGTACGGCGCTTCCATTCGTTGCAGCGAAAAAATCCCATCGCCTCAACGCCTGTCGGGGCGGCGGTTTACCCTCGAGCCAATGTCCAGGCCGAGCGAAGGACCGGGATGGGCGAGCGATGGATCGCGACTGGTTTGGACCGTTCGATCAGTCGTCGAGGGTGAACTCGGGCACCGCCGTGCTCATCGCCTGGGGGCGCTGGCAGGTGGAGCCGAGGGTGACGTGCCGGCCGTCGTCGGACGACTCGTGGATCGCCTGCATGATGTCGAGCGCGTGCAGGGCGATCTCCTCGTTCGCACGGTGCTTGCGGCCCGACGCGATGGCGCGGGCCATGTCGGCGACGCCCAGACCGCGCGATCCTTCGCGGTAGTGGTGGGTGAGCGGGAGCTCCTGCCACTCCTTCTCGCCGACGCGCTTCACGCGCACGGGTCCGCCGGTGCCATTGGGATCGGGCACCTGCATGGATCCTTCGGAGCCATAGATCTCGATGTGCGGCAGGGTATGCGACTTCACGTCGAAACTGGTGATCAGCGTTCCCACCGCGCCCCCGGCGAAATCGAGGATGCTGCTGATGTGGGTCGGCACCTCGACGGTCACCTTGGTGCCCTTCTTCGGCTCGCTGGTGATGGTGCGTTCGGGGACGGTGACGCGCGTCACGCCGGTCACGCGGCGCACCGGTCCCAGCAGCGTGATCAGCGCGTGCAGGTAATAGGGCCCCATGTCGAACATCGGGCCGCCGCCCTTCTGGTAATAGAATTCCGGCGACGGGTGCCAGCTCTCGTGGCCCGGGCCCATCATGAAGGCGTTGACGGCGACCGGCTTCCCGATCGCGCCGTCGTCGATGAGCTTGCGCGCGGTCTGCACGCCGGCGCCCAGGACCGTATCAGGCGCGCAGCCCACGCGCAGGTTTCTCTTCTTGGCGAGGTCGACCACGCGCTGGCCCTCGGCGCGCGTGATGGCGAAGGGTTTTTCGCTGAACACGTGCTTGCCGGCCTCGAGCGCCTTGCAGTCGATCTCGGCATGGGCCTTGGGGATGGTCAGGTTGACGACCAGCTGGATCGACGGGTCCGCGAGCAGCTGGTCGACGGTGTAGGCCTTGGCGACCGCATGCTCTTTCGCCTGCGCCTGCGCGCGGGCGAGATCGAGGTCGGCGCATGCGACCAGCGCCAGGTCGGTGAAGCGCTTGCAGGCCTTGAAATAGGCGTTCGAGATGTTGCCGCAGCCGATGATGCCGACGTTCATGGTCTTGCTCATTTGGCCGCCCACAGCATGCCGCGCTCCATGATGACGCGCGCTTCGGCGACGTCGAAGTCCTTGGCGTTGTGGCCGAGGGAATTGTAGAACACACGCCCCTTGCCGCAGCGCCGCTTCCACACCACCGGCATGACCGTGCCCTTGATCCAGTCATTGGTGTCGCCCGAGAAGGTGGTGTTGGCGAGCACGATGTTCGACGGATCGACGTGCATGTAGTACTGCTCGGTCGCGGTCATGCGGAAGTCCTTCAGCCCCGCGGTGACGGGATCGTCGAAGTCGGTGATGTGCACCTCGTAATCCATGAGGTTGCCGGGATGCTGCACCCACTGGCCCCCGATCATGAACTGGTAGTCGACGTTGTTGCGGAACGAATCGCCCAGTCCTCCGTGCCATCCGGCGATGCCGACGCCGCGCTTCACCGCATCGAGCAGGCCCTTCTCCTGCTCGCCGGTCATGGTGCCGCAGGTCCACGACTGCACGACCAGGTCGAGCCGGTCCATGAGCGCCTTGTCGAGATACGCATCCAGGCTGTCCCGGACCGTCACCTCGAACCCCTGGGCCTTCAGGAAGGGCGCAAAACGGTCGACGCACTCCTTCGGCTGATGGCCGTCCCACCCACCCCAGACCATCACGGCATTCTTCACACAGATCTCCTGGATACGTTTTTTGGAAGCGCTTTCAGGCCGCGCATGCTAAATCCCCAGACCGGCAGTCAAGCCAGCCGCCGCAGCAGCAGCAGCAGCAACAGCAGCAGCAGCAGGTCGGGGGATTCGCGTCCCATCGGCGCCCCATCAGCGCCCGATCCTCGACATCCCGTACTTGGATCCGGCCCGCGGATGGGTAGACAGAGGGACCTCGCCACCACCCGGGATCACCGTCATGTCCGCTCTGAGCCGTGCGTCCTCCGTTGTCCTCGCCATCGCCTGCGCCACCTGCGCGTGGTCCGAAGGCGCGCCGCCGCCGCAGCAGATCCAGCTGACGCCGTCGATGGGGAAGACCATGACGACGATCAGGACCGTGGGTCTGGAGGCCACTGGCGCGATCAGCGCGGCCGGACAGCAGATCCTCGATCAGATGTCGCAGGACGGATGGCGAGCCGGTAGCATGTCGACGGTGGCGCTGCCCGGGGCGAGCGCTCCATCGGTAGCCATCCTCTTCACCAAGCCGATCCAACCGCAACAGCCGCCAGGTCAGCAAGCACCGCCACCCGGTCAGCCGCTGAGCCCGCCTCCTCCGCACGGCCAGCCGCAGATCCGGCCTCAGCCGCCGGGAGGCCCGGGACCTGTGCCGCAACCCGCTCCTCCGGCTCCTCCCGCACAGCCGTGACTCCTGCGCACGTGCAGACTTGCACGCGCATCCATGGCCCTGTCCCCGATTAAAGGAATGGTATCGCCATGGACCTTCCCACCTATCTCGTCGAAGTCACCACCGTCCAGGGACAGCGGGTGTTCTTCGGGCCCTACCCCAGCGCCGAGACCGCCCAGACCGTGGTGGACGATTTCCGCCCCCGCATCGGCAGCGACGAGATGGTGTTCTCGACCACCGTCGCCAAGGACGGCAAGCCGGTGGGCATGTGGTCAATGACCGGCAAGGGCATATCAGACGTGCAGGTCATCCGCAGCGCGACGACGTCGCGTTCGTCAGGGCGACTGGTGAAGCCGACGTGGTCGCGGATCTGAGACGGTTCCGACGCGCACCGGACTGCGGCTGAGCCGAGGGCGGGTGTCCTGTGGGTGACCTCTTGACGCACGAATGGTGATACGGTGGTCCCAGCGACGTGCCGTCAGGCCCACAGCACCACCCGACCAACGAACCTAATCGAGATTGAAGATCTTCTCGCCCGGGCGGCCTGCCGGCTTCTTGGCCACAGGCTTGGCTGCTGGCGGCATCACGCCGGACGGTGCCTTGGCCCCGGTCATCGGTCGTGCGGGGCCACCTGGTTTGGGCGCAGGCCCGGGCGCTGAGGCGCTGCGGGATATCTGCCGCCCGGACATGGTCCGCGGATTCTGCCGCTTCAGCCACCAGCCGACGCCACCCATGATGAGCAGCGCCACGACCACGACGGGGATCGACAATCCATTGCCGTCGGATTTCAGCGGCTGCTTCACCACCACCGCGGCGACGGGCGGAGGCGCGTCGATGGTCATGCCCTCGAAGCGGTACATGTCCTTCTCGGTGATGTCCTCGGCCTTGATGATGCGCATCGCGTTGAGGGCGGCCACGGCGACGGTGTCGTCCTCGTCGCGCAGGAACGGCCTGACTATCTCGGCGGCCTCGGTCCGGCGATCGCTGCTGATGGCGGCTGCCTGGCCGAGCGCGGCGATGATCCGCGCGATGTCGTTGCCCTTCAGGCGCTGCCGGATGTCGTCCATCGCCTCCTGAGCGGGCAGCTCGACCTTCGTGTACCATTCGTTCCACGCGTCTGGATTGGGCCCGAGCTCGACATGGGCGATGCTTGCGAGCGCGGTCGCGGCGGCTTTCGCCTCCCACTCGCTGGCGCTTTGCAGGCGCGGGATGATCGGCTTGATGCCGCGGCGATCGTGCCAGGAGGACAGGCATACCATGGCCGCGATGCGCACGCCTTCGTCGGCGTGGTCGACGGCGGTGCGCACGGCCTCGGCGAATGCGGCGGTGCCAGGACCGACGATGGCGAAGGACTCGACCGCGGATTTCACCACCAGGGGATCGTTGCTGGCGAGGCCCTCGATGAGGATCGGGCGGCCTTCGACTGCATGGTGCTGGCCAATCGCCCGGACCACGCGGATGCGCTCGGTGGGCGTGCCCTTCTGCAGGAGGTCGAGGATTTGCTGCTGCGCCCCGAAGTTCGGCAGGTGGACGATGGCATTCGCGAGGTCGGCTTCGAAGGGCGATTCCTCCTCGGCCCCTGCCGAGATCGACACGATGAGCAGGATGGAAAACGCGAGCGAGCGAGCGATGACCATCAACCGCATCAAGGCTGTCCTACCGACAAGGGCCGGGTGTTCCAGCCCGCAGCGCTCAAGAGCGGCGGGATGCCCAGGCTCAAGCTGGCGAGGGACATGTCGTAGTGGAAGTTGAAGGTTCCGTTGACCTTGCCGTCGAATCCTTCGGCGATGACCGAGCCATAGAGCTGGAAGGTGCCGTTCATACTGATGTCGACGAACGGCGCGTAGATGACGCCGGAGAACTGGCCATTGCCGTTGAGCTTCATGGCGCCGGTGTAGTTGCTCATGAACACCAGGCGGCTGGTGTCGTTGAGGTCGCCGACGATGGCGCCGCCGTTGAGGTCGAACTCGGTATCCGTGGCCACGGGGGTGTAGTCGTTCTGCTTGATCACCAGCTTCGCCGTGCTGCCGGCGGCGTAGACGATGTGCTTGGTTTTGAAGAAGGTGTCGACGTAGAGCGTGGCGACGCCCGCGCCGGTGACGGTGATGTAGTCGCTGTTGCCCATGTTCACGGATGTATAGTGGTACGAATTACCGCCGACCACCGTGAGATCGCCGGCGAGCGCACCGCTGGATGCCGCCGGGACTGGCGTGTACTGCAGGACCGGCAGCTGAAGCTTCACGTTGTTGGTCACGGCGCCGAGGATGGACCCGGATCCGCTTATCGTCACCGTGCCGCCGGATGCGACGTCGCCGTGGCCGTAATTGGGCGAGGTGGACGGAGGCGCGACATAGGCGCCGGGGCCGCGGTAGCTGTCGGTGCCGGCGCTGCCGCCGACGTCGTAGGCATTGCGGGCGTACATGGCGCGGGTGAAGATCTGGTCCTTGCTGGTGCCGACCACAGCCTCGACGCGCAGGCGGCGGTACTTGTCGGCGGTCACCGTCAGGTCCCCTGCCGTGGCCGTGGCATAGATGATGTACTTCTCATTGCCGTCGGGCCATTTCGTCACGCCACCGACGCTCTGGCGCGCGCAGATCACGCGCACGCTGACCTTGCAGTTGTTGCGATAGCCTTGGCGATACTGGTAGGTGGTGCTGGTCGCGTACGTGGCGCTGCCATCGCTGATCGCCGGCAGTATCGCCGGCAGCGCGGCGAGTGCGGCCGGCATGTTATCGCTGTCGAGCATCTGCGGCCAGACCCAGGGGCCGAAATTCGGCTTCGAGCTGACGGTGTTGTTCGGATAGCCCACGGATGCAGTCGGAGTCTCGGTCATCACTTTCAGGGTCTGGTCCGAATAGGCGTGCAGCCAGTCGATGGTCTCGTTGGCCGCGGTCTCGGCGGCGGCCAGCAGCTCGACCTCGTCCTGGCGGGCGCTCTGCTCGCCGAAGCGCGCCACCGCCAGGGTGGTGAGCGACACCGACATGCCCGCGAGGATGACGACGATCACCATCGACAGCAGGATGGCGCTGGCGACGCGGGTGTGCCCGCGCGCGGGAAGGAGGTGGCGATCGGCATCGATGGATGTGGTCATGGCTGCCTCAGTACGAGCGGGATTCGGTGATGGTGTTGCCGGCGGTGGTCGCGGTCGCGCAGGTCACGGTGATGGCGTAGTTGATGTCCCCGGTCAGGGTGATGACCTGGGTGCCGTTGGTGGTGGTGCGGGTGGTGCGCTTGATCGTCACCGGAGTGCCCGAGGTAGTCAGCGAGACGGTAGTGCCTTCGGTCGCGGTCGCCGAATAGGAGGTGGTGGTGCCGGCTGCGTTGGTGACCGAGGTGCCCACGGTCACGACCGTCGCCGCCGGATTGAGGACCCTGCCGATCGGCGCCGAGATCACCAGGGTGATCTGCTCCTGGCCGGTGGACAACCAGGACAGCTTGGCGCCGAAGTTGGTCGCGGGCGCGGGGCTCGCGGTGTTGGCGCCGGTGATGGCGTAACCGGGGGCGTCGCGCACGATCGGCGACGCTCCCGGCGTGTTATTGAGCGTGGAGCGCATGAAGATCACCTGCGCATCGGCGGCGTGGATGATCATCTCTCCGACGTAGCCGGCGCGGAAGGACGTCTGCAGCGTGAGGTTCATGCGCAGGGTGGTGCCAACCTGCTCGATGGTGAAGCCGTTCATCGGGTTGCCGTTCGCATCTCTATTTGCGATCTGGTCGCACAACGGGAGCGAATAGGCAACCGCGCCCCCGGCATTGTAGACGTGCTTCGTGAGGGTTCCGGCTGCACTGTCGTATACGAGCTGCCGCTTCGTATCGTACTGCGTCGTCCAGATTCCAGAACCGGCGTCGATAGCGATGCCATTGCTTGGTTTATACTCGTAGGTATTTGGAAAGCCCGCCGAAAGCGGGATCTTCAGAGACGAGGTTCCACTTCCAATTGTGGGATCATTGGATTCCGCCGTGCGCAGCTCGAGCGCCAGGTCGTTCAGCACGGCGTTGGCCTTGTTGTTCAGATCGGTCTGCAGCGTGATGCGCTCGTTCAGGCGCGAGCCGGTGTCGATACTCTGGGTGGTGAGGAAGAGGATGGTGCCCAGGATCGCGCTGGAGATCATGACCTCGACCAGGGTGAAGGCGCTGCGGACGTGCATAGGATCCTCGCTCAGATGCCGCGGTAGGTGACGACGTAGACGACCTCGACGCTCATCGGACCCTCGCCCTCGTCCCACTCGCAGCGGAAGCGCAGGGGCAGCTTGGTCTCGGAGGAGTTGAAGGCGTTGGGATTGGGCGAGAGCGTGGCGTCGTAGGGATTGGGATTGCTCAGGCGCGACACCGTGCCCACCGAGGAGCGGTTGCTGGGCGGCTTCAGGCCCTTCACATCGAAGGCGGTGCCCTTGAAATTCAGGATGATCGAGCGGAAGGGGATGAACTGGTGGGTCTCGATCTGGGCCTGGATCTCTTGGAAGGCGAGCGCGCGGCTGGTGGCCTTGTCGTTGGTCTTCTTGGCCGCGAGCATGGCTCCGAACACCGCCGACAGGCCGATGGCGAGGATCATCAGCGCGACCATGGTCTCGATGAGGGTGACGCCGGCGCGCGAACGGGAGATCGGGTGGGTGCTCATGATGGTTGACCTGAAGCGACGACCGTGCCGAGACGTCTGCAACACATTCGCGCGCGCATGGCTGGTTTCCCTGGTCCGGAGGGGCCGAACTGCCCAACCACCCGGGCGGGCCCGCCCATGAAGGGGCTGCTCCCGAGGATCGACTACCGGAGCATACCACATCGCGTATAACTCCGTGGCCGTGAAGATGCTCCTGGTTGATGACCACGCCGAGGTGCGCACCAGCGTGGCGGATTTCCTCGAGCAGCTCGGCCACACCGTGCTCCACGCGGCCGACGGCGCCAAGGCCCTGGCCGCCTGCGCGCGCGAGCGGCCGGACCTGATCCTCTCCGATCTGCGCATGCCTGGGATGAGCGGCCTGGATCTGCTGCAGGCGCTGGAGCAGTTCGATCCCCCACCCCCCTTCGCCCTGATGACCGCGTTCGGCGACACCCAGACCGCGATCGAGGCCATGCGCCTCGGCGCGATCGATTATCTGCGCAAGCCGATCGACGTGAAGGATCTGCACGCGCTGGTCGAGCGCATCGCCGCGCAGGTGCTCCACGAGCACCCGGCGCCGGCAGCGCCCGCGCGCAAGGAGGCCGACGGGCTGGTGGTGATCGGCGAGCCGATGCGCCGCCTGGTGGAACTCGCCGACCGCCTGCACGCATCCGACCTGCCGTGCCTGATCGAAGGCGAGACGGGATCGGGCAAGGAGCTGTTCGCGCGGCGGGTGCACCACGGTGGCGACGCCGCGGCCGGAGCCGGTCCGTTCGTCGCGGTGAACTGCGCGGCGATCGTCGCGGGCCTGTTCGAGTCCGAGCTCTTCGGCTACGCGCCTGGCGCGTTCACCGGCGCGGCCGCGGGCGGAAGCGGGGGAAAGCTGTCGGCGGCAGCGGGCGGCACGCTGTTCCTCGACGAGATCGGCGACCTGCCGCTCGACCAGCAGGCGAAGCTCCTGCGCCTGCTCGAGGAGCGCCTGTGGTACCCCGTCGGCTCGCAGAAGGCGGTGAAGCTGCAGGCGCGCCTGGTGTTCGCGACCAATGCCGGGCTGCTCGAGCGCGTGCGCGGCGGGCGCTTCCGCGAGGATCTGTACTATCGGCTCAAGGTCGGACATCTGCGCCTGGCGCCGCTGCGCGAGCGTCGCGAAGCGATCGTGCCGATGGCGCTGGTGTTCCTCGAGCGCATCCGCGCGAGGCATGGACGTGGATTCCAGAAGCTGTCGACCGCTGCAGCCGAGATGCTGACCGCCTACGGCTGGCCGGGCAACGTGCGCCAGCTGCTGCATCTGCTCGAGCAGGCGAGCGTCGCCTACGACGGCGCCGTGCTCGACGTCACCCACCTGCGCGAGCTCCAGCCGGATATCGCCGCGGCGACGACGCAGGCGCGCGGCGACGCGCCGATGCTCGACCCCACCGTCGCCGGCCTGCCGAAGGACGGCTTCGATCTCGATGCCTGGCAGCGCGCGGTGGTCGCGGCGGCGCTCGAGCTGAACGACGGTTCGCCCGTGCGCACCGCCGACTACCTGCGCATCTCGCGCAAGGTGCTGTACACGCTGCGCAAGCGTTACGGCCTGCACCGTCCCGGATCGGCCGACCAGCGATGACCACGTCCGAGCCGCTGGCTGCGGCGGTCGCGGTTCTCGCCGTGCCAGCGCTCGCAGCGACGGTCCTCGGCGCATCCGGCGGCGGACTCGCCTCCTGGCAGGCGGTGATCATCGCCACCGCGCTGTGCGCCGCCGTCGCGCTGGCGCTGCTGGACATCTGGCGCGATCGCCAGCGCGCCCGCAGGCGAGCCGACGACGGCGCGCGCGCACACGACGCCGCCGATCGCCAGCGGCTCGAACTGGTGGCGCAGCTCGCGGCGGGGCTCGGGCACGAACTGGGACAGCCGCTGAGCGCCGCCCGTGTCGGTATCGAAGGTCTGCACTACCTGCGTCAGCTCGGCCGCGAACCCAGCCCCGAGCACGTCACGCGCACCTTATCCCAGGTGGGCATGAGCCTGGTGTCGATGACCCAGACCATCGAGCACCTGCGCGCACTCGCGGCGCGCGAAGAGGCGGCACCCCTCCAGCGCGTGGATCTCGCAGCGGCCGTTGCGGCGGTCCTCGCCGAACGCGACCAGTGGCTCCGGTACCAGGACATCGCGATCGTGTGGCAGCAGCCAACCGCGCCAGTGATGGCCCTGAGCGAGCCGGCGGGACTGCGCCTGATCCTGGTCAATCTGCTGCGCAATGCCGCCGAAGCGGTCGCCGGACAGGGCGCGGAACGGCGCCAGGTGCGCGTCACCGTCGGTCCCGGCCCGGTGATCGCGGTGCACGACAGCGGACCTGGCATCGCACCGGACCACCTCGCGCGCCTGTTCGATCCGTTCTTCACCACCAAGGGCGGATCGGCCCGCGGCATCGGCCTGAGCCTCGCCGCGGCATCGGCC
>JACCZE010000351.1 GCA_013696105.1 Planctomycetota bacterium | reverse complement strand
CGCGCAGATCGCGATCGTGCGCCAAGCGGATCATCGCTGCCGACAAAGCCGTGGGATCCCGCACCGGCACCAGGACTCCGTCCCGGTCGTGGTCGACGAGTTCGGGAAGCCCGCCGGCCCGCGTCGCGACCACCGGTATGCCGCGGGCCATCGCATCCATGACCGATGAGCCGAGGCCCTCCATGTGCGAACTGAGGACGAAGACGTCGAGCGCGCCGAGCACATCGCGCACATCCGGCACGAAGCCGAGGAAGCGGCAGCGTGCGAGCCGCAGCTCGCCGGCGAGGGCCTGCAGCTCGTCAGCGAGCTCGCCCGTGCCGGCGATCAGCAGCCAGGCATCGGGCACGGCAGCCTCGACGCGCGCGAAGGCGTGCAGCAGGGTGCGATGATCCTTGTGGTCGGTCAGGTGCGCGGTGATGCCGAAGACCACCGCCGACGCCGGGATGCCGAGCCTCGTGCGCAGGGTGCTCGGATCCCCGCCGCGGATGAACGCCAGGTCGACGCCGTCGTGGATGACCTCGATACGCTCCGCGGGTATGCCTCCATCGGCGAGCACGCGCTGGACTCCTCCCGATACCGCGGCGATGCGCGTCGCGCGCTGGTATTTCCACCGCCGCAGCGGATTGCCGCCGATGCCGAAGTCGACCCGACGCGTCACCACCAGGGGGACGTCCGAGCCCAGGCACGCCCACACCGCGAGGCTGTGCGCGTGCGACGCGTGCGCGTGCACGAGGTCGATGCGCTCGTCGCGCATGAGGCGGCGCAGCATGCGGATGGCGCCCAGATCGAATCCGCTGCGAGCGCACAGCGCGCAGGTGCGCGAGCCGACCGCGCGCAGCCGCTCATCCAGGGTCTCGCCTGCCTGACAGGCGGTGATCGCCTCGAAGCCCGCGGTCAGTCTGCGTGCCAGCAGCCAGACCTGGTTCTCGCCGCCGCGCCAGCCGCGCTCGGTATTGATCATCAGGATGCGGCGCGCCACGGGCCGCACGATATGACCCGGCCCTGGCCGGCCCAGCGCGGATTCAGCCGCCATACTCCGCGCTGGCGGCCGGCCGCTCCTCCATCTACCGTGCCGCGGTGCTGACCCGCTACCTGTTCCTGGTCTTCGGTCCGGCCGAGACGCATTACTGGCAGGCCCACCACGCCATCCTCAGCGTGCTCGCCCACGCGCCTGAACCGCGCGAGGTGCTGGTGGTGACCACCCACCCGCAGCGCTTCTCGTGGTTGTCCCAGGCGATCCGCATCCAGCCGGTCGACGATGCTACCCTGACGCGCTGGAAGGGTGCGCGCGGTTTCTTCTGGCGCATCAAGCTCGAGTGCATCCGCGCCAACGCGGCGACCGACGCCGCCGTGGTCTACTGCGACAGCGACATCCTGGTGCGCCGCGACCTGTCCCCGCTGGTCGCTGCGCTCGCCCAGGGCTCGGTCGCCATGCACGAGCCCGAATACCTGCTGTCGGCGAGCCGGCGCCGCGGCGATCGCGCCCTCTACCGCGCAGTGGCGGACAAGACCTTCAGCAGCGTGCAGGTGGACGCCGCGACCTGGATGTGGAACGCGGGCGTGGTCGCGGTCGGGCCGGGGCAGCGCGAACTGATCGAGACCGCGCTCGAGGCCTGCGACGAGCTCTGCGCCGCAACCGGGAACCACAACCTCGCCGAGCAGTTCGCGCTGAGCATCAGCCTGGCGGCGACCGGCAGGAACCGACCCGCCCGCGAGTGGATCGACCACTATTGGGGCAACAAGCCCGGCTTCATCGCCAGCATCACCGAACAGCAGGCGACCATCCTCGCCGAAGGCATGACCATCGCCCAGGCGTGCGCCCACGTCCGCGACCACCCGATCCACCGGCCCCTGCGCGTGCGCGAACGCTGGTGGCAGCGGTGGATCCAGCGGCGGTTCGGGGTGCAGCGCTGATCGAGGTACGGTGGGACTGGTGGCCGGTCGTGTGCCGCTGTGAAGGCGCCCGCCACCAGACCACCGACCACAAACCGCTGTGCCCTGATCGCTGCGGCGTTACGATGACGGCGTGTCCGCCACGACCACGTCCACCGCCGACGTCACCCCGCCCGTCCGCGCCCGCTTGGCGCGTCTGCGCTTCCAGGGCGAGCTCGCCGCCGGCGACGCCGTGGCGCAGGAGTGCACGCTGGTGCAGAGCGAGCACGGCGCCGAGAACGCAGCCGATCACATCAGCCTGACCGTGATGGTGGACGGTTCCGGCGTGGTCCACGATGTCCGCTACCGCACCCCGGCGACCGGTGACCTCCTCGCCGCCTACGATGTCATGTCCGAACTCTGCATCGGCAAGCCGCTGACCGAGGCCGCACTGATCACGCCCCGTCAGGTGGACGCCCACCTGCGCCAGAATGCCCCTGAGCAGGCCCTCCGTCTGAATGAGGACGCTGACAAACCGTTCTACGTGCTGACCAAGGCGGCCGAGCGCTTGACCGCGAAGCCTGCGAGCGCTGCCGCTGTCGCGCCGGGCGGCGCGGGCACCGCTGCGCAGCTTCCGTGGGCGGACATCGGCCTATTCGAGAAGGTCCGTCGCATCGAAGCGGTCCTCGACCAGCACGTGCGTCCGGCGCTCGCCTCCGACGGCGGCGGCATCGACCTGGTCGACCTCAAGAGCGACGACCTGTTCGTGCAATACCACGGCGCCTGCGGCAGCTGCTCGTCATCGATCGGCGGAACCCTGCAATTCATCCAGGATTCCCTGAACAACCACCTCGCGACCACGCTGCAGGTGAAGGTCATGGGCGCGGAGCTGCCGGAATTCACCTGACCGTCCGACGTCCGACGTCCGACGTCTACTGCCCGAGGATCGGAACCTGCCGACACGAGCTGTTTCAACGGCCGGAGCATCTCGTCGAGGTCACGGGCGCCGAATCGCTCAGTTGAGGGCGTCGAGATCCACGACCAGAGGAAACCAGGGTCCGGCGATCGGTTGTCCGGCGGGGATCTTCGCGGCTCCCGGCATCAGATCGCCGTCGGGTGCGGCCGACCGCGTGCCGTCGGCCATGTAGTTCAGCACGATCGCCCGACGCGGGCGCTCGCTGCGGTTGGGAAACGAGCCATGCACGGTGTGGTCGTGGTGGAACGAGCAGCAGCCGGCGGGCTGTTCGAGCGGCTGCGGCTTGAACGCAGCGACCTGCTCGGGCGTCAGCTGCTTGGACAGACGCTCCATGTCGCCCATGAGATCGGTCACCGGCAGCAGCGGCCAGCGGTGCGATCCGGGCACGCAGTGCAGGCACCCGTTCTCGATCGACGAATCATCCAAGCCGATCCACACCGACATGAAGCGGTTCGCGGGCGTCGCGCGCGTCCAATAGCTGTAGTCCTGGTGCCAGGCGACATTGCCGCCGGTCTTGGCCGGCTTGTAGAACACCTGGTCATGCCAGAAGCGCACCCGCGTCACGCCCAGGAGCTGGGCAACCTTCACCGTGATCGCGGGATGGAAGACCAGGTCGTGGATCGCCTCGTCGATCATCCACGCGCCTTGCATGTAGGTGATGGGGCCGGTGGGGCCGGGCGAGCCTCCGAGCAGCTCCGATTCGCGGCCGTTGCGACGGTTGACGATGGCCTCGAGCCCGTCGCGCAGGCGGTCGACCTGCGTGCGGTCCATGATCGGCACGCGCGGCACGAAGCCGTCGGAGTGGAAGGCGGCGATCTGCGCTGCGGACAGGCCATGGTCCTGGGCCGCGCTGGCAGCTGGCTGCGGGAAGGTGGTGCCGTGGGGTCCCTCCACCGCCAGGAAATCGATGCGCGTTGGGTTCGAGAGCGTGGTCATGACGGATCCTTGTTCATGAGCATACCCGATGCGAAGCCACGGCTACGTAGGGAATTGCGCATTCCGGTACTTTTCCGCCCCCGCTCCGGTGGGTCTGGCGGTTGTGTTCGGCCGTCGCAGAAGTACAAAGAGGGGATGCGGCGCACCGACTTCTACCGGGTCCGAATTAGCAACGGCAACTAGCCGACCCCCCGCTCGCAGCACGCCCTCCGTTCCGTCGCCTCCCGAGAGCTCCCTGCCCGAGCGTCACCGCACTCACCGGCGACCGGATCACCCAATGACCACCATCGAAATATACGAGACCACCCTCCGCGACGGCGCCCAGGGCGAAGGCGTGAACCTCAGCCTCGCCGACAAGCTCGCGCTCACCCAGGCGCTCGACTGGTTCGGCGTGGCGTACATCGAAGGAGGCTGGCCCGGCTCGAACGCCAAGGACGAGGCCTACTTCGCCCAGGTGCGCGACCTGAAGCTGACGACCAGCAAGATCGCCGCGTTCGGTTCGACCAGGCGCGCAAAGGTCTCGCCCGCCGACGACACCAACCTGTGCAAGTTGGTGGAATCCAAGGCCGACGTCACCTGCATCTTCGGCAAGACCTGGGATCTGCACGTGCGCGACGCGCTGCGCGTGTCGTTGTCCGACAATCTCGCCATGGTCGCGGACTCGGTGGCGTTCCTGGTCTCCGAGACCCGCCGTGACGTGTTCTACGATGCCGAGCACTTCTTCGACGGATGGAAGGCCAACGCCGGTTACGCGCTCGACACGCTCGAAGCGGCGCACCGCTCGGGCGCCGCGCGCATCGTGCTCTGCGACACCAACGGCGGCAGCCTGCCCCAGGACATCGCGACGGCGATGGCGCAGGTGCGCGAGCGGCTGCCGACCGCCAAGCTCGGCATCCATGTGCACAACGACGGTGGACTCGCGGTCGCGAATACCCTCATGGCGGTGCAGTCCGGCTGCATCCAGGTCCAGGGCTGCCTCAACGGCATGGGTGAACGCTGCGGCAACGTCGACCTCACCGCGGTGATCGCGAACCTCGAGCTCAAGCTCGGCATGCGCTGCATCCCGGAGGGCCACCTGCAGCGTCTGACCGAGATCAGCCGCGTGCTGTGGGAGCGCATCAACATCCAGGGTCCGACCAACCAACCCTTCGTCGGACGCTCGGCCTTCGCGCACAAGGGCGGGATCCACGTCTCGGCGGTCCAGCGCAACAGCAAGACCTACGAGCACGTCGAGCCCGAGAGCGTGGGCAACACCAGGCGCATCCTCATCAGCGAGCTTTCGGGCCGGTCGAACATCCAGGCCAAGCTCTCGAGCCGCTATCCCAGCCTCAGCGACGATGTGGTGATCAAGGCCATCCTCAGCGACGTCGTCGAACTCGAGAACGCTGGCTACAGCTACGAAGCCGCCGATGCGAGCTTCGACCTGCTGGTGCGCCGGCACCTGGGCGTGGCGCGCGAACACTTCGTGCTCCACCACTACCGCATCCACGGCCTGGGCACACCGGAAGCCGACCAGGATCTGGTCGAGGCCACCGTCAAGCTGACCGTCGACGGCGATCTGCGCCTGCGCGTCGCCGAAGGCCACGGCCCAGTCGATGCGCTGAGCCATGCCCTGATGGCCGCGCTGCTGCCATCGTATCCGCAGCTGAAGGATCTCAGCCTGAGCGACTTCAAGGTGCGCGTGGTCAACAGCTCCGACGGTACCGCCGCCAAGGTGCGGGTGCTGATCGAGCACCGCTACCACGGTCAGACCTTCGGCACCATCGGCGTCAGCGAGAACATCATCGAGGCCAGCTGGGCGGCGCTCGAGGAAGCCGTCGAGTACGCGCTGATGATCGAGGAGGTCGCCGCCCCCAGCGATGCCGCCGCGCCGAGCTCGGCCGCTGCCGACCGCTGACCGTCCGATCCCCCCGTCGCTGCGCAGAAGCAGCGCGCCTGCGAAAGCAAGGCGCCTGCGAGGGCCCTGGGCTGATTCCGGCCCTCGGCCCCCGGCTTCACAGCGCCCCCGCGCGCACATACTGTACCCCTCCAGGAGCCCCGCATGTACCCAGCCCAGATGACCGATCCGATTCGCGAGGAAGTCCACGAGATGGGACTGGCCGAGCTCAAGACTCCGCAGGAGGTCGAGACCGCGCTGGCCAAGAAGGGCACCACCCTGGTATTCATCAACAGCATCTGCGGCTGCGCAGCCGGCGGTGCGCGTCCCGGCCTGACCATGGCGTTGCAAGCGGCCGCGAAGAAACCACTGCAGGTGACCACGGTGTTCGCAGGCGTCGACAAGGAGGCGGTCGCCGCTGCGCGCGCACATTTCGCCGAGTATCCGCCTTCGAGTCCGAGCGCCTGCCTGCTCAAGGATGGCGAGGTGGTGTGGATGCTGCACCGCCACCAGATCGAAGGCCGCCATCCCGAGCAGATCGCCGACGCCTTCAAGAAGGCGTTCGAAGCGAACTGCTGAGCTCGACGGCGACGAGAAACCCCCGAGCCGCCGAGGCATCAAGGGCGCCGGCCTCCGGGAGCGGTGGGCCACCATGCGCTCGGGATCGCGTTCGACCGGTCGTGCTCCCGGGTGGGATTCCGCGTTGGTTCCCTGAAGTGGAAGTGCGGCGGTCGATCAGCTCGCCGCGGTCTGCTCCAGGCGTTCGCGAGCGCGCTCCAATTCCGCTTCGCACACCGGCTGGAACAGCGCGCGCTGGCGCTGGGAGTAGCGCGCCAGCGTTGCCGGCAGCAGGTACTGCGGCTGGTCCATGGTCGAGAAGTTCTGCGACATCATCCAGGCGGGGCCGTAGCCGACGTGCAGCGTCCGCCGCGAGCGCTCGGAGCGGTTCGCCAGGCCCCCGTGGCGCAGGTTCTCGGTGAAGAAGACCGCATCGCCGGAGCGGACGCTCAGTCCGATCATGCCCGGCTCGTCATCTGGCAGATCGCGCGCCGGCGGCCCGAAGGCGGATTTGTGCGTGCCGGGCACGACGCTGAACGGGCCGTCCTCGGGGCCCACGTCATGCAGGAAGTACACCATGCGCACCATCATGCAGTCGATGCCCTGCGCGTTGACGCCGTAGCGGTACTTGGAGCCGATCGGTCCGCCCATGTGCGCGCCGGTGCAGTTGCCAGGATAGCGGTAGCGCGCCTCCGAGTTGTTGATCGTCACGCGCCCCTGGATCGCTCGCTCGACGTAGCGCAGCGTCGGCGCATGGTCGACGAGCACATCGAACGTCGGATCGGCATTCCAGAAATCCTCGACGATGAGCGTCTCTCCCCGTGCTCGACGACCCTGGCCATGGTAGCCCCGCGTCGGGTCATGGCGGGTCACCAGGCCCCAGACCACCGGTTTTCTCGCCTGCATCGGCGCATGCGCGAGGGCATGCTCCTCCAGTTTGTCGACCGCGACAGACAGCCGCCCCACCTCCTCGGCAGACAGCAGTCCTCGGATGACCAGGTAACCCTGGCGGTCGAACTCGAAACGCTCGGCATCGTCCATGATCGTCTCCCGCGGACGGATCCTAGCGCACGGCGTGAGACGTCTTTGTCTGGAACGCGATCGGATTTATCCCAGCGGATGCAGGCTCATGTGATGGAACGGACCCGCCGGTAGAGGGCAGGAGGAATGCCGACCTGAGCGGTGAAGGTGCGGGTGAAATGGTGGACATTCGCGAATCCGAGCGCTGCGGCGAGCGCTTTGATCGGGATCTCGCGGTAGCCCAAGTGGGCCTTCGCCTGCTCGATGCGCACGTTGCGCAGATACTCCATCAGCGTCAGGCGGTAGCGCGCCTTGAAGCGCTTCGCCAGCGACGATCGGCTGACCGAGACGTGGCGCGCGATCGCCTCGATCGAGAGCGGCATGGAATGCCGTTCGCGGATGTACCGCGCAGCGCGCGCGCAGTCGTCATCATCGATATCGACCTCGACGTCGACAGGCGCATCCGCGCGAGCATCGCGCTCCCGATGCAGCCAGGCCAAGAGGTCGGTCATCGCCGATTTCAGGCGCAGCACGCTCGCGACGTCGCGCAGCGAGACCAGGCGCAAGACATCCTGGAAGAGGCGCTCGTACGCGGTGGGATTCCCCAGCTGCAGGGCCCACGGCAACGAACCGGCGCCCACCAGAGGCAGGAGGTGATCGGCTGCGAGGCGGCGAGGGCGACGAGGATCGTGCGGATAGTCCACCGTCGCCGAATCGCTGCGCGTCACGGGATCGAAGTGGATGTTGAGCATGTGCAACGAGGTCCCAGGTGCGGCCGAGAAGGAATGCACGATCAACGGGCGGACGATGAACACCATGCCAACACGGATCGCCGTGCTTTGGGACGCGACCTGGAACACGCCTGCTCCCGATTTCATGTACAGCAGCGCGTGATCGGAAATACGCCGCGCAGGCAAGGTGAAATCAGCGCCGGTCCGGAAATCGTGAGCCAGACGGACGAAGGGCGAGCAGTGGACGATGGTCGCCGGGAGACCGGTGCCTGCGGGACGGGCGATGTCGCCCATGTCAGGATCCGGCTGGCGTCATGCCGAGGCGGACCACGTCGGTGCCCGCGTCGAACGCCACGACCTCACGGCAGCAGGCAACGAACGATCGACGGAACGCTGCGCGCGCGCCACGCCTCGCGCAGCGCCTCCGAGCGCTTGCCGGCGCGGCGCAGCTGATCGACC
>JACCZE010000316.1 GCA_013696105.1 Planctomycetota bacterium | reverse complement strand
CGGGTGATGGACTGCTCGTTCAACCAGGGTCTGTCGTCGTGGTTCATCGGCGGCCAGCTGAACGTCAGCGAGAACTGCATCGACCGCCATCTCGAGAAGCGGGCGGATCAGATCGCGATCCTGTGGGAGGGGGATGATCCGAGCCAGATCCGCCGCATCACCTACCGCGAGCTCCACCAGGGCGTGTGCCAGCTGGCGAACGCGCTCAAGGCCCGCGGCGTGCGCAAGGGCGACCGGGTCGCGATCTACATGCCGATGATCCCAGAGGCCGCTTACGCCATGCTCGCATGCGCGCGCATCGGCGCGACCCACAGCGTGGTCTTCGGCGGCTTCAGCGCCGAGGCGCTGAAGGACCGCATCATCGACGCCGACTGCAAAGCCTTGATCACCGCCGACGAGGGGCTGCGCGGAACGAAGATCGTCCCGCTGAAGAAGACCGCGGACGAGGCGCTCGCCCACTGCCCAGGCGTGCACTCGGTGTTCGTCTGCCGCCGCACGGGCGGAACCGTGCCGATGCGCGATGGCCGCGATCTGTACATGGACGAGGCCATGGCCCGCGAAAGGCCGTATTGCCCGGCCGAGCCGATGGACAGCGAGGACATCCTGTTCCTGCTGTACACCTCGGGTTCGACCGGGAAGCCCAAGGGCATCGCGCACGCGACCGCCGGCTACCTGCTGTATGCGGCGATGACCCACAAATACGTCTTCGACTACCGCGAAGGCGACATCTATTGCTGCGCCGCGGACGTCGGCTGGGTCACCGGCCACTCCTATGTCGTGTATGGCCCGCTGGCCAATGGCGCCACCACGGTGATGTTCGAAGGCATACCGACATTCCCCGATTCAGGTCGCTATTGGGACATGGTCGCCCGTCACAAGATCACCATCTTCTATACCGCGCCGACCGCGATCCGTGCGATCGCCAAGGATGGCGATGCCTTCGCGAAGAAGCACGACCGTTCGAGCCTGCGCGTCCTCGGATCGGTGGGCGAGCCGATCAATCCCGAAGCGTGGCGCTGGTACTACGAGGTCGTCGGCGACAGCCGCTGCACCATCGTCGACACCTTCTGGCAGACCGAGACCGGCGGCATCATGATCACGCCTCTGCCCGGCGCGACCGCACTCAAGGCGGGCTCGGCGACGTTCCCGTTCTTCGGCGTGGTTCCGGCGGTGATCGACGAGAAGGGCAACGAGGTCTCGGGCAACGACGTCACCGGGGTCCTGTGCTTCAAGCAGCCCTGGCCGGGCATGGCGCGCACCATCTCAGGCGATCATGATCGCTTCCTGAAGACCTACTTCACGCCGTACCCCGGCTACTACTTCACCGGCGACGGCTGCAAACGCGATAAGGACGGCTACTACTGGATCACCGGCCGGGTCGACGACGTCATCAACGTGTCCGGCCACCGCATGGGCACGGCCGAGGTCGAGAGCGCACTGGTCTCGCATCCGGCATGCGCCGAAGCGGCGGTGTGCGGATATCCGCATGAGATCAAGGGCACGGGCATATTCGCGTACGTGATCCTCAAGCAGGGCCACACCGAGAGCGCCGAGCTGATCAAGGGCCTGATCGCCCAGGTGCGCAAGGAGATCGGCCCGATCGCCACGCCTGACAAGATCCTGGTCACGCCCGGACTCCCGAAGACCCGCTCCGGGAAGATCATGCGCCGCATCCTGCGCAAGATCGCCGCTCAGGAGACCGACAACCTCGGTGACATATCGACCCTCGCCGATCCATCGGTGGTGCAGGCGTTGATCGAGAAGCGCAAGACTCTGGGGAATTAGCAGGCGGCTGAGAAACCAGCCTGCTCATCATCACGAAAACGCAGCGCGACCTGCGGTCGAGATTTTTGCCGAGTTTTTCGTGATGACGATTGTCTATACCAGGGTCGGAACGGCGCCCCGGATCCCTGCTGGGTGCTTTTGCACGTCAGAACGCCCATTCGGCGGATGGCCTACCAGCTACCGCGCTACCCGCTACCCGCTACCCGCTACCCGCTACCGCGCAACCGGCCACGTGGCCAAGCCGAAGGCGATGCGCGCACGCAATTCGAGCAGTCCCGCTTCGAATCCCGCCATGACCAGATCCTGGCCGCTCTTCGCGTTGAGGTCGATCGTCTTGCCCATCTGCTTGGAATAGAACAGGGGGACGGATGTCAGGTCGATGATCGGCATGCCAGGCAGGTTGTGATGCACGACGCGCAGCCAGGCGATCCAGTCATCGCGTATCTTGCCCTCGACGGCGTGGGGGCTCAGGACGATCACCGGCAGCATGCCCTTCTCGATCGCGTCCCGGAAGGCCTGCACCGCCTCATCCGATTTGGCCTCGGGTGATTTCACCGTCGACAAGTAGATGAATTCGAACTGGGCCTTGGCCCGGATCTCGCGTTCGACGAGATAGCGAACGGCAGCGGTGTTCGCATACGTGGTGCAGACCCGCGATACCGCAGGCCGCTCGAACGGCTTCAGGC
>JACCZE010000298.1 GCA_013696105.1 Planctomycetota bacterium | reverse complement strand
GGCTCGTACGAGACGCTGATCAGGATCGGCCTCACCGCCCATGAGGCGCCGGCGGACGTCATCATGACATCGTTGAACATCGACACCATCACCGAGGTGAACTCGAAGACCCTGCCGCGGCTGAATCTCGGCAAGAACCTGGTCTATGTCGGAGCGGGCGAACAGACCGAATCGATCGTGTTCTGGCTGGAACTGCAGGCATCCCGCGCGAAGAGCTATCTGGCAGATGAGAACAACGTCACCTCCGTTCCGCAGCATGCTGGCTATCTCGGCGTCATCCATCCGACGACCGTCGGTCAGGACGCGTGGCAGACCTATCGGATCGACGCACCGGCCGACATCACGCGCATCACCTATGGCGGTCGCTTCTACAATCGGGTTGCCAAGAGTCACATCGACCTGCGCTACTCGGTCGACGGGGGAAAGACCTGGACGCAGTCGTGGACCATCAGCGACATCGCCGAGCCATATGATGTCATCCATTATGAAACCGTCGCGATGCCCGCCGGAGTGCGCTCGGTCCTGCTGAAGTACGTGATGAATTCGCCAGCAGCCGGCCCCTCGGCATGCAGCATCTATGCCGTGCGGATGGAGGCGGACCACGCGCCCGTCGATGCGTCGTTCCGCCCGATGGAAGTCTCCTTCGAGTGGAGTGAGATGCAGAAGGACCGTTCGCTGAAGAAGCGCCATCATACCCAGCTGGTCGAGAAGATTCCAGCCACCTACAGCATCGATGTGGGTGGCGACGATCACCCGGTCATGGAGTCGATGTCCGTCGGTCTGGTCGGATCGCATCCCGCTTCCTACGGTTATTCCGATGGAATAGATGTCGGGGGCGAGAAATTCGTCGGTTCGTGGGTCACCTATGGGACCAACCGCGCTGTTGGAAAAAGCTACGCGGTGTCGGTGCCGTCCGAGACGAATTGGGACGCCGGCGATCCCGACGGCAAGAAGCTGACCGATGGCGTGGTCGGGCCGCCGTACTCGGGTGGCGTGTCCTACCAAACAGGCGCCCTGTGGAGCGCGGGGAAGAACCCCGTCATCACCGTGGACCTCGGCGCATCGATCGGCTGCGCGAGCTTCGGCCTGAATATCCATGGTTACGAACTCAAGGACGCCTTGAAAGGCGAGGTCGCCGATGTCATAGAAGTCTTGGTATCGGATAACGGCACCGATTTCACCTCGGCTGGATTCCTGCGGACTGATATGCGATGGAAGGATCTCCCGGTCAACCATATGTGGACCGATGAGGAGACGATGTGCGGCTTCACGGCGCGGCTCATCCCGCCAAAGCCGGTAAGCGCGCATTTCGTGCGCTTCCGCACCGAGACGAAGCGCTTCCTCTGTGTCACCGAAATCGAAGTGCTCGATGCCATCGGGTTCGAACCGTTCGACTTGCGTGTCGCCCTGCCCGATAAGTGATCCGACCATTCCAGGACGTCATCGACTGAGCGTCGAGCGCAGCTCGGTCGTCGTCGCTGGCAGAAAATGGTGAAGTGCCCATAGATTGGATTGTCTGATGCCCCTAAATTTCGACAGTGCCTTCAGGCGTCTCGACGTCGAGTGACTTCAACCTAGTCTCGTCGAGGGTTGCCTGCAGGATTCCAGTCATGTCGAAACCGAAGAAGTCCCGCATCGTCCTGTCCCGGTTCCGCAAGCCGCACGAAATGGACCTCGATGCCTGGCAGGCGGCCTTGCGCCGGGAATTTGGACGAAGCCAACGCTTCGCCTGGGAGAACCTTGGCGGCGAGCCCGTATTTTCTGAGTTCCGCGTCACTAACCGCGACAAGGGCACGAGCTACCGGGTGGCCGTCCGCGGTATCGCGCGTGGGGACAACTTCTGCTCCTGCCCCGACTTCGCTACCAATGCCCTGGGCACGTGCAAGCACGTGGAATTCGTGCTCAGGAAGTTGGAGCATAGGGCCGGCAAGCGCGCGCTGAAAGCCGGGTGGCATCCACCGTTCTCTGAGGTCCATCTGCATTACGGAGCGCGCCGTGAGCTACGTTTCCGCGCGGGCAGCGACTGTCCCGGGCGGGTGCGGGATTTGGCCGCGAAGCTGTTCGACGAGCGCGGGTCCCTGCGTCCCGGCGCCGAGGACCGACTATCGCGACTCTACCGGGTCGCCCGGGTGCACGGCCACGAGGTGCGGCGCTACTCCGATGGCGACGCGCACCTCGCGCAACTGCGCGAGATGCGACGGCGCCAAACGGCATTGGCCGGGCTCTGCCCCGCGGGAGCGCGGAGCCGCATCTTCGGCAGATTGCTGAAGACCACTCTGGCGCCCTTCCAGTGCGAAGGTGCGTTCTTCGCGGCCATGGCCGGGCGTGCCATCATCGCCGACGAAATGGGTCTGGGAAAGACGGTGCAGGCCATCGCCGCCGCGGCCCTGCTGAAGCGCCTCCGCGTGGTGCAGCGCGTGCTGGTGGTCTGCCCGGCTTCCCTGGCGCACCAGTGGCAGGCGGAGATCGAGCGCTTCGCGGGTTGGGGATGCGAAGCAGTGATCGGCAGCCAGGCCGTGCGTCGGCGGGTATGGGCTGGCGCGGGGCCCGAGGTGCGCATCGCCACCTACGACGTGGTGGTGCGCGATCGCGAGCAGGTCGACGCATGGGCTCCGGACTTGGTGGTGGTCGACGAGGCGCAGAAGATCAAGAACTGGCGCACGCGGGCGGCACAGGCCCTCAAGCGGTTGGCGGCGCCGTTGGCCATCGTGCTCACCGGCACGCCGCTGGAGAACCGCCTTGAGGATCTGCATTCGATCGTCGAGTTCCTCGATCGGCATCGCCTGGGCGCGTTGTTCCGTTTCCTGCATGGACACCAGATCACCGACCAGCATGGCAAGGTCACCGGCTATCACGATCTCAATCGCATCGCCGAGCACCTGGCGCCGATGCTCATCCGCCGCCGCCGAGAGGACGTCCTCCCCCAACTTCCCGGTCGGCACGACGAGATCCGCTTCGTGAAGCTCTTGCCGGCGCAACACTCCATCCACGCCGAGAATGCCGAGATGGTGGCGCAGATCGCGCAGAAGTGGCGCCGGTTCGGCCACCTGACCGAGGGTGACCAGCGTCGTCTGACCGCGGCCCTCCAGACCATGCGCATGGTCTGCGACAGCACGTATCTGTGCGACGGGCTCACCGACATCGGCCTGAAACCCCTCGCCGCCGAGAAGGCCATTCTGGAACTACTGGCCGATCCTCTGGCCAAGGTCGTGGTGTTCAGCGCCTGGCTTCGCATGCACGCCCTGCTGACGAGACGTCTGCAGGCGCAGCGATTGGAATTCGTCCACTTCCATGGCGGGGTGCCCACCGTCGCGCGTCCCGAGTTGGTGCGGCGATTCAATGAGGATCCCGCATGCCGCGTATTCCTCGCCGGCGACGTCGCGGCGACCGGGCTCAACCTTCAGCACGCCGCGTCAGCGGTCCTGAACGTCGACCTGCCTTGGAATCCGGCCGTGCTCGAGCAGCGCATCGGACGCGTCTATCGCCTCGGTCAACGCAAGCCGGTGCGGGTGGTGAATCTCGTCGCCGAAGACTCGATCGAGCACCGCATCCTCGGTTTGCTGGGGACGAAGCGCTCGCTCGCAGCCGGCATCCTCGATGGCGGCCAGGACACGGTGGATTTCGGCGGCGACCGCATGAAGCGGTTCATGTCCGAGGTGGAGCAGGCGTCAGGAATCACGCCGGTGGAGCCCGCCGCAACCGCCGCATCCAGGGAAGTGTCCGGCTCCGCCGCCGCCGCCGCCGCCGCCGCCGCGCGACCCGTCTCGGCTCGACGC
>JACCZE010000092.1 GCA_013696105.1 Planctomycetota bacterium | reverse complement strand
GCCGCGATGCGGTCGGTGAGAGCGGTCTTCTCGGCGAGTGCGCGCTCCTGCTCACGCTTCAGCCGGCCCATGACGTCGCGCGCGATGCGCTGGGATTCATCGCCCTTGGCGCCGACCTTGGCGACCTGGGCATCTCGTTCGTCCAGCTGCAGACGCAGCTCGGACAGCTCATCGGGATCGGCGACGGAGCTGGCGAGCAGGGCGTCGAGATCGGCGATGCGGGCTGCCAGGGCATAGCGTCCGGCGATCGACTCGGTGAGCTGCTGCTGCACGTCGGCGAGCCGTCCCCCGCCCTGGATCTCGGTGGCGGCGAGGCGTTTGGCAAGCTCGTCCCGCTCGGCGGTGAGCGCCGCCAGCGTCAGCGCATCTTCGGCGTGGGCGTTGCCCTCGGCTTGGCGCGCTTTCATGATCGAGGTCAATTGGGTGCGGGTGTTGATGAGCAGCTGCTCGCGCTCGGCATCGCCGATGCTGGTGGTCGTGCTGATGACCTGGCGCAGCGCTTCCTTGATCCACTCCGAGAGATCGCGCTCTGAGAGGGTCTTGAGATTCTTGGTGCGTCCGGAGCGGGTAAGTTCCTCGATCGAGGTCCGCTTGGTCAGCGAGCGCAAGTGGCTGTCGACCTCGGCTTCGGACGCGGTCTCGACCCGGGTCTCTTGGTGCACGATGGTGTTGACGGGCGCGCGGAGATCGTGATCGGTATCGGAGTCGAAGGTCTTGGTGACGGAGGTGCGCGGGTCGATGGTCGACGCCTGCGAAGCGCGGCGGGGAGGATTTCCAGCAGGATTCGGCTGGGTCTGTGACGGAACGGAGCGCTTCGAATTCATTGGGATACCTCGACCATCGAACCTACCAGATGGGCGGCTGTACCCAACAGCCTATTTTTATTTATTCGGCTCCGAAGATCTCATCCAGCGGACTATGATCCGTCGAAATCCATGGTGTGATGCCGCGCGCGATGTTTCGTGGCATTCCTCGCGGACCGATCGTCTGTCTAAGGTTGACCAGTGCCGGATCACGGCGTTATTCGCGTGATCGAAAAATATTCATGAGGCGTTTCCGTCGCGGATGGGTATAGCACTCTGTCGATGAACCCCATCCTCGCTCCTGCAGTAGTACCTCCAGACGCCTCGGATCTCGCGGCTTCCGGCCGTGGGAATGGCCGTTACCGTGCAGCGGCGCACGCGCGGTCATCAGGTGTCCCGTCCTCGAGCATGTCAGGAAACCGTTCATGAACATGACCGCCGCACTCGTCCTGATCGTGATCGGCATCGTCTTGCTGGCCGTCGGCCTCGGATCGGGGGATTCGATCCAGCATGCCTTCTCGCGGCTCCTTGGTGGCCATATCGAAGATCCCACCGTGTGGTGGATCCTCGGCGGCTGCGCCTGTCTGGTCGTCGGTGTGATCGGCGGCTTCATCAGCCACAGCCGTCGCCGCTGAAGCCTGCGTCTACCCATTCCCTCACAGTTCTCTGCACCCTTAATCCAGGAGTACATCCCATGGCCAAGAACGAGCGCACATCCAAGTCGGTCGCCGCAAAGGCTTCCAAGGTCCTCAAGGATCCCAAATCATCGAAGGCGATGAAATCCATCGCCGCATCCGCGCTCACGCAGACGTCCGACCGCAAGAAGCGCAAGTAACCCGGCGCGAAGAGCCCATCGATCTGGCGATGTGCCGACGGCATGTCGCCAGCCACTTTTCGGAGTTCCGCATGCTCAAATGGTCCATCATCTTCTTCATCGTCGCATTGATCGCCGCTGTTTTCGGATTCGGCGGTCTTGCGGCGGACATGGCGTGGATAGCGAAGATCCTGTTCTTCGTATTCCTGGTCGTGTTCGTCATCACCACGATCGTGCACGTCACCAACCGCCGCTAGCGATTCGACTCAGGGCGCCTTGGGCGTCACGAAATCTCCGACGATTCCCGGAGTCACCGTGCGTGTGCGCGACAGACCGCTGACCAGGAGCATGCCGCGCTCGGTGTAGGAAGCGGTCGCGCCGCTGCGCGATGCCGCCTGCACCAGGGTCGCGTCGTCCGCCGAGGTGACGTACCAGGTCAGCTCGCACGAGGCCTCGAGCTCGTCGCGGTTGGCGACGATCCATTCGTTCCGGCTGCGGTTGGTGCCGAGGACGTCGACCAGCACGCGCAGGCGCATCTCGGGATTGGCCTCGGTCGGGATGGCTCCGAGATGGAACAGGTGCATGCGCACCACGTGCTCGAGGTAGATCAGATCCGCATCCGTCCACATCTGGTAGGCGTCGTACTCGTGCTCGAGACGCGTGGACACCGAGGCGTTCGCGCTCAGGCCCGTGTGCTCGTTCTGATTGCGCCAGTCCGGGACCCATGGCCCGCCGCTGCTCGCGCCGGATGGCCGCTCGCCATGGGCGGAGGTGTCGTCGAACTGCGCCCCGACCCCGACATTGGCGCTGGTGGTTCCGGGAAAGCGATCTCGTCCGCCGCCGCTGTGCGCGATCCCGGTGACCACGACCTGCACCCGCTTCGCGCCCAGGGTGCCGACATCCATGGCGCTGACCGCTTGCCGGATGCTGGCCGCGACGACCCGCTGCTCCTCATCGAAGCGCTTGCCGCCGCCATGGCTGGGGAGTCCGCGATAGCTTCCGCAGCCGGAACCCGCCACCACCAGCATGAGCAGCACGCACAGGACGGTGGCGGAGCGGGTCATGTACTGATGAAACGGCGGATCCATGGCTTGTGACGCGCTCGCCCGCAGCCGCCCGGCTACTTCTTTCCGCCCAGCGCGCGCAGTCGTTTCATGCATTCGGCGCGGAAGGCGTCGTCGCCCATCCACGTCTTCGCGGCGGTGCGCTGGCCGGCCGGTATCGCATCGGCGATCCCCTGCAGCCATTTCTTCGCGTCTTCGCCCGCGGCCCCGGCGCGGCCGGCGGCGTTCCAGAGCGTGACGGCCCACTTGAAATCATCGATGCCTTCGCGCGCGCGATGGTAATCGAGATTCGGGATGATGCCCTTGGATCCCCAGCGCAGGTAGCCGATGTCGGGCTCGCGCCCGTCGAGATCGAAGAACTGGTAGCCGGAGACCGCGTTCAGATGCCATTCGCTGCGTCCCTTCGCGCCTTTGCGCATCTCCGCCCACTGATAGGCGCCGAAGGAATAGCGGCCTTTGCCCTGGTTGTAGATATGGATCTCACGGCCGAACTCCTTGGCCTTGTCGTAGTCCACCTGGTGATGCTCGTTCAACCCGGACCACACCAGGGTTTTGAACATGTCCTGGATCGCGGTGTGGAGCGGATCGTTGAGGGTCCAGTTCACCGAATAGTAACCCCCGATGCGCAGCCACGGCGCGTTCTCGCGACACAGCTTCATCATCGCCAGGACGCGTTGGGCCTGTTCCAGCACCCGCGGTTCATCGCAGCGGCAATAGGACAGGATCGGCCACTGCTTCTGTTCGGCGTGCTTCTGCACGGCGCCCCACACCGACTTCAGGATCTCTCCGTAGGATTTTCCGTGCTGGGTAGCGAGGGTCTGCTGCTCCTCCCCGAGTTCGTATCCGAAGGCGATGTCGGTGACCATGGCGAGGCTGCCATAGATATGGACCTCCTTCAGCGGCAGGCCGGCGGCGCGACCGGCGGCAAAGAACTCGTCGCACGGGCCGAAGT
>JACCZE010000290.1 GCA_013696105.1 Planctomycetota bacterium | reverse complement strand
GCCCGCACTGCAGCGCGGTCGGGGACGTAGGTCCGCTCCACTGGGCCAGGAGCACACGCCGTCGCACGCGCGATCCCCGCGCAACCGATCAACGCCAACCGCGCTGCGCCCAGAGCGGGACCGGCGTCCGCCCCGGTCCGGCAGACCACGCGCACGTCGCAGACATCGGCGAGGATCTGCATCCATTCGGGCGAGCGGGTTCCGCCCCCGGTGACCGTGGCTTCGGCCACCCTGGTGCCGGCGCCGCGGATCAGGCGCAGGCTGTCGGCGAGGCCGATGCTGATGCCTTCGAGCACCGCGCGCGTGAGGTGTTCACGGCGGTGCATGCGCGTGAGTCCGATGAATCCGCCGCGCGCGCGCGGATCGAAGAGGGGTGTCCGTTCACCGGTGAGATAGGGCAGGAAGGTCAGGCCCTCGCAGCCGATGGGCGCGTCCACCGCGCCTCTGCAGAGCGCCGAGAATTCCTCGCCGGGCGCCATGGTGTCTCGGTACCACTGCAGGCTGCCCGCGGCCGATAGCATGACACCCATCTGGTGCCAGGTGTTCGGCAGCGCGTGGCAGAAGGTGTGCAGGCGGCCCTGCTTGTCGGGGCGGTAGCCCTTGGTGGTGGTGAAGACGACTCCGGAGGTTCCGAGCGCGATCGTCGTGGATCCCGGAGTGACGCAGCCGGCGCCGACCGCTCCCGCGGCCTGATCGCCTGCGCCGCCGACCACGGGGATTCCCGCCGGCAGGCCGAGTTCGCGCGCTGCCTCGGCGGTGACGGTACCGCCCACCGCGCTGCCTTCGATCAGCCGGCCGAGATACGACTCGTCGATGTCGCACGCGGCGAGCATCTTCGCGCTCCACCGGCGCTTCGCGACATCCATCAGCAGCATGCCTGATCCGTCGGACATTTCGGCGACCTTCTCGCCGGTGAGCCGCAGGCGCAGCCAATCCTTGGGCAGCAGCACGGTCCGCACCTGCTTCCAGATCCGCGGTTCGTGCCGGCGCACCCACACCAGCTTGGGCGCGGTGAAGCCGACAAGCGCGCGGTTGCCCGTCTCCTTGACCAGGGTCGGTACGCGTTTGTGCAGGAGGTCGCATTCCTCCTGGCAGCGTCCGTCGTTCCACAGGATCGCGGGGCGCAGAACCCGCTCTGCGCCATCGAGCAGCACCGCGCCGTGCATCTGGCCGCCGATGCCGATGCCGGCGATGCGCTCGCCTGGCACCTGCGCCAACGCTGCGCGCACCGACTCGACCAGCCCCTGCCACCAATGCGCGGGATCCTGCTCGCTCCACTGCGGCTTGGGCGTGCTCAACGGGTAGGAGCTGGTCGCGGTGGCGGCGATGGTGCCGTCGTCGCGGACCACCACCGCCTTGCAGCCGGAGGTGCCGAGATCGATGCCGAGGACGGACATGGTGGACTCCTGGACGGATATGAGGGGACCAGCGCTGCGAAGCGAGTGGCACCGAGGGAGTCGTGGTTTGCCGCTTGGGAAGCGCTTTCAAGCGACGTTTCCAGGATGACGTCTCCATAGCGTCTCCAGCCGCAGTGGTCGAGCAGCCGGTCCACCCGCCCGCGGCGTGGATGGCGCGATTCGCCAGCGGCGATAAGACGCTGCGCCGGAGATCCGCACATGCCCATGCTCGACATGCCCCTCGCCGAATTGAAGAAATTCCAGGGTCGCAATCCCTGCCCGCCGGACATGGACCAGTTCTGGGATGCGTCGATCGCCGAGATGAAGCGCGTCGATGCCAAGGTCGAACTCACGCCCGGGCCGTTCTCCTTCGCGCAGGCCGAGTGCTTCGACCTCTGGTTCACGGGCGTGGGCGGTGCGCGCGTGCACGCCAAGTACCTGCGACCGAAGACCCGCGCGGGCAAGCTGCCGGCGATCCTGATCTTCCATGGCTACACGGGATCGAGCGGCGACTGGTTCGACAAACTCGCCTGGGTCGCCCAGGGCTACTGCGTGGCGGTGCTCGATTGCCGCGGACAGGGCGGCCTGTCGGAGGACACTGGCTCGGTGAAGGGCAACACCCATCACGGCCACATCATCCGCGGCCTGAGCGAGGATTCGCCCGAGAAGCTGCTCTTCCGCTCGATCTACCTCGACACCGCCCAGCTCGCGCGCGTGGTGATGGGCTTCCCCGAGGTCGATCCGACGCGCGTCGGCGCCACCGGCGGTTCGCAGGGCGGCGCCCTGACCCTCGCCTGCGCCGCGCTCGAACCCACGGTAAAATTCGCGGCGCCGGTGTATCCCTTCCTCTGCGACTACCAGCGCGTGTGGGAGATGGATCAGGCCAAGGACGCCTATGCCGAGCTGAAGAGCTACTTCCAGAAATTCGATCCGCGCCACGAGCGCGAGCAGGCGATCTTCACCCGCCTGGGTTACATCGATTGCCAGCACCTCGCCAAGCGCATCCGCGCGCGGACGCTGATGGCCGTCGGCCTGATGGATTCGATCTGCCCGCCATCGACGCAGTTCGCGGCGTACAACAAGATCACCGCTGCGAAGGACCTGGTGATCTATCCCGATTTCGGGCACGAGGGGCTGCCGGGGCTGGCGGATCGCATCAGCGCGTTCATGGCGGAGATGTAGCGGAGTCCTTATTCCGGGGGCGGCTGCGGCCGCCATTATCCCGGAATCAGGACTCCTTACTTTCTTCAGAAGGGGGCGCTGCGCGCCCCCTTCGACCCCCGCCGGGCTCGAGGTGAGGGGCGCGGCGCGATCGCGGCGGAAGTCCTTCAGCCCTTCGCGCTCGCTGCGGTTTTTTCGCTGGTCATCTCGATCGGCCGGCCTTCAGCGGCGCTCTGGTAGATCGCGTCCAGCAGCTCCTGCACCGCGACGCCGTCCTCGCCGGTCGCCATGTGCGGTTTGTCGTCGCGGATGGCTTCGACAAAGTGGTGGTAGGCGTTCTTGGCTTCCGGAAACGGCGGATGCGGGGAGAGGTCGAGCTGGGTGCCGTTGCGGTCTTGGAAGACCTCCGCCTGGAAGTCGTAGCCCTCGCCCAGGTTCTTCTGCACCAGACCGCCGTCGGTGCCGAGCAGCCGCGTCTCCATCAGCTCGTTCTCCTTGATGTTCGCCGCCCATCCCGCTTCCACCTCGAGCATGCTGCCGTCCTCGAAGCGGATCATCGCCATCGCGAGATCCTCGACGGTATAGGACTTGCCTTGACGGGCGCCGATGCGCATGCCGAGGTGGTTCCAGGCACCGGCCATCACCCACGTCGGCTTGGGGTGCCCCATCAGCCACAGCGCGAGGTCGAGGCGGTGCACGCCCAGGTCGATCAGCGGTCCGCCACCGGCGAGCTTCTTGTCGGTGAACCAGCCGCCCAGGCCGGGAATGCCGCGACGGCGTAGCCACACGGTGCGGCCAGCATAGATGGTGCCGAGCACGCCGCTGTCGACCAGGTTCTTGAGCACCTGGCTCGGTCCGCTGAAGCGGTAGCTGAGGTTGATCATCAGGCGTTTGCCGGCCTCGCGGGCGACACGCACCATCTCGCGTCCTTCCGCCGCGGTCAGCGCGATGGGCTTCTCGCACAGCACGTGCGCTCCCGCCTTCAGGGCGGCGATGGCGAGCGGCCGATGCAGCGAGTTGGGCGTCGCGACCGAGACCACGTCGGCCTTGGCGGTCGCGAGCATCTCGTCGGCCGAGGCGTAGGTCGCGCAGCCCCACTCCTTGGCGGCGCGTTCACGCCGCACCGGGTCGACGTCGGCGACGGCCACCAGCTGGCAGTCCTTGTGTTCGGAGTAGGCCTTGGCGTGACCACGGCCCATGCCGAGGCCGATGACTGCACAGCGAATGGACATGCGGGATCTCCGGTTCGTGGTTCAGACGTCAGCGGTGGTCGCCGGTGCGTCGGCACCGACGATCGGCTCGAAGGATTCTTTGCACCAGGGGCTGTCGTTGGTCGCGCGGCGCAGCGGCTGCGCGGCCCAGCGCGCGGCATTCGCCAGCACCATCTGGATGGTGCGATCGTGGTAGGTGGGATGCGTCTCGTGCCCGGGCCGGAAATATAACACGCGGCCGTGGCCGCGCCGCCAGGTGCAGCCCGAACGGAAGACGTCGCCGCCTTCGAACCAGGAAATGAACACCAGCTCGTCCGGCGTGGGCACGTCGAAGCGCTCGCCGTACATCTCTTCGTGCGGCAATTCGAACGTATCGGGAAGTCCCGCTGCGATCGGGTGGGCGTGGTCGATGACGAAGAAGCGCTCCTTCTCCTCGGCCTCGCGCCAGCGCAGCGAGCAGTTGGTCCCCATCAGCAGCTTGAACGGTTTCGCGTAGTGCGCCGAGTGCAGCGCGATGAAGCCCATGCCCGCGAGCACGCGCTGCTGGACCTTCTGCGCGAGAGCGTCGGGCACCGCGCCGTGCGCGCAGTGGCCCCACCAGAACAGCACGTCGGTGGCATCCAGCACCGCGTCGGTCAGACCGTGCTCGGGATCGTCGAGGGTCGCGGTGCGCACCTCGAATCCGCCGGCCAGACGCAGCGCCGCGGCGATGCAGCCGTGGATGCCCTGCGGATAGATGGCCTTCACCGGCGCATCCTTCTGCTCGTGGCGGCCTTCATTCCAGACGGTGACGCGGATCGGCTTCATGGGGGTGTCCTTCGGGCGGTATTTTAACGGCTTTATTCCGCGGCGGACAAGCGGATAACAGCGACATGCATGGCACTTTTCCGGCATCGCCCAAGGAACGCTCCGAGGGCTTCTCGCTGCGCGGGTGGACCATGGGTATCCTGGACGCCCTCCTGGCTCAGACCGCCGCCGGGCGTTGCCCGGTGCGTCCGCTCGCGCCGGCGACCAAACCCCCACCGCCGACGTGGCGGCACATCCATCCCCAGCCGGAGCTCTTCATCCAATGCTCGGGAGCCACGCGCTTCGCCTTCCCGCATGCGGCTCGAGGGCTGGAGCTGCGCGCCGGCGAGGTCCTGCCCATGCCCGGACTGCTCGCGCACCGGGAAGCGGTGCTCGGTGGATCGGCGTTCGCCAATCTGGTGTTCATGCCGAACGATCGCCAGGTCGCCTATCACCTGGCACGGCGCTCGCCGGCGGACCCAGGCAGGCCCTATGGAGTGGCTTCCGACGTGGTGGCGACCGCCGATGGCCGTCTGGCCGTCGCTGCCCTCGAGGGCCTGGTGCGGTGCGCGCGCTCGCCCGAGCCCGATCCGCGCGAGGTCGCGGGCTGGTTCACCGCGTGGGCGAGCCTGGTGCGCAGCTTGTTGGCTGCCGCTCCCGCGGGCGCGCTCGACGACGACCGCATCGCGCGCTGCCGCCAGCTGGTCGAGACCTATCTGTCCAAGCCGGATCTGACGGTGACGCTGCTCGCCCAGTGGTGCGGCTGCAGCGCCGATCACCTGGGCCGCAGTTTCCGCGCCGAAGCCGGCACGACCCTGGCCAAGCACATCGTGCGTATGCGCATCCGCCGAGCGCAGTCGCTGCTGGCGGGTTCCGAACTGCCGGTGCGGACCGTCGCCAGCGCCGTCGGCTACAAGGATCCCTCGTACTTCTGCCGCAGCTTCCGTCTCGTGGCCGGCCGCACTCCAGAGGCGTGGCGGCGAGGCAGCCGCACCTGATCGCGGCAGGACGGGTCGGGGCCTTGAACGGGAGCGTCGCGCCTGGCTTGCGCATGCGGATCGGGTAGCTTTCCCGCGATGTCGCTCGACCTGCTCAATCGCCTGGTGCGCGCCGTCGTCCTGGTCGGTCTGGTGGTGTTCTTCGCCTACAGCCTGGTTCTCGGACTGCTCGAAGACGACCGGCGCATGGGACGGCTCGAGAAGGGCGGCGGCCAGGATCCCGGGGTGCGGGTCCTGCTCTTGAATCGCGTTCCCCCAGATCCCTCGCGCTTCTACGAGAAGGTCGACGTCACCATCCTCGAGCCGGTCGACGTGGTCACGCCGAACATCCCCGACGATCCGCAGTACCGGCTGACGCTGCGCGCCGGCGCCATCCTGCGCGTCCAGGCCGACACCAATGCGGGACTGATGCTCGGCTCCAAGGAATGGGGCAAGGACTACACCTGGCCGGTTTCGGCGATCCGCATCCAGCCCCAGCGCACCGATCCCCCGGCGCCGGTGGCACCCGCCGATATCAATCCGGCGCGACGCGACCCCACCCTGTTCGAAGCCCAGGACCATGAACCGGTGTTCACGCTCGCGACCGGGCGCTACCGCGGCTCGCTCGACATCATGTACCACAGCGCCAAGGATGTGGCGGTCATCAACTGCCTGCCCATGGAGGCGTACATCGAAGGCGTGGTCGCCGTCGAGATGTCGCCGAGCTATCCGCTGGAAGCCCTCAAGGCGCAGGCCATCGCCAGTCGCAGCTACGCCTACGCGCACCAGATCCTCGCACGCCAGGCGCATCAGGAGTTCGATCTCTCGGACACGGCCGATGACCAGGAGTACCGCGGAAAGGGTGACGCCAACGGCGTGGTGCGCAGCGCAGTGTTCGAGACCCGCGGCGTGGTCATGCTGGTCGACAAGACCAATCCCTTCGCCCCGCTGTTCTGCGCCAGCTCGGGAGGGTATACCGAAAGCGTCGACAGCATCCTGCCCGGCGCGCGCGACGTCTTCGGCCGGGTGCCGCTCGGCCGGGTCATGACCGCGCATCCCGACCACTTCTGCAAGCTGGGCGCCGAAGGCCTGGGTTACGAATCGTCGCACTGGTCCTACACCACGATCATCAAACCCGCCGATCTGCAGCGTGCGCTGGCCAAAGTCATGGAGGCGCAGGGCAAGCACATCGGCTGGATCCGCAATCTGCGCGTCGGCAAGCGCGATCCGCGATCGAACCGGGTCGAGACCGTGCTCATCGACCACACCGTCGACCGCGAGCCGATCGAGATGTCGGCCAACAGCTTCCGCATGCTGGTCGGCCCGTTCCAGCTGCGCTCGACGCTGTGGTCCGCCGACAGCCCGAAGCGTATCGAATCGACCGAAGGCAAGCGCATCACCACCTACCAGATCACCAGCCAGGGCTTCGGCCACGGCGTGGGCATGAGTCAGATCAGCGCGTGGGAGATGGCCAACGAGAAGTACCTCGCCGAGGACATCCTCAAGACGTTCTACCAGGACATCCAGCTGACGCCGAAATGGTGAATCCGGTGGCGCCCCATGCCACCGCGTTCGAGCTGGTGGCTCACGACGGCGACGCCCGCGCCGGAACCCTGCGCACGCCGCACGGCGCCGTGCCCACCCCGTGCTTCATGGCGGTCGCGACCCTCGGCGGACTCAAGGGCGTGACCGTGCAGCAGGCCGAGGAGCTCGGTCAGGGGGTCGTGCTCGGCAACACCTACCACCTCGCCCTGCGCCCGGGCGCCGAGACCGTGCGCGCGCTGGGCGGACTGCACCGCTTCAGCGGCTGGCGCGGGCCGATGCTCACCGATTCGGGCGGCTACCAGGTCTTCAGCCTCGCCGCGAACCGCACGATAACCGACGCCGGCGTGTCGTTCCGCAGCCACCTCGATGGCACTGCGCTGGAACTGACGCCGGAAGAGAGCATCCGCATCCAGCGCCTGCTGGGCGCCGACATCATCATGGCCTTCGACGAGTGCCCGCCCGCGAAGGCCCCGCGCGAGGACATCCTCGCCTGCAACCGCCGCACCGCGCTGTGGCTCGCACGCTCGGTTGCCGCCTGGCGCGCCGACGGCCCCCACGGCGGTGCGAGCGACCAATCACTGTACGGCATCGTGCAGGGCGGCCTGCACCGCGACGCCCGCGAGGCATCCGCCGCCGATGCCTTGCGCCACGATCTGCCCGGCTACGCCCTCGGTGGACTCGCGGTCGGCGAGAGCGCCGAAGAACGCCTGCGCGTGATCGGCTGGATCGCGCCCATCCTGCCGCGCGAGCGCCCCCGCTACCTGATGGGCGTGGGCACCCCGCTCGACCTGATCGAAGCCATCGCGCGCGGCATGGACCAGTTCGACTGCGTCCTGCCCACGCGCATGGGCCGCCACGGCATCGCCTACACCGACGATGGCCCGATGCGCATCAAGCGCGCGGAGTTCATCGCCGACGCCCGCCCCATCGACGAGAGCACCCCCAGCCAGGCCTCGCGCGTCAGCCGCGGCTACCTGCACCACCTGCTCAAGAGCGGCGAACACCTCGGCGGCTCGCTGCTGTCCTTGCACAACCTCGCCTACTACCGCCAGCTGATGGCGCGCTGCCGCGCGGCGATCCGCGCCGGGCGATTCGCCGCGTTCGCGGAGGCGTTCCGGGTTCGGTATCGCGATGAGAAAGGCGGGGCGGAGGGGGCGAAAGACGGCTGACAGCCGCGGGACAGCCGCGGACAGCCGCGGACAGCCGCGGACAACCCGAAGGCGTGCGCTCAGGATGGTGGAGTGGGCGAGGACGTGAGGCGGACGATGAAGGCGCAGAGCATATGTCCGATGCGATCGCACGCCGCGAGGATCCGCTGCGAATCGCTGCGATGGAGTTGGCCGAGGTCGCAAGCCGCATGGACATGGCTGCCGACTTCCGCGCACGAGGCGCGCGCGAAGAAGAGGAACCGTCGGAAATCCGCATCCGATCCGCGCCCACTGCCTTCGGCGATGTTCGCCTGTACCGACAACGCCGCCCGCTGGATCTGATCGCGCAATGCGTGATCGCGGATCCGCGACGCATACACCGCCGTCGTGAGTGCGCGCGCTTCCTGCCAGACCCGCAGTGATCGATATCTGCTCATGCTGTTTCTCCTTCACCCCCACCCCGCGATCGCCCGCAGGGGTCAAGGGCGCGCCCCGCGAGGGCACCCTTGACGCCGAGGACGATCGCGAAAATCCCGAGAAGGAGATGGCTGTTCAGCGGCTGTTCAGCGGCTGTTCAGCGGCTGTTCAGCGGCTGTTCAGCGGCTGTTCAGCGGCTGTTCAGCGGCTGTCCCCCTTTCCCATAGCCTCTCCCCTCTCTCACCATCCAATCCCCCCAACATGCCCGACGTCCTCGCCTACACCGACGGCGGCTGCCGCGGCAATCCCGGTCCCGGCGGCTGGGCCTGTCTGATCATCGACCCCCGCACCCACGATGCCCTCGAGCGCAGCGGCGGCGAAGGTGCCACCACCAACAACCGCATGGAGATCCTCGCCGCGATCATGGCCCTGCGCTCGTTGAAGAAGCCCGGCACCGCCATCCTCATCCACAGCGACAGCCAGTACGTGATCAAGGCGGCGAGCGAATGGATCCCCGGCTGGAAGGCGCGTGGATGGAAACGCAAAGACGGGCCCTTGAAGAACGTCGACCTGCTGCAGGAGATCGACGGGCTGCTCGCCCAGCACCGGGTGACCTGGCAATGGGTGAAGGGCCACGACGGCAATCCGGGAAATGAACGGGTCGATGCCCTGGCCAACCAAGCCATGGATACGATCGCCCGTGGCGGCGACCCGACCTTCGAGCAGCGGGTGCGCTGGCATTAGTGCAGGGGCTGTCGCCCCTACGGCCTCGCGGCCTACCCACGGGCTTTGTCGCGGCACGAATTCGGCGGCGAACCGCCGAATTCGTGGCGGCATCGGCTTCGCCGATTGTATGCCGCCACCGCCGCTCGGCGCCCGGGAAGGTCAGTTCGCTGCTGACGCGCGCTTTGTAGGCGCGTCGGTAGCGTTAAGGTCGTGCGATGCGTATCGCCCCGCTCCTCCTCGCCTTCGTCCTGTGTCCGCTGCTGTGGTCGCAGGAGGGGAACCAGCTCGAAGCCGACCGTTGGTTCGTCGGCGAGCTGAATGGCCAGCCCGCGGTCTCGCTGCACGAGGTCTGCACCCGCAAGGGCGACGGTGGCCGCACCAGTGCGGTGAGCATGGCGATGGTGATCAAGCGCACGCTGGGGAAATCCGATCCGGCCTCGCGTTTCGAAGTGCGCGACACCCAGGTCTTCGAGGAGGATGCCAGCGGCGATATCGTCAGCTTCAAGTTCGACCACGAGGAAGGCGGCACCCGCACCAGCGCCACCGGAAGGGTCACCAGGACGTCATCTGCCCCTGTCGACGGCGGCGACGGAGTGACGCGCGAGGTGGTGGCCACGGTGTATCGGCTCGGCCGCAAGACCGAGGTACGCCTGCCGATCCCGGCGGGAGCGGTGCTGGTCGGCGATCGCCGCAGCCAGGAGATGCTGGCGAAGATCGAGCGCGCGGTGGGCGAACAGGCGCGCTTCACCTCGGTCGGCCTGCTCAACAACCGCGTCATCCTCATCGTCAGCACCGCGACCTTCGCCGGCCATGACGAGCGCGGCCAGCTGCTGTACGACGTGGTCAGCGACGCCATGCCCATCCCGATGCGCCTGCGCCTGACCCCGAAGGGCGAGCTCGCGGGGATGAC